>CACVKW010000605.1 GCA_902749685.1 Olavius sp. associated proteobacterium Delta 1 | reverse complement strand
TTAACAACCACCCTACATATAAGGAGGATTTTTTTCAATGACTCGTATTATTACTCACTTTATGACTCATTCTAAACCCGTTTTTGGACAAGAGTGTCTCATAATATAAATTAAATGACTCCTTCTTCCGTGGCTTGCTGAACTTGTACCCATAACCCATTCGCCAACATTTGCGGTTGCCCGAATTTTGGGTTTGCAAGTTGCAAGAGTACAAGTTCCATTAAATGGATTTGGTGCAAAACCATAATCACGAGTTAATATGTAGGAAAAATATCTACTCACTATTAGCATGTTCCTTTTTGGATTTGCCACTTACCCTGTCTTTCTGTTCCATCAGGATTTTCAAAGTTGTTGCACCGTCCCTCAATTGCATCTATAACATGACCTGAATCCCAGCCAACCAAAGCATCACCATATTTTTCAAATGCTTCTGGAACTATTGAGTCAGTTTCACCGTGAATATATAGACCTATTATTCGATTGCCAGTTTTGTTCGATTGTTCAATTTCCCAGTTAACCCACTCTCTTTTATGCGTGTCCGGCCCAATTAAAACAACAGTTGTACCTGCCCATTGGATACGCGAGCGTAAAAGCGATTTTATATATTCTGTATTCTTTGCTTGATTTGGTTTTGAACTGTCAATTGAGCTGTTCTTAATTGTGTATCCCTTATGGTCGAGTAAGTCTTTCAATTTTCCAATATGCTCGTCATCTTTACTATAATGACTGATAAATACATTTTTTTCCTTGCTCATAATTTTATACCTCGTATTTAAAAAGATTAAGGAGATCCACAGTAAGTCTTAAAACAGGCAAACCTGTTTAGTGTGAATGCTTTGCAAAAAGATATTTAGATGTTTTGTTTCTAAAGTGTTTTAGCTATTTATAAGGTTCGTCAGTGCTTATTCAAGCATCTGGAATTTCTATATCTATTTGGTTTTTTAATAAACACATTGGATCTCGGCACTTTCTTAGCTCCCCCCAAGCATAAATCTTTTGGGCTAAGCAACCCGATAGGCAGTGTTCAAGTTTTCTGCAGGCTTTGCATTCACTTCCTATACCTGTTGTCAAATGATTCCTGACAGCCTGAAGGTAAGGAGATTTTTCCCAGCACTCTCGGAGTGAATGCTCGCGAATGTTAGAAAAGTCTGGACTGACTCCAATATCCTTAGGTGAGATGTGTTTGAACGCATCGCATGGAAATATTCGGAAGTCTGGCCCGATAGTCATCCTGTCAATCCCGGATCGACATTGGGGATTCTTTTGAAGCATCAAAAAATTATATGGTGAGCCCAAGCGTATATCGTGTCCGGCAAGACGTAATTCCATTATTATCTTGCGAAGCTCAATATTTTGGGAATGATTTAGCTGGCCATCCGTGATGTCTTTACCTCTGCCTTGCGGCACCAAGCGCAGAACGCTTATTCGTCTAACTCCATTCTGGGGTGCAAGATTAGCTATTTCCGGTAATATTCTATAATTCCATGCAAGCGGGACGAAATGGAATTCCCCAATAAGGCCGATACTTGAACAAGATTTAGCGATTCTGATAGTCTTATCGAAGCTTCCTTTATGATTGGTGAACGCTTCATGCTGTCCTGAATTGGTGCCGAAAATACTAAATACCACTCGATCAAGCCCGATTGCATGAAGCTTTCTCATCATCATTTCAGCATTCGGTGCATTCCCTGTCGTGTATAGAATAGTATGGACTCCAAGGCTTAATGATGCTGCTACGGCATCTTCAATATTATCCCAGAGCAAGGGCTCGCCGCCTGAGAACGCGATCTCATTCACGCCGAGCTCTTTTGCCTCGTCAAGCACCCTGATGAATGTAGGCCAATCCATATTCTTCCCAGACTCTGCCCTTGAAATGCTAGAACAATGCACGCAATTGAGAAGGCAATCATGCGTCACCTCGAATTTTATCTCCTTGAGACGGAATGAAGCTTTTTTCATTTCTTGATTCCAGATGACCGATCCATATTATTCGACAATTTTTGGTTAATACCCCATTTTGGAGGGTAAAAGAACGATATTGGTTTATTCAGTGCGCGGAACTTTTGCTTTATCCTATTCCTGCCTGAAATCCCGATGATATCAGGATGCGCGACTCTTGCGTATTTATCGACCTCACAGAAAAGGTTCTGGCAATCTATTAGCTGTAGCTTTCGTCCCCAAAGATCCTGGAAGTTCAAGCCAAGGCGCTTGAACTCATCTTCTTGGCGATCAGCAACACGTCTGATCAGATCAACTTCGCTGAACCCCCCCGGATCTGATAAGCATTTCTGCAAGCCATCCCGTGCACCAGGTCCAGGTACTACGAATGACATCTCACTGAAATCGGTAAGATTGCTGTAATTGATATCTGTGGCATATTGGTATGCCAAGAAGTCACCGATCATCGGGTAGCTGCGAAGTAGATCAAAGACCTGCTGCATGGATCTGGCATCACGAATTTTGGAGGGCAGGTCTTCTTCCATCATTTTCTTCAGGAGCCTTAGATGATTGCTATGCTTTGCGTTATGGCCGAATGATTTGCCGGCGGAAGGCATGATATATGCCCCGGAATAGATACTGAGCCTTTCGTTCCTAGCTTCAGTTAGGACAGCGTCATATGCCTTGAAATCGAATTCATGCCAGGATATCTTACCAAATTTGCGTAATAGAAGCTGCCACGTCTCTATCTTGTTGAAGGTCTTGAAAAGGATGATCCTGAAGAATACCTCATCAGGACTATCGTCGCCTTCGTATATCACATGCCGGATGAGATACTGGCTCACCCTATCAGATGCCCGATAGGCGTTTGTGAACTTGTAATTCTGCAATATTTGATCCTCAGTCCATGGGGACTTTTCGCCCTTAAGACGTTTGAAGAAAATGGATTGCCTTTCAGCCGCAAATCGCCAGTATGTATCGAACACTTCGGTCAACTTTGTCGGGAACCAATGGTTGCTTGGGATAAAAATCGCGGTCTTCACAGCAGGCGGATCGAAAATTGGCTGCTGAAATAGTGAGCCGCCTTTATTGGACCACCCATTTGTGATTATCCGGATGAAGTCACTGACCATGTGCTTCAACGGTTTCGAATTCTCGATTATATTTATAGGGTAATTGCCCCTTTCCTCTTTATAAAGATCCTGATAGGCGATGCAGATCCTGGTCCACAACCGGCTGTCTAATTCTGCACAGAATGGTTCTTGGCGCGTGATCAGGAAGAGTCTTTCCGGCAATAGAGTTCCCCATACTGTCTTCTCAAGGCCTACCATGGCATCCAGAATGTTCTTTGGGATGCCTGAGGCCAGCCCATAAGCTACTGTTGACCACCAATACCGGTCCAAAACAATTATTTTTCGGTCCAAGATGGCGGGGCGGATACGGTTCTCGATGCAGTCGATATGTGCAGCGACGTGCAAGGCTTGCAGGCTTGCATCCGAAATCTTTCCGATACCAAACTTTTTATGATGGATCTTGTAGACCAGATCCCCCAATGAATTTGGTTCTTTACCGGGAAAGCTCAACGATAATACATCAAAGCCCCTCTTTCTCAGCTGTTCGGCCACCTTCTCAGAAATCGTTGATTTGCCGACACCATCTGACCCTTCAAATACGAATAGTCTCCCAAACTGCTTAGTGGATGGATGAATGCTAGTTGGCATCGGGGAGTTCCTTTCTAAGTCTTGAAACCAATCCGGCAAGATCTCCTTTCCTGCGGTTTTCACTCCTTTTCAGATTAGTTGCTATGCAGGTAATCCGTTTCAAGGTAATCCCCATCTCTCCTGCCATGAATTTTCCCAACCTATACAGCCCCAGATAATTCCCATAAGCTTTTTCAATGAGCAATTGATTCGCATAAAGAGCTACGACTTTCATCCCACTTCTACCTTTTGGTCCGATGGGATGAAAAACAACCTGCTGAAGGCAAGGGAATCCTAAATATGGGCCAGGTCTGTGATCACGACATGGATCAAATATGCCTGCTTGAAGAGCGCTTCGTCTGCATTTTTTATTACTGCGTGTCCATTCATTTAAAATCGCCCCTAATTGGTTAATTCCTTTATCACTAAACGATATCAGTCGTTTGAAATAAGTCCCCCATCTGTTATCTTTACATTTTTTTATCTGGGGCCACATCTTCAGATATGTTTCACGAAGCGCCTCACGATCTCCACGACACCGCTTCCAGATTGATTCCGGGAAAATTGTCCCTGCAACTGTCTCAATGTTACTTTGATTTGCTGAGCAGATTCCAAATTCATCGAGCTGATCTTCTAGCGCATCGCGAATTCCAGGGGTCTCAAGATTCCATTCAGGATTATTTTCATCCACAGGAAAAGACACGATGCCCGGTGCAATAATTCCTGAACTCGCATTATAGCTTAACAGAAAGGAACGCGCCCAAGCCTCTGAAAGGTTCTGTCCAGTGATAGGTTCAAGGTCATTTACCATTATATTTCCTCCTCCGGGTCCGAATAAAATCGAAATCTCGCCAACCCCTCGTAATGTTTTGATGCAATACGGATGTTCGCCGCCCAGTCTTCATGCTCATCGAAGGCACGGGTATAACCTCTTGCGACAGCCCTGTATGTTTTCATGCCATCGACCATTCCAACGAATGTCAGCCGTGAAGTCTCATCCAATGAGGCATCATCATGGAACGCGAGGATATCACCGATCTCTAAATCGACTGTCCGATCCCACCATAATCCATCAACTAATATGACCTCGCCCTGGGGGGATCCTCCGAACTGAGCCTTTAATTTCTTGGGTTGAGTACGGAGCAAATTTTTGCATTGCCGTCTGCCCAACAGGTTGAGAGTCCATGTCATGTGATTAATCAGGGTTCCATACCCGACATTCAGATGTGAGGCCATCCGAAAAATTTGCATTGGCTCGATTCGTTGCGGCTGGATCTGACGTTCTTTGAGCGCCTTCTGGATGATGCTTTTCGGCATCAATAGGAAAGCCGCAAACATATTCGCGATGAATTCATCAGGATCATCGGTCTCTGGTGTACTGTAGTTGACAAATTCGTCGATGCGGGCTCCATGCTTGAATTCGTTATGGCCTATCTCGTGGGCACAGGTATATGCACGCCTGCCAGCTGGACGTTCTGAGCCAAGAACAATAACAGGTCTGGGCGTTGGCGAATACAGCCCCTCAAGCGATGGCAGCGCCATGAATCGTACTTCGCAGCCAAGCGCTTCAGCGACGGATATAGGATCGATTGCGGCACCACGCTTGATCTTGCATTTTGCGCGAACAATCTGGGCCTGGGAAGCGGCTTGCAAGGTGAGCCTCTTGCGGGTAGGGAAATCCATCATTTGTCCTCCTTGCTTCCAAGCGAAGTCAGGAGGTCGATGACTTTTTCCAGGTCCTCTTGTTTCAGCCCGGCGACCTTTCTTGCGGCCAATTGCAGTTTATCACGCATGACATCGACATTCTTTTCGCCCATTCCAGCAAGCCAGTTTATATCAACTGAATACAATTCTGCGAACATAACAAGCTCATCAGCAGCTACGCGCCGGCGTCCCGCTTCTATTTCAGATATGGATGGTCGAGGCAATTTAAGCTCGTTTGCGACTTGGGACTGTGACAGGCCAGCACGCTTACGAGCCAACGCTAGCCTTGATCCTATGAGCTTCCTTCTTTCACCAGTATTCTGCATAAGTTATCTCCTAATTGCGTCTAGAATTTAGCCTTAAAATACGGTCGGCGACCTCCCCCACATTAAGCGCCTTTTGTTGCCTGCTAATGAAAAGACTTGGATAGGATGGGAATTCCTCGACTTCAAATTCCAGGGCAACGAGAACATCGACAGTGGCTTCGACACTGGCCAGACTATCGAAATTGCACAGGTCACCTATCGGCACTGTATCCTCGCTGATCCGTTCAGGTGTCTCGATGATATCCTGCTGAATTTCTTTAAGAACAGCGATCATTGCGTCAAGTATCCTCTCGCGTGTAAGTTCCATGACTGCCTCCATATTCTTACGTTTTGTCAGATATTCTTACATCTCGTCAGATATTTGTCAAGAAGTTTTTTTCGGCTGTTCCCGAACCATTGATCTCTAGAGCGGAAAAATAAAAGGCTCCAAAAAGGAACCTTTCCATCGTAAAAATGTTATCGAATACAACCCGAGTTTGGGTCAAGACTACCTCGGAATTACCCTGGAGCTAAAAATGGAAAAAATATTATTCTAAATTTATCAGATTGTTTTAGACTTGGAAATGGATTCGGTTCCCATGCACTTCTCCGCTCACATCTATACTATCTGTTCTGTCCACGTAAGATATTGTCTAGAGATCAAAACTTCAGTCAATCCTTTGATAAGAGAATAGTATCTGCAATAAATAGGGGCACTCAAAATTGTAGATACTGTAAAACTCATCTCAGTTGTTGTCAGATCAGGTTGTATCTTAATATGAAAAATTAAAAATTGAATTACTTCGCTCTGCTACATTTATAAATCGATAGAACTCCTTAAATATACAATCATCAATCCTTGTCCGCCTATGGAGGATTCAATTTTCAATTCCATCTTAGCCGGACTATCCCCCGAAAATCGGCTGAAAGACTTTGACGATCGCGTTGTCCGGCAGGATGCCATCGGATTTTACCTGGTGCCCGTTGACGGACACCATGCCGACACTGGATTTTGGAATTCCCAGATAATTGATCAATGCAGCCGCATCGGTATTGTCCGGGAATTCCAGCTCAATGCCTTTTTCGTGGTCGTAATCCGCAATGTATTTCATTAAGGTTCCATGAACCTTGACTGTAATTTTCATTTTTTAAAAATCAAATGTTGAATCCATCTGTTCGTCGCTGATGACAACGACTTTGTTGGTCGGCGGCAGGGGTTCTTCATAGAACATTTTCGGCAGCCGATCATCTTTGCTGGTAAAGCCGGCGTTGCGGTTGAATTCGCGTTCGGCCTTCAAAGTTCGGGTTCCCATGGCCGTCCAGTCCTCCTCACCGAATGGCTTGCCGGATTTGGCCGCGACCATCTTGTAGACATTGGCAATGCCTTCGGGTGACGCCAGACCGGATTGGGCAAAGTCGCAGATGCCAACGCTGTCCACGGCCGCCATGTGAATCTGGGTATCGCGGGATGCTTCCACCTGTCCTTCGGCAGAAAATCGGTCCAGCGTGCCGCCGAACTCCTCCAGGTTCTGATCCACCACCCAGCCGGCGGTGTGATCGCCGCCCATGGGGCTTGTGGCATAGGTCACGGCCATGCCCTGAATGGCCCGGGGATCGTAGGCCGCCATACTCTGTCCTTTCATCACCGGCACCCGGTCATGTTTGAAATGCCTGCCCACCGCAGCGGGCCCGTTGCCGATAAGTTTGCCGATCTCGGTACCGGCCGCAACTTCTTCGACCATTGCAATCGCTGCCTGACCGTCACCGAATTCCTTGTAGCCGGCATCCATGGCCACGGCAATAGCCACCCCCGTGCTGATCGTATCCAGTCCGATATCGTCACACAGAAAGTCGAGCCGGGCAACGGCATCCAGATCCCCGTTTCCGATCATACCGCCCATTGACCAGATCGTCTCATATTCAAGTGATGAGGTAACATACTTGCCGTCTGCATCCACATATTCGTTTGAGCAGTCGATGATGCACTGGGCACAACCTTTATGGGTGGTTTTACCGCCCCGCTCCTTGATGATTTTTGCCATGTTCTCGCCGCTGATTTTCGAGGCGTGCTCAAACTGTCCTTCACGTGCGTTGCGGGTGGGAAACGCCCCGACGGCATTGATCGGCTCCACAAATGCGGCGGTCCCCAATTCCCCCATAATCTCACCGCTGAACTCATCGGCTCTGACGGCCTTGGCATAGGCTTTGGCCGCTTCTTTAAATTCGCCGGCATCTGCCAGCGCATCGGCGGATTTACCGCTTCTTTCTACGATCAGCGCTTTAAGGCCTTTGGATCCCATAACGGCACCTAAGCCACCGCGGCCGGCCGCGCGACACGGACGACCGTCGAGGTCCGTTGTTTGAATCGAAGCGGCGGTCAAATGAAGCTCTCCCGCCGGACCGATACAGGTGATGCTCTTTTTGTCGCCGAATTCTTCAGTCAGCTTTTCCACCAGGGCATAGGTTCGCATCCCTTTACATTCCCCGGCATCCAGCAGTGAAGCCTCACCGTCGCCATCGACATTTAGGAAATAATACGCACCTTCGGCAGCCTGACCTTCAACAATCAGGGCCGTGATTGCTAGATTTGCCAGCGCGGCAGCAGCCGTACCGCCGACATTGCTCTCCTTGATACCGCCGGTCAGTGGGCTCTTGGCTCCGATTGAAAGACGGCTGGTATTGACCAACGGCGTGCCGCTCAGGTAACCGGGTGCGAAAACGAGTTTGTTCTCGGCACCCAGGGGATCGCAGGCGGCCGGCACTTCACTGTTAATCAGGCAGGATGTCAGTGCCCGCCCGCCAAGGCCGGCATATTCTTGCGGGACGTCCTGAGTTTCGATGCTTTTGGCTGTCAGATTTACTCTAATAAACTTCATGCTGTCTCCTTTCATCTTACCCGATGAGGGCGAAATTGTGGGGTAATTATACTGGACCTTTAGATTTTTATTTGTTGTTCGTTTTTCTCGCCGCAGGCGACATAATTCTTCTTCCTCTGTGTTCTCCGAGAGCTCTGTGAGAGATAAAAATATAAATCAGGGGTAAATTTTCAATTCTTCGCCTCGGCGAACCGGATGCTTCATTTACCCGCACCTTCGACAGTCTCCGTACCCCGGGTGACATAATACGCCACCAGAATTGGAATAAACGTAACAGCGATAATAAATACCGCGACGACATTGGTCACCGGGCGCTGCCGCGGCCGAACCAATTCGGTCAGCATCCAGATTGGCAGGGTTGTCTGCTGTCCGGCGGTAAACGTGGTCACGATGACCTCGTCAAAGCTGAGCGCAAACGCCAGCATCCCGCCCGCAAGCAATGCCGTCGCTATATTGGGCAAAATGACATACCGAAAAGTCTGGAATCCGTTGGCCCCCAGGTCCATCGATGCTTCAATCAGCGACGACGATATGCGCCGAAAGCGCGCTAGCGCGTTGTTGTAAACCACGACTATGCAGAAGGTAGCATGACCAAGCACAATCGTCCAGAAACTAAACGGAATATGGCCAATATTAAAGGCACTCCTCAGAGAAATACCGGTGATGATTCCGGGCAAGGCGATGGGCAAAATAATTAACAAAGAAACCGTTTCACGTCCAAAAAATTTTCTTTTGTAAATGGCAGCCGCGGCTAGCGTTCCAAGTAACATGGCAATAAAGGTGGAAATGGCGGCAATTCTTACCGACAGGCCGATGGCGTCCCAGATATCCTGCCGGCTCCAGGCAACTGCAAACCATTTGGCGGTCAGTCCCGGCGGCGGAAACTGGTATGATTTATCCTCGGTTGAAAAGGCATACAGCAGAATAAACCCGAACGGCACGTGCAGAAAAAGTAGCCCACCCAGGGTCGCTAATTTTATCGAAAGCGGTGATCCGCTGTTTTTGCTAAAGCGCATCGAATGCCCCCAACTTCTTGGCTGCCGCCAGGTAAAACGCCATGATAATGATCGGGACAACGGAAAAAGCGGCCGCCAGCGGAATGTTGCCCGCAGTCCCTTGATGGGTATAAACGGCCTGTCCGATAAAAAATCTGGAGGAGCCTATAATTCCGGGAATGATGTAGTCGCCCAGGGTTAACGAGAAGGTAAATATGGATCCTGCCACCACTCCCGGAAAAGCCAGCGGCAGGACGACCTTGCGAAAAGTTTGTCCCGGTTTGGCGCCAAGATCGGAGGATACTTCGATCAGCGAAGCCGGAACCCGCTCCAGCGAAGCCTGGATCGGCAATACCATATACGGCATCCAGATATACAAAAAGACCAGAAAGGTTCCCAGATAGCTGACCGACAGAGACGTTCCGCCAACCACGGGCAGGGATAAAACGCCATCCATAACCCACATCAGGTACAGTTTATCAAATACCCAATTTAAAATACCCTCTTTGGCCAAAATGAGCTTCCAGGAGTAAACTCTGACCAGATAACTGGACCACAAAGGCAGCATAACCGCCAGGTAAAGCAAGGCCTTGACCCGGCCGCTGGCGTAGCGTGCCATATAGTAGGCGATGGGAAATGCAATCAAAGCGGCAGCAAATGTCACGGAGGCTGCCATTAGAAATGTTCGCAGGACAATGTCCATATTCGCGGGACTGAACAGTTCCAGATAAGTCCGTAGGGTTAATTGATATTTAATCAGGCCGGTGAACTCATCGATCGAGAAGAAACTCTGCATCAACAACGCAATAAGCGCACCCAGATAGATGACGCCCAACCACAAAAGCGGCGGTGTTAAAAACAACAGGAGCAAAAGCAAGGGGTGACTGTACAGATATGTCGACAGTCTGCTGGCAACAGACCGCGGTTGTCTGAATCCATATGATATGGCCAAAGAATTGTTGCTCACAGTGTTACACCAATATTAAAAACCTGGTTATCGGGTCGGTTCCGAGATGATCGGCTTTGCCGAAACAGTGAAAAGTTTGAACGTCCAACATCGAACGTCCAACATCGAACATCGAATATTGAGTACGCTGCGCTTCTTCGATTTTAAAATAAACGGAACCACAGCCAGGGAGAACCGTTCGGCCCTGATTTCACCGCCGAAGCGATATACCGAACCAAATTTTGCAAGGCAGATGCAATTTGCTCGGTCCCTTTTAATAGATAGAATACCTTACTCGATGTTGGGCGTTCGATGTTCGATGTTCATTTTTTAAGCGCTGAAGTAGCGAATGTCATTTTTACTCCATGCAATTCGCTTCGGCATGCCCACTTGAATGGCGCCGTCGGTGGGACTGTTGATTTCACTGGAATTCTGTTGCACCAAAAACAAACTGTTGCCGTCATCCAAAGTCAGCGTATAGCGCGTACTGGCGCCATGATAGTGGATGTCCGTGATTTTGCCTTCAGCCACACATAACCCGCCGTCATCGGGTGCATCATCATGGAAATGAATTCTTTCAGGTCGAATCGAATAGGATTTTTTTTCACCATTTAGCCGGGAAGCCAATTCAGCATCGATGATATTGGCATCCCCCACGAAATCGGCCACAAAATCCGAGGCCGGGTATTCATAGATCTCGCCGGGGGAGCCGACCTGTTCGATCTTGCCCTCATTGAAGACCGCCAAACGATCACTCATTGACAGGGCTTCATCCTGGTCATGGGTGACGTAAATAAAAGTGATTCCCACCTGGCGCTGGAGCGCTTTGAGCTCAACCTGCATCTGTTTCCTGAGTTTCAGATCCAGGGCTCCCAGGGGCTCATCCAGCAGGAGCACCCGGGGTTCATTGATCAACGCCCTGGCCAGTGCGACCCGCTGTCGCTGGCCCCCTGAAAGCTGAGAGGGGTGTCGCGCACCCAAATTCCCCAGTTTAACGACATCCAGCATTTCATTGGCTTTTTGAAAGTAAGCTTTTTTATTGACGCCCTTGACCATCAGCCCATACGCGACATTTTTCAAAACCGTCATGTGGGGAAACAGGGCATAATCTTGAAAGACGGTATTTACATTTCTTTCGTAGGGCGGAATTTTCTCCGTCCGGGCGCCGTGGATCATAATTTCGCCGGAAGTCGGCTTTTCGAATCCGGCAATCAGCCGCAGGCTGGTTGTTTTGCCGGAACCGGACGGACCCAGCATTGCGAAAAACTCTCCGTCGCCGACCTCGAAGCTGACATTGTCAACCGCACGCACCTCACCGTAATACCGGCAGACATCATGAAAGGAAACAGCAGAATCCATTTTAGTGTAATTCCATTTATCCAGGATCCAGTATCAAGCATCCAGCATCTGCCCAGATAAGGCAGGCACCTCAATCATCTCGACAGTGCTGGATGACAAGATTTTATGCAAAGTCAGATTAACGGCCGCCCAGAACGGCAATATAGTTCGTCACCCAGCGATAATAGGGGACACAAGATCCCTGAGTGGCACAGTTTGACACCGGTGTTTTCCAGAAGCTGATTCTTTCAAATTCATCCAGTCCATTTACCGTACAGCCCTCATCTCCCAGCAGGTTATTGCCTTTGCAGGCATCCAGCCTTACCGGAACCGATCCGAACCAGGCTGCCAGATCGCCCTGCAGTTTTTTGTTGATGGACCATTCCAACCACTTGTAGGCGCAGTTGGGGTGCGGCGCATCAACATGCATCATGGTCGTATCGGCCCAGCCGGTTGCCCCTTCGACCGGCACCACACTGGCAATCGGCTGCTTTTTGGACCGCAGGATATTGACCTGAAACGGCCAGGCAGATGATGCCACAACGCCCTCATTGGTGAAGTCATCGATCTGAATAAAGGGATCATGCCAGTAGCGGTTGACGATTTTACGTTGTGATCGGAGCAGCTCCAGTGCCGCTTTATATTGATCTTCATTCAATTCATAGGGGTCTTTGATCCCCAGTTCGGGGCGGTGATGTTTCAGGTACAGGGCGGCATCGGCGATATAGATCGGACCATCGAAGGCCTGGACCCGGCCTTTATTGGATTTACCGTCAGGCAGGATCATCTCCTCGAAAACAACCTTCCAGCTGGTCGGTTTTCCTTTGAAGACATCGGTATTGTACATCAACACGTTTGACCCCCACTGATAGGGCACGCCGTAATGTTTGCCGTCGACGGTGTGCCAGGGTGCGTTCTGAAGGCGCGGGTCGATTTTATCCCAGCTGGGAATTAATTTTTTATTCACTTCCTGAACCCGTTTGCCGGCAATCAGCCTGAGGCTGGCGTCTCCGGAGGCGGTCACCAGGTCGAAGCCGCCTTCATTCATCAGGGCGACCATTTCATCCGAGGTACCGGCAGTTTTGACCCGTACCTTGCAGTCGCACGACTTTTCAAACTCCGATACCCAATCAAAATTGGGATCGGTTGCGCCCCTTTCGATGTAGCCAGGCCAGGCGACAATATCAACGTACCCTTCAAGCTTGCCGATTTTTTGAAGGCCGCCCGCGACTGCCCCGCCGGTCAAATTCAAAGCAAAAAAAAGCGTAACTGCTATCAACATTAGTTTAAATACTACTTTTTGCATTTCGAACCTCCTTTTGGACATGTTTTTCCCACTACTCCAATTCTCCAATACTCCGGCGCCATGTTAGCGGCAATGCCAAATATCTGCTACATGGCCCGAGGACCAAGTTTTTAATATTGGAATTAATCAAACGAAAACCATTAGTCCTATGCATAAGCGAAGGTTAAATGTCAACGCTTAATTCGACCTTCTATTTTTCGATCGCCTGTCAAAACTCAGGATTGCGAACTCAATAACTTGAACAATATTACTTGTCTTTGGGTCCGTCTTCTGCGTTGCGTTAAAGCCCCCATACGGAAAGTATGCAACCTTCAACGCGCCTTGAATACAAACCAAAATTCATCGCAATACTTGTTCAATTTATTTCGTCCCCAATCCTTAGCCGAACGAATAAAATACTTTGCGCTTATCCGGTAAGTCCAAGTGTGGTTTCATAAAAAAAGTTAAGACACCGCCGTACACCAGCGGTTCCGATACCACTTATAGAGTCGCGCCGGGATAATGCGCAATTTCTGCGGACCGGCCCAGGGTATCTTGTGATTGACATAATAGAGTTTGGTCAGTTCACTGGGTTCTCCGGCCATCAAATCAGCGATGATCCGGCCGGCCGTCTGGCAGTTGCCGACCCCCTCTCCGTTGTGGGCGACACCGTAATATATATTTTTAAATTCCCCCATCTGCCCCACGGAAGGTGTAAATCGCATGACCACCGTCTTTTCCAAAATCTCAACCCCCATATCTTCCACCAGCGCTTTCATGCCGCGCGCCAGCTTATACGGATTGACAATACCCGTGTATGGAAACGTCAGGCCCGCAATATAGCGCGGTGACTTTATCTGTGCTTCGAGTTCCGGACCCTGTATAATTGATGCTTCGAGGCCCATTGCCTTAAAAGTAGCACAGTCCCGTTCCAGCGCCCGGGCTTGTTTGTCGTCCATCGCCGTGACAAGCGACCCGTTTTCCTCAAATTCGCAATCAAGCCCGTACTCGGGAACCAGCTGTTTGATCAGATTGATGCCATAAAGGCTAATATCAAATGCGTGACGCCCTTTTTCGTACCCGGCTTTTTCAATATAGTCGTAAATACCGGGAACCCGAGTGTCTACGAATCCGCCGTTGCGCCCGCTCGCGCCGTATCCGCAACAAGCCCCTTCGAGTAAAACAATTTTGCGGTCCGGAAATTTTTGGGCAAGATGGTAAGCTGAGGCCAGCCCGGTAAACCCGCCGCCCAGAATGACGATATCTGCTTTCCGGGAGCCCTTTAGCGGCGGATTCATCGACTGGGTGTCGAGCCCGGCTGATTTGAACCAGTAATTATCGAGGTAAAATTCGTATAACTGCGGTGGTCTTGCAGGGTTGCGCCCGAATCGGGACAGCCCCTGTGACACGCCCCAGGCGCCTGCTGCCCCGATCGCGATTCCCGTGAGGCTCATGGTTTATCTCCCAAGCATGATTAGAGTGTTGCATCCCGCTGTACGGCGTTGCCTTCAAACATCGTCATCAACACTTTCACATCGCCAATTGCTTCGGTCGGGATGTCAAACAGGTTTCGCTCCAGCACAACCAGATCGGCTTTTTTGCCGACTTCGATCGATCCCGTTTCATTTTCTATGAAATTGGCAAACGCACCGTTGATGGTAAAGCTGGCGATCATATCCGCCAGCGTCATGCGTTCACCGGGTCCCAGGATTTCATTGGGATCCGGATCTCCGGGGATACAGCGTAAAACCCCGAGCATGATCCCGACCAGCGGCGGGCTGGGTACCTGCACCGGGTAGTCGCTGGCCGATGCCAGGGTCACCCCGGCATCCAGAAAACTTTTCATCGGGTATTCTTTTTCAGCCCGCTCGCGGCCCAGATACTTTGCCTCAAGCCCCCAGAAATACTCACCCTTCACATGCCAGAACGGCTGGGGTACACCAACAACCTCAAGTTCGGCAAAACGCGGAATGTCCGCGTAATCCACGATATGCAAATGCGTGATCAGGTGCCTGGAATCCCGCCTCCCGTTCTGCTGCCGGGCATCCGCCAGTGCGTCCAGGGACATGCGGATGGCCGCGTCTCCAATAGCATGAATATGAATCTGCAAATTTTCCCGATCAGTCGCCCGGCAAAGCGCGTTGAGCTGTTCCTGCTCCCACAGCGGTTCTCCCCGGAAGTCCGGTTTGTGAGCATAGGGTTCATGCAGGTAAGCGGTACCGCCTTCCACAACGCCGTCGACAAAGACTTTAGCCCCGCTAATTTGAAAAAGGGGATGTTTTTGTGCGGCGCATGCGGAAACCAGAGCCGGCACCTGCGAGTCCCCTTTGGTGGGATCGGTCAAAATGGCGCCCCGCACCCGACAGGTCAGTTCGGCATTATTGACAAGCTCCTCGAAGGCCAAAATGCTATTGCGGGCAGACCCATAACCGTTTAGTTGTCCATCGCTGTCCGGCAATAACAGCATGGGGTCATGCACGCTGGTGATGCCGACCCGGGCCGCTTCAAGCATGAAGTCGCGAATGCCTGTTTTCAATTGCTCAATCGTATAGGGCGGCAATACATTCTGAATCAGGTCACGGGCAGTTTCGCGAATGGTGCCGCTGGGCTCCCCGGTGGCTGGATTCATCTCTATCATCCCCCCTGGTGGACATGGAGTATCTTTAGTGATACCGGCCATATCCAGCGCCCTGGAATTTACCCAGATTGAATGGCCATCATTGGACATTAAAGAAACCGGGCGATCGGAAACAACGGCATCCAGTTCCTCTTTCAGGGGCCCTTCCGGTGGAAACGCCTCATTATTCCAGCCATGACCATAAATTACGCTTAAATCCGGATGTTTGAAAGCGAAATTCTTTAGGGCTGCCACATAGTCTTGCGCCGTTTGCAGGTGATATAGCATGACGCTGTCATCTTCATTGATGGTGGCCGAGACATGGGCGTGGCTGTCGATAAAACCGGGCAGCACCATCTTGCCTGCAAGGTCAATTACTTCAGTCTGCGGGCCGACAAATTCCGCTGCCCCTGAATTACTGCCGACAAAAATAATGCCTTTGCCTTTCACCGCGACAGCTTCAGCCCGGCTGCGCTGATGATCGACAGTATAGACAACGCCGTTTTGAAAGACGAAGTCGGCCTTTTGCGGGATTTCTTTGTCACTGCTCATTTAAATAATCTCCTAAACCGGACAAGCCGGGATGATTTGCCACAAAGACACCAAGACACAAAGTGTAATCTTAAGTAAATATTCTTCTTCGGGTCTTTGTGTCTTGGTGGCGAAAATTTTTTATTAAAAATATCTTTGATCCGCCGGAGAGCTGAAACTTAATCCTTAAAATCCGTATGCATCGCAGTCCTGTTGGATTTAAAGAAAAAGCGCACTACTTCTCCTCAAACAAAGTTCTTTTGATAATTTTTTCATCAAAAGAAACCGGACTTCCCATGGCAGCCATTTTCCTGAAGAATATATTAGGGTCCAGGCATTCGGAAGAGATAACGCCAGTATCTGTATTACCGGCCATGCACATCCTGGCACCGACCACCGCGGGCAACGACACGCCGATGATGGATGATCCGAATTTTCGGAATAAATCCAGTTTTGTGGCCTTGTCCATAAGCAATAAATCGGTCAGACAGTACGAACAAGCAGCGCCATTCAATACACCATCGACCGTAATTTCCATGATCCAGGCATAATCTTCCGAATTCGCGATTGAGGCTTCGGTTTCGTCTAAAAATTCGTTGGCCGGCCGCTGCACCAGCTTCATCAACACATCCCGCGGAACAACGCTGATGCCGTTGACATCGATTTCACGATCATCCGCGAATCCCATTTTCACAAAGGCTCCGGCCAGCGGATCAACAGGATATTTAAAATCCACCTCTTTAAGACCTTTACCGATATAATAGGGTATCGTATACGGCTCTTCATGGGAGTGAGATGCAAGTAATAGACTGCCGACCGGCTCGGGGAACCGGTATTTTTCAGCGCGGCTGAAAATGGGGACTGTTTTATACTGGCCATTTTCAAAAATCATTGGCGGCTCGGCGAAATCCTCCAAAGCGATTTCCGGTGACCAGCCCGGGTCCCAGGCACTGACCACCTCCTGCGATTCTCCCAGTTGGGCATAGCCGGCCCGCAAATAGATTTTTTCAACTTCATCCATTTGATCGCAAACATAGCGAATGCAAATGTTTGACATACCGGGAGTCGCACCGCAGCCGATCAAGGCCGTCTTCCCGCCGGCCTGGAATTCGCGGCTATATCGCAAGGGCTTGTTTTCCACCATGTGCATGAGATAGCCATAATTGCAGGCCGTATCGACATAATGGCTTTTATTTGCCAGGGCGGCTTCAAGAATGTTGTCATTATAATCAATCAGGGTTAGATTGATAACGGCGTCAACGCCCTCGGCGGCTTTGATGACCGCTTCTTTATCCGCGGCATTCAGCTTTAAAGGATTGACCTTGCTGCTGCCTATTTTTTCGGCAACTTTTGTGGCCAATTCATAATTGATATCTCCAAGTCGTATCTCGGAGACCTGTTCATCCCCGGCCAGAATGGAAGCACAAGGCCCGCCCTGCCCGCCGGCACCGACAACTAGTATTTTACTCATTTTGCTTTTCCTGTCCATTTAATTAAACCCTAACATTGCATAATTTCTTGTCATCTAGCCTGGCCGTTATGTCTGAGATCGTTGCTTTTTCCGGGCAGATGCTGGATGCTTGATACTTGATGCTGGATATCTAACAGTACCCTATCGGTGAAATTCAACGACATCCAGTATCCAGAAACCAGAATCCAGGATCAGTCAATACTTTCAATGGTCTTCATTGCAGCAGCTAAGTTGGATTTCAAAATTTTATGAAACTATAGGGTAAACTGTTCATTCATTACGAACCCTTATGGTCGAGTTCATGCGATTTCGGTGGTGATTATCCAGTCAGCGGGTCGCAAGAAAAACGCCATGCCCCTCAATTATCTACGAACTCATCAACCGTGATATCCAGCTTTGCCAGTTCCTGAAAACAATAGCGGCGGGCATCGGCAGGAAACTGCTCCGGCACGAACAATCCTTTTTCGGTAAAAGCTTCATCGACCAGCATTTGAACGAAAACCGCCCCGCTCTGCCCGGTCAGATAGGCCTCGTGGCTTAGGCGCGCTTTCTCGTAAGATTCCACCAAACCCGGTGCATTGACATAGCAGTCAATCTGGACCGGCTTTTCATCTTTGGTCCCTTCAACCCTCACCAGAAACGCCCCTTCCTCCACAGCTACCCCTTCATCGATGATGGCTTTGATCTCTGCCGGATATTTAGGCGCCGGGGGACATAATTTAAGAACCAAATCCATGGGTACGATGCTGGTGCCTTTCACGTCTACGGGCTCTTTTGAAAGCAAGCCCATATTGAACAGCAGTTCGGAAAGTTCTACACCGCACCCGCCGTATTTAAAATCAACGTTTTTAACGCCTTTTAAAGCCTCCTCGGCCAGCAACCCCATCGTAACCGGTTCATCATGCTCATGATCGAACATCCGAACCTTTCGATCGATGCCCCTGAGTTTCATCATCACCGGCCGGCTGAAGGGCTTGTCCTTTACATGTTTACCGTTTTCAAATCGAAAGGTCTGATAGCCCATGTCGCTGAGGGCAACCTCCGGTGACCACCAGAATGGCGTAAAGCGTTCGGTCCAAACACCCTCAAAGACATAAATACCAATGGTGTCGCAGGTATCCAGCTTGTCCACGGATTCCCGGGCGATGAGGTTAGCCAGACCGGGAGATGATCCGCAGCCGACAATCGCCGTCAGCCCCCTGGCTTTGAATTTTTCGTGCCATTCGGAAAAAATCATCTGGTAGCTTTCAACAAAGCCGATATCTTCCATGGGGCCGGCCATGTCCATATATGAGGCACCCACCACCAGAGCGGCCTGCATGACAATCAGATCAAACTCCAGGGGCAGACCATTGACCACCAGGTCACACCCCTCTGCTGCCTTGATGACATTGTCCACCTCACCGGCATCCAGTTGAAGCGCACGGGCTTTGCCCAATGAATTACTCAGTTCCTCGGCCGCTCTGCTATCGTAGTCCGCACAAATAATTTCGGATACATTCGGATGTTCATCCATTCGCCTGGCAATGGTACTGCCCTGGGCACCGACACCGAATATTGCAATTTTTTTCACTTTCGATCCTTTCTAATTTCTTTAAAGAAGCCACGAATTAGCACGAATAAAATATTTTCATTTTGCTTGCCCCTGTTTTTAACATTTACAAACATTCGTGTTTATTTGTGTCTATTCGTGGCTAACTAATTCTTAAATGGTTAAATTCATATTAAAAAAACGAAGCGAAGCGATATCCACTCCGCCTCCGGCGGATCAATCTTCAGTCTTCAATTTTCAATTCCCCGATATAGCGGGATTTTCACTTCGCTGCAACCGGCTCGTCCGGATCAGGGATAACGAAAAAGAATAAAATTGTCAAGAAAATTGTTGACAAATATATCGAATAATGTAAAAAACGATGCAAATTTTATCTAATTATAGAAATACAATGAAAACTAATAACGATAAAAATAATAAAAAAGGCGATGATGCTGTTGAATCATCCGGCAAGAAACTGGATAAGGTCGACTGTCAGATGATTCACTTGCTGCAAAAAGACGGCCGCATGCCGAATAACGCCATTGCCCAGGAACTGGGGATATCGGAGTTTACCGTGCGACGACGTCTGAAAAGACTTTTGGACAGCGGTGTGATCAGAATTGTGGCCGTGGCGAATCCCATTGATCTGGGGTTTGAAATCGCCGGCAACCTGAAAATAAAGATTGATCTAAAAAAAGCGGATCAGGTGCTGGAAAAGCTGAAAAAAATTGATTCTTTAATCTGGGTGGCACTGACGACCGGCGGCACGGACATCGATGTCGAATTTGTGATTCGCTCCCTCAAGGAATTTCATGAACTGATATTTAAAAAAATCTGTAAAATCGATGGGGTCATATCAACGGAAACCTCCCTGATGGTGGATCTGGTAAAAGATGAGTATGCCTGGGGGACGGCATGGGACTAATTAATCCGCTTAATTCGCCCTGGGAAATTGAACATTCGGTGTGAGAATAGGGTCCTTGAAATCTCAAGAATTTTAAATAACGCGAAGTCCGGCGAATTAAATAGTTAAAAATAAATATCTTTTTTGCGCAAGCTGGATAAGCGAATATGCCGCATGAACATAGGAGCAGGATTCACTAAATTTATATAATAAGTGAGCAAAAAAGAATGGATCCCGAGATTTTAAAACGGTACGACTTGACGGTGGACAATCAATTTATTGTTCCCGTGAATTTACCGGACTACAGCGCATTGTATGAAAAATTTGATTATTTTTCTTCTTTTTATAAGCGCGATTTAAATCAAAAGCTGGTGGAGTATTTGCTATATTGTGCCCGGGAACTCGGTAGTCGCAATGACTTCATCCTTCGCATCGATCTGCCGGTTGTGAAAAAATCGGAACCCGATGAGAACGATATGATCTTCAGCATTAAAAAATACTTCGAATATGAAATCAGCCTTTGCCGTTATGAAATTAAATCTGCCATTACGCGACTGATCTTCCATTTTGCCATTGCAGTCGGTGCGTTTTTGACATGGCTGATCATCATATCAGCAATGCCGGAAAGCAGCACAGCCGTCTACCAGTTTTTTTCCGACGGATTGTCGGTTGGGATCTGGGTTCTTCTTTTGATCGGTATTTCAAGGTTTTTATTTCGGTACCAGACCCAGACAACTATTATCAGGCTGTGTAAAAAAATCTCCATTAGTCCAGTGGAGTTCAACTATATTAATGGAACAAATGCTTGAAGGCAAAAAGGCCAGGAAGCTGGGGGGCTTGTAAGTCAGAAGGCCGGAAACCAGAAAACCGGGGATTTGGAATAATAGCTTTTAATAATAGATAAGAGAGGTATGGCTAATGCATAAAGCTATGATTATCGGGGCCGGCGCCCAGGGCAATGTTATCAGCGGTGTTCTGGCTCAGGCCGATGATGTTGGTACGATCCTTCTGGGGGACGTCGATCTTGAGCGCGCCCATGAGGTCGCACAATTTGTGGGATCGGATAAAATCAAAGTCGAACTGCTCGATGCATCGAATGTTGATGCAATGGTTGATCAAATCAAAAAGGGACCGTATGAGCTGGTAGTCAATGCAACCCTGCCGGTATTCGATCGACCGGTTTTGGAGGCCTGTGTCAAGGCCGGGGCAAATTATCTCGACATGGCCTCCAATGAAATGCTAACAAGCAGCACCGGGGAAACCGTTCAAGATGAATTTCTGGTGGAGCAATTTGAATTCGCTAAGGACTTTGAAGCCGCCGGCTTGAAAGCCTTAATCCTGGCAGGGGGGGATTCCGGCCTGGTCAACATCATGGCCAGAGAGGCCGTTGATCAACTGGATGAAATCGACTATATCGGTATCAAAGACTACGGCATTGTCGACTGCGACGAACCCGTGGCACTGTGGTCCTTGACGACCTATCTGGAAGATTGTGCCGAACAGGGGGTTTACTGGGAAGACGGGCAGTACAAATTTGCACCGATTTTCTCCGGTGAAGAAGAATATTATTTTCCGCCGCCGCTGGATCACCGGGGTAAGGTATACTATCACACCCATGAGGAGCCGGTTACAATTCCGAAATTTATCGGCAAACCGGTGAAATACTGTGATTTCAAGCTGGGCGATCCCAGTTCTGAAATGTGGCGCTTTCTCATTGAAGGTCTGGGGATGATGGAGGAGGCTCCTGTCGATGTCAAGGGTGTCCAGGTCAGCCCCAGGGATTTCTTTTTTAAAATATTGCCCCCTACCCTGGCACCCAAAAAATGCGTCGAAATGGTCAATAGTAAAAGGATCATGAGCCAACTGCAATTGGCCGTCGACGTCAAGGGACGCGCCGGTGATGAATACCGGCACTACAAGATGTGGACGGATAGCCCGAACATCGTCCAGGCCTGCGAGATGATTCCGGGAACCAACGATGTTTCCTGGATAACCTCCGTGCCAGCTTCAATCCTGTCGCTCATGATCCTTCGAAACCAGATAAAGCATGTCGGGGTGTTTCCATGCGAAGTGCTGGACAAAGAGGAACGGGATATCTTTTTTGCCGGAATCAAAAAATGGGATGTTAGAATTCATACACAAATTACAACTGAATTATAACAAGTCGGCCCTAAATTTTTGGCCACCAAGACACGAAGACACAAAGAAAGAAGATAAAATTTCATCTATTTTTAATTATTGAGGTTCCCAAATATAAATTACTAAATCTTTGTGACTTGGTGTCCTGGTGGCTGAACTAAAAATTAAGACTCTGCATAATTATAAATGGCTACTACAATTGCTAGGAAGAAAATCGGAATAGTCTACAACAATCTTAAAGCAATGAAAGGAGGACGTATGCACAGCAAAAATTATTCGACATTGGTTAAAACTACCATGGTGTTCGCCTTGGCGGTAATTCTAGTATTTCAGATGACACCGACCGCTGATGCCAAAAAAATTAGATTCAGTATCGGGTTTACCACCGATCAAACTCTGGAATCTCCCCGCGCCAGCGAATCCTGGCAGTACACGGAGATGGGCTGTGCTTTTTGGCCGGTACTGTATGACCAGCTTTGGATGATGGGGCCGGCCCCGGAATACCGCGCGCTGCCGGCCCTGGCCACCCGCTGGGAAACCCAGGACAGGCAGACCTGGCGATTCTATCTGCGCCAGGATGCCAAATTCCATGACGGCAAACCGGTTACGGCCCATGATGTCGCGTTCACATTCAACTATCTGCCCAAAAATGTGCCGTCGTATGACGTGCCCGATCTGACCTTTGAATCCGTCACCGTCATTGATAATCATACAATAGAATTTAAGCTGGCGGCAAAACACGGCAATCCTTACCCTCCGATATACTGGACGCCGATTTTGCCCAAACACATCTGGGAACCTTATAAAGACGATTTCTCATCGTTCCCCAATATGAAGGCCATCGGCTCCGGACCTTACAAACTCAGAGAATTTAAATCCAAGCAGTACGTCTGGTTTGAAGCCAACAAGCAATACTGGGGCGGCGCTCCACAGGTCGATGAAATGGTGTTTAAGGCCTATGGCGGTCAGGAGGCGCTCAACCTGGCAGCCAAAAAGGGTGAGGTTCAAATGATGGGCTATACGGGCATTGGTCCGTTAGCTCTGCGGGAGTTCGAGGGGGATAAGAATTTTAAAATTATCAGATCAGATGGTATTGGCCTGATCTGGCTGTCATTTAATCTGCACAAAAAATCCCCCATCCAGGATCTGAAGGTCCGCAAAGCAATCATGCACGGCACGAACCTGGATAAAATAGTCGATCTGGTTTACCAGGGCTATGCCAAAAAAACCGACAGTTTCATTTACCCGGAGATGGACAATTATAATCCCAACTTACCCAAATATGAATACAGTCCGGCAAAAGCCAAACAAATCCTGGACAGCGCCGGCTATGCAGACAAGGACAACGACGGGCTCCGCAATGATCCCAAAACCGGCCAGAACCTGGTGTTCGAATTAATCGTGCCGTCGGACTGGGGCACGGAGCTCAAACTGGCAACCCTGATGAAAGAACAACTCAAAGAAATCGGGATCGAAATTGCCCTGAAAACGCTGGATCTGGATACATACTATGCCTTTATTTACGCACCGGCGGAAGACAAATGGGATTTTGCCATCGGAGAAGAAGAGCCGGGCCCCAATGCGGATTGGATCTGGGAGCTGTCACGAAGCTACAGCGGCGGCGGTGAAGGCTGGAATCAAACCTATTATGACAACCCCAAATTTGACGAACTGCTGGACAGCTATCTTTCCGAGACGGATATGGGGAAAAGAAAAGGCTATTCGTATGCCATGCAAAAGATGATTTCGGAGGATCTGCCCTATGCAATCATGCTGAGACCCGACATCATTGACCCGGTACGAATCGATAAATGGCAAGGCTATATACAGACCATGGGCGGTGTCATCACCTGGATCAATCCCTGGACCATGATTCACATTAAACCAAAGAAGTAAACGGTAGAAGGATAAAGGTTAAAGGCGAAAGGAAAAATAGCTCAAAGCTGAAAGCTCAAGACTCAAAGCAACTTTAATATTTGTCGCTATTGATCAGTCGGTTTCGTTATAGATACAAGACATTTATGCGGGGATTTTGATTCTTGACAGGGAGCTGAAAATGACAGCAACAGCTATTTTTTGTTGACCACTAGCTAATAACAAACAACCAATAACTCCCAATCCCGCCTCGGCGGGATTGGGATTGGAGTCAAAGGTGAACCTGACCGGATTTGCAGCACGCAAAGCCATTGCGGCGATTATCACGATTTTTGCCATTCTGTGCGTTAATTTTGTGATATTCCGGATTGCGCCGGGCGATCCGGTGCGCATGATGTTCAAAGATCCGCGGGTCAGTTCCAAACAGCTCGAACTGCAGCGGCAAAAGTTCGGCATCGACAAACCCCTGTCGGGCCAGTTCGTGGCTTATATCAAGCAGCTTTCGCGCGGTGATCTGGGCATTTCGTTCTGGCAGAAACGACCGGTGGTCGAGGTCATTGCCGAGCGAATTCCGGCGACCCTGGCCCTGGTGCTGACAGCCCTGATAATCGCTGTACTGCTGGGTGTGGCGCTGGGTGCTATAGCCGGTTGGCGTAATGGTACGAAGCTGGATACGTTTCTTCTGACCGCATCCTTAACCCTGTATTCCATACCCACCTTTGCCCTGGGGATTATCCTGCTGCTCGTATTCGCCTATTTTCTCTCGATCTTTCCGTTGGGCGGCATGGCCACGCCTGCCTCGGGATTTGAAGGGTTTGAGTATATTACAGATGTTGCCTGGCACATGTTCCTGCCATGCTTTTCAATCATATTGTGGTACATCGGCGAGTATGTATTGCTGACGAGATCCTCCATGATGGATGTCCTGGGCCAGGATTACATCGCAACCGCCCGGGGCAAGGGAATAAAGGAATCCCGTGTGCTCAAAAACCATGCCTTGCGAAATGCGCTGTTACCCGTGGTGACCTTGACCGGTATCAATATCGGGTTTGCCATCGCGGGAGTTATCGAAGCTGAAACGGTTTTCTCCTGGCCCGGTGCCGGCCGGCTCGTGTATGACGCCGTCGTCAAACGGGATTATCCCCTGCTGCAGGGCGTATTTTTACTGTTTGCCGTTTCGGTGGTGCTGGCGAATTTGTTCATTGATCTGATCTACGGGTTTATCGATCCCAGAATCAAGGTGGGAGCAAAATGAAAAAGCTTTTGTCTCTCTTAAAAAACGTGCATCAGTTTTTCCATATGCTGTTTGGGCATTCGATGGGAAGGATCGGCGCAATCCTGATTGCGCTGGTTTTGATTGCAGCCCTTTTTGCACCGTATTTAGGGACCGTTGATCCACAAGCAAGCGGAAATCGGGAAGATATTCTAAATGCCCCTTCAACCCAGCACTGGCTGGGAACCGATGACCTCGGCCGAGACGTTTGGAGCCAGATTATTTTCGGCTCCCGCGTTTCACTGGCCATCGGGCTGATCACTGCTTTTGTTACAGTTGTGACCGGAACGCTCATCGGATTAATAGCCGGCTATTATGGTGGCATGATTGAAGAGGTTCTGGTAAAAATTATCGATTTTTTTATGATGCTTCCGGTTTTACCGCTCATGATTATCCTGGCTGCGGTTCTAGGCCCCAGCCTTTGGAACATTATCCTGGTAATCAGTGTTGTCAGCTGGCCGACCACCGCCCGGGTCGTACGATCTCAAGTGCTCTCAATTAAAGAGAGGCCTTTCGTGGAAGCTGCGCGTTGTATCGGGGCCGGTAATGCCAGGCTGATGTTTGGTGAAATTATGCCGAATGTTCTGCCGCTGATGTTCGCCCAGGCAGTGTTGATGATTACTTACGCAATTTACGATGAGGCGATCCTGGCCTTTCTCGGACTGGGTGATCCGACCCGCGTCAGCTGGGGATCCATGCTCCATTTTGCTTTTGAGTCAGGCGTCATGTCACGATCGCCCTGGTGGATCGGTCCACCGATCGCCAGCATCATTATCCTGATCGTGGGATTCAGTCTCCTGGGCACCGCGGTAACCGATGTCATGACACCGCAGTATCGGGAGACGAAAGGCTTGTAGAATTCGGAAGTCGGAATGATTGGAAGTGGGAAGTTTTCCGACTTCACCAACATCTGTCATCTGCCCTCTGTCATCCGGCATCTTAACTTTTTTAATCTAAGATTGAATCAATGCCCTTACTCGAAGTTAATAATCTAAAACTCCATTTCATCACCCGCCAGGGTCCGGCCCAGGCGGTGGACGGGGTTAGTTTCAAGATTGAGGAAAATGAAACTTTTGGCCTGATCGGGGAGTCGGGCTGCGGCAAAACTACCACGGCGCTGGGCATTATCCGGCTGATCAAATCACCGGGTCGCATCGTCGAGGGGTCCATTTACTTTGACAATAGAGACATAGTGCCCCTGTCAGAAGAAGAAATGCGATTGTTAAGGGGCCAGGAAATTGCCATTGTGCGCCAGGAAGCCCAGAATGCGCTGAACCCGGTCATGAACATCGGCAAGCAAATCATTGAAGTCATTTTACAGCACGAAAATGTCTCCCGAGAAACCGCCTGGGCCCGGGCCAGGAACCAGCTGGATCTGGTCGGTATCAACGGCAATCGCGTCAAATCGTACCCCCACGAATTTAGTGGCGGGATGAAACAGCGGGCCATGGTCGCCATCGCAACGGCCTGCAATCCAAAGTTTTTGATTTTAGATGAACCGACAACCGGACTGGATGTGATTGTGCAGCGCCAGTTGCTGGCCCTGATTAATAATTTAAAAAAAGAGCTCAATTTAACTTCGATATTAATATCCCATGACCTTTCAGTTGTTGCAGAAACCTGTGACAAGGTAGCGGTCATGTACGCCGGTAAAATCGTCGAACAGGGTGATACGGTGTCCATGTATCAAAACCCGCTGCACCCATACAGCCAGGCGCTGATCGGGGCCTTTCCCCATTTAAAGGGCGAAAAAAAGAAACTGAAAAGCATTCCGGGCGCCCCGCCCCGGTTAATCATGCCGCCGGAAGGATGCCGGTTTGAACCGCGCTGTGAGCATGCCATGGAAAAATGCAAGACCATCGACCCGGCGGTCATTGAAAAGGATGGCCATCGGGTGGCGTGTCACCTGATCGATTAGTTGAATGGGTTTATGGGCTGATTGAGTTGATTGGGACAGATTGGATGATGGGTGGAGGGTGAAAGGTAAACGGTTTAAGGTATAGGGTATAAGGTTTAAGGCATAAAGGAATGGATTCAATCTTTTTATTGTTTTTGACAGGATCTAAAGGATAAACAGGATTTTTTCACCATAGTACTCGGGGATATCCTGGATTAGCGAATTTATCAGAAAATGACTGAAGCTTGACAGTAGCAGAATTTATGAAAAATAACGCACTGCTTAAAGTTGAACATCTTAAAAAACACTTTCCGGTCAGAAGGGGTGTATTTTCTTCTTTAGGAGGAGGTAGGCGTTCGTACGTGCGGGCGGTTGACGATGTTAGCTTTACGCTGGACGACCGTGAAATTTTAGGCTTTGTCGGTGAGAGCGGCTGCGGCAAATCCACATTGAGCAGAACGATCCTGAGACTTACGGAGCCCACGGACGGAAAAGTCTACTTTAAAGACACCGAGCTGACATCGCTTAGCAAAAACGAATTCAAACAGTTTCGACCGAAAATGCAGATGATTTTTCAGGATCCTTTCGGATCTTTGAATCCCAGGCGAACCGTGGCCGACACCCTGCGTCAAACCATTAAGATTCATCAACTGGCAGACAGTAAACCCCAGGAAGCATCTCTGATCCAGCGGACGTTGGAGGAAGTGGAGCTGAAGCCGGCTGACCAATTCTGGGATAAATATCCGGCTTTGCTCAGCGGAGGTCAGCTGCAGCGAGTCAGCATCGGCCGTGTGCTGGTGCTGCAACCCAGCTTTGTGATTGCCGACGAATCGGTTTCGATGCTGGATGTATCGGTTCGGATCGGCATCCTGGATTTGCTGCTGCGCATGCGGGACAAGTTCGGCATTTCATTTATATACATTACCCATGATCTGGTAACGGCCAGGTATATCTGTGATCGCATTGCCATCATGTATCTGGGAAAAATTGTTGAAATCGGGCCCGCCGAAGAAATCGTGCATCACCCGCGTCACCCGTATACCCAGGCCCTCATCGCGGCGGTTCCGGACCCGGACCCGACTGCGGAGTTGCCGGACCTGCCGATCAAAGGCTATGTGCCGGTCACCCCGGAAGAAACCCTGCACAGCTGCAATTTCTTTCCACGCTGTCCATACGGTGAAAAAAAATGCCGCGAAAGCCAACCCCAATTGACTCAGATCGATGAGGGTCATTCGGTGTCCTGCTTCAAGATTAAAGATATGATTTAATGGAATTTTAATTTATTGTTTTTTTATAAGGGAATGGATTCAATATAGATATTTTTTTTGACAGGATTTACAGGATTAACTGGATATTTTAAATACCCGGTTTCCGGATGAAACCGGGTATACGCAATCTGCTTCGCAGAATTATAAATCGCTAAAATTAAGGCACTTATCATTAACATAAGCCTAAATCCAAGGCGTATTTGATTTCGGCTTTGTTGCTTCTAGGATCCGCCGAAAGGCGGATGTTGATTTCACGGTTTCATCCGGAAACCGTGAAAAATCCTGTTCATCCTGTAAATCCTGTCTAAATTAAAAAATTATACAAGAATCCATTCATTTTTATCTTTTTAACATTAAAGAATATATAATGGCTCCTATGTTACGAAGCAAAAATTTTAAAGAAATTCCGTACTGGCTCGATCCGCCGCCGCTGACAAAATCTTTTTCCACCAATTCATTACCTGCCCGAACGGATGTCCTGGTAATCGGCAGCGGGTATACCGGAACTGCAGCCGCAATTCGGTTAAAACAGGCCGGTGTCGATGTTACCCTGATTGATATGGCAAAGCTGGGAACGGCGGCCAGCGCCCGAAACGGCGGCATGACGTTAACCGGTTTGAGCGAAGGGCTGACAAAGATCGAAAATAAACTGGGAAAAGAGAAAGTTAAGCAGTTATTCGCGGAATCCCTTGAATCCGTCAATACGGTTGAACGCCTGGTGGCCGAGGGGAGTATCGATTGCGATTTTCAGCGCTACGGTCACCTCGAAACTGCCTTTAAGCCGGCCCATTTCGAGGACCTGAAACGCGATCAGGAGCGCCTTCACAATCAATTTAACCATGAGACCCATATCATTCCCGCCAGTGAATTAAAGACTGAAATAGACTCTTCCCTCTACCACGGTGCGTTACTTGATCCCATCAGCGCCGGAGTCCATCCGGCCAAATACATAGCAGGTTTGGTCTCCATGGCTGACGATCTCGGGGTGAAACTGTGCGAAGAGGTGACCGCAGAGGACATCGAACACCGTACGACAGGATTTTCGGTTCGCACGAACCGGGGTACCATGTCAGCCGATGAAATCATCGTCGCCACCAATGGATACACCGGCCCCCTGACGCCGTGGCTCCGAAAACGACTGGTATCCACGGAAAGCCTGATGATTGCGACCGAAGAACTTCCAGCGGAGGTTGCCCAACCACTGATTCCCAGGGGGCGGATGATCTATGACACCAAGAGATTTCTTTTTTATTTCAGGCTTTCCCCGGACGGCAAACGGCTTCTATTCGGCGGACGTCTTAAATCACCGCGCAAAACACCGCAGCAAAATGCGGAGTATATGTTTCGTGACATGCTTTCGGTTTACCCCCGGCTTCATGATGTAGGAATTGAGTACGCCTGGTCGGGCAAACTCGGTTTTACCATGGACCGGTCGCCGCATATCGGAAAACACAACGGTCTCTATTACTCCCTGGGATATTGCGGCCACGGTGTAGCTCTGGCAACCTACCTGGGTGAAAAACTGGCCGAAATGGTTCAGCGAAAAAATCCCGCCACCGCATTTGTCGATTTACCATTCAAGGCCATTCCTTTTTACCGGGGAAACCCGTGGTTCAGGCCATTCGTTTACGCTTACTTCAGCACGATGGATCGATTGGCCTAAAACAATATGTGAGGCTCAACCTTGCGGTAGCAAGGCAAAGATTGAACGTTCCGGGTTGAAATATCCCCAATCAGCAAATCACTATCAACAAATAACCAATAACAATTAACTAAACTATATGCTGACCCGCAAACATTTTCTATCCGTCATCAGATTGGGCGCGCCCCTTTTAGCCGGAATGGTGTCCGAATTTTTTATGTATATTGCAGACTCCGCCATGGTGGGACGTTTGGGTACCAACCACCTGGCGGCCATCGCGATTGCCACCCTGTACGGCGAGATTATGTGGGTTACGGTCTGGCCGTTTGCGCCGGGGACCCAGGCCCTTGCAGCTCGCCGTTATGGCCAGCTGCAGGCTGCAAAGGGCGCTGATGAATCCACTAAAATTATCCTCTATCGCAAGACCGGTAAAATTCTTGACAATTCCCTGGTGGCTTCATTTTCAGTTGGCATTGCGGCAATGCTCATGGCGGTTTTCTCGGAGCAGGTTCTTAAACTGCTGCTCGATGATCAACAGCTGATTCCCCTGGCTGAATCTTATATCAGGATCATTAAATATGCCATGCCGCTGGCCGGTGTTTTTTACTCATTCTACGGCTTTCTGGCGGCGGTCAACATGACCCGCGCGATTATGGTCGCCACCGTTGGATTAAACATTCTGAATATCCTGTTTAACTACGTATTGATCTTCGGAAAGTTCGGCTTTCCAGCCATGGGGATTGAAGGCGCGGCCATTGGAACCGTTCTGTCCCAGGCATTAGGGACGGCCTATATTATCGGATATGTCTTTATTTCCAAGCGTACCAGAGTCTACCGGTGCTGCAGGTTTCAAGGCCTCCAATGGAATCTGATAAAAGATATATTCACTGCCTCGTGTCCGATGATTGTCCAGCTGGGCCTGGTGCTTTCAATCATTTTTTACTATGAGACCATCATCGCCGGCATCGGCACGATCTACCTGGCGGTGACCCATATAATTTTTACCATTTTTGTTCTCAATCGAACCCTCGTGGGAGGTTTCGCCGAAGGTGGATCCATTCTCATTGGAAACCATCTGGGTCGCGGAGAACACAAAGAGGCCATCCAGTATGCCTACGCCACACTCTATATTGCTTTCTTTTTCGGTGTGTTGCTGATGATCGTACTTTGGGTGTTTCCCGCAAGCATTGTAAAAATATTTAATCAGGAACCCGAAACAGTTGCCCTGGGAGCCGAAGGCTTGAGGTATTTTATGGTGTTCGTTTTCATCAACATCATCGCGTTTCCCTTCGAAATCATATTCACCCACAACGGCTGGGGCAAATTCCCCCTGGTTACGGAATTGATTTCAATCGTCACATTCGCCCTGGGACTTACCCTGCTGTTGACCCGATATTTTAACATGGGCATCTATGCCGCCTGGTTATCACTCGGATTATACATGGTGTGTTATTCGATCCTGTTATTCGGGGGGTTTATGTCAAAGCGCTGGCTGCATGTGACAGTAGAAAAGGCAGTTATGTGAAAATGGGAGGAAGCAAATGTGATTTGAGAATGGTGGATGAAATATATAATAAATATGAATTAGGGATTTATAGCCGTATGGTGGAATTTTATATTTTGTCCAGAGCTGAATACTAATGCCAGTAATCTTCAATTTCTCTTGATAGTAAGGACGCCTATATATTGTGGTCTGCACTGTGCGTGGTGATAATAAGAACCCAACTTGACATTATGCTATCACAGCTTTTCAAATGCTGACAGGCGTAGTGATAAGTTGGAGAAATCAAAGGTCTTGGTAACGCAATGAGGCTTGTGTTAACAGAAGATATCCCCACCTATGAGTTTGATCATTAAAAACCGTAATAAACAAAATATTTTTCGGTGAAGGATTGAATATTTGCCTTCATAACATCACTTCAGCCCCGCTTTTCGCAGGGCAGCCATATCTTGTTCTATTTGTGCCTGATCTTTATTAGGATTTCTTTGCCCCCAGACCTCTACGGTGAAATTGGGTACGAGCTTTAGGATTTCTTCCGCTTCAGTCCGAGCATCCTCTTCTTGACCTAACCCAACGTACAGCAGTGCCAAACTTACGTGGGCTCGGAAGGCTTCTGCGTGAGAGGGATTATGGTCGAAAACTCTCTTATGGGTTGCCACCGCTTCAGTCTGACGGCCTGACAAGGCATATGCAGTGGCCAATGTGTTTAAATACCGAGCTGAAATAGAAGGGCTGAGCTGCATCGCCTTCTCAACCATTTCAATGGCTTCTCCTGTTCTTCCTACGGAAATAAAAATGGTAGCCAGTAGCGCATAACTGTCAGCCCTTTCAGGAGCGAGAGCGATCAGTTTCTCCGCATCCGCAATGGCTTTTTCGTGCTCCTTTTTAAACAAGCTAATTATACTCAATGCAAAATAAGCATACCCTGAGGAATCGTCATTGGCCACGAGTTTTTCCACCATCTCCAAAGCCCGATCCAGCATTAAAGGGTCTTGTTTCTGTGTTACTCCCCATGACAGACAGTAATTCATTGCAAGCTCAAAATAGGCCGGGATCCAATCTGGATTTCGGGCCAGGGCTTCCTCCAAGGATGCAATCGCTTCCTCATACTGGCCTAAATTTCGATAAGTACTGGCTAAATCAGTATTGTAGTAAACAGAATGGTGAGGATCAAGGTCCATGGCCTTTTTGATGGCCTTAACAGCTTCCTCTGATCTTCCGACAGAATTAAGAGCATTACCCATGCTGCGATAAGCAGAGGGATCACTGGGGTTTAAGGACAGCGCTCTCTCGGCCTGAGAGATGGCTTGCTCAAAACGACCTTTTGCTCTATAAACATCAGCCAACAAAACATGGGCCTTAGCTGAGGAATCATCCAGAGACATCGCCTTTCGTGCCAAATCAGAAACTTGTTCAAGCGTTCGAGGATCTCTGCTCGATCCAAACGCATAATCCATCAAGTGAGCATAACCCAGGAGTACATAAGCGCTGGCAAATTCTGAGTCCAACTCGATAGCCCTTTCAAACATCACTTTCGCCTTTGCATACTCCTCTTTTGTCAGTCGAGAAAAATGGCTCAATCCTCGCAGCAAGAAGTCATAAGCTGTCAGGTTCTCAGTGGGGACTCGCCATGCTCGCGCTTGTTCCGCGTTACGGGACTTTATATTCAGCGCTGCAACAATCTGTTGTGCAATCTCGTCTTGAAGGTTAAAAATGTCTTTGAATTCATGGTCATATGTTTTTGCCCAGAGATGTCTTTCAGTTGAGGCATCGATTAGCTGAGCGGTAATTCGAACCCTGTTGCCCGCTTTGCGCACACTGCCCTCTACAACATATCTCGCCCTCAACTCCTGGGCTATCTGCTGTATTTTTATCTGCTTTCCCTTGTAAAAAAATGTTGAATTGCGGGCAATCACAGCGATCCCCGGACTCATAGATAATTTGGTAATGATTTCCTCCGTTATGCCATCGCTGAAATACTCCTGCTCGGGATCGCCACTCATATTATCGAAAGGCAGTACGGCAATAGCGGGCCTCTCGGGTAATGGGACGGTCATTTTTTGCATAGAGGCAGGCTCTTCCTTTGGGTGGCGAACGGTAAACCGCCAGATTCCCACGGCAACGGCAAGTGCAAGTACCACAACCGCCCCAACAAGAATTAGCGTTCGCCTGATAGTTGCCGGTTTTTTATTTACCGGTTTTCCAGCAACTGTCACCCTCGGTTCCATTAGAACCCTATAGGCACCTACGGGCTTGGCAATGTTTTTTACGGTTTGATCTCCTAAAAACTCATATCCATAGGGCAACTTACTTTCGATATGATCAAAGGCAGTCTTGGAGACGCAGATACCGCCGGGATCAGCCAATCCTTCCAGTCTGGCGGCGATATTGACACCATCCCCGTAAATGCGCCCTTCTTCTTCAATGACGTCACCGAGGTTAATGCCGATACGGAACTGCATTCTACGGTTTTCAGGTAATTCTTCGTTGCGTGCTTTGATTTCTTTTTGAACGGCTACAGCAGACTGCACAGCATCGACAACACTGACAAACTCGGCCAGCAGATTATCACCGGGAGAATCCAATACTTTGCCGTTGTGTTGTTGGATGAGATTGGTAAGTACCCCACGATAGGCAGTGATTGTGCGTACGGTGGCCTCTTCATCTCCCCCCATGAGGCGACTGTACTCAACAGCATCTGCACTAAGGATAGCGGTGAGTTTACGTTTAAAACCTTCCTGAGTCATACGAAAATCCCTTTTTCTTAAGGTTTTAAAACGAAAATTAAGAGCAATTACGATATGTTGTAATCATTATAGATAGCCAAAGAGGCACAGAAGGTCAAGGATAATTGCAGGATAAAAAATTGGAGGCAAACCTATTTATGCCTATAAGACATGTTCGATTTTGGGTATCTTGAAAGAAAACCAAATATCGTTGAATCTGTGATTTATTGAGATGCATTCTGGCAATTTTACAGATATCACACAGAATTTTGTTCTGGAATAGACTTGAGGGCAAAAAGCTAATCTTTTTAATTGACACATTCACCAACGTTACCCTCCAGATCTCATCACAGCACAGCCGCGTCGGGCGATCAGATGTAAAAATCTGCAGCAAATCGAATTAAATATGGGCATATGGGTCAATAAACCCCTTAGTTGGGGTAAAGCTTTTTTTCATGATTTCTTACCTGTTATTTTTTCTAATAATTTTCATGTAAAGTATTTCGGCAAAATTCCGAAAATGTAACATAGACGAATGTTAATTAGTTTCCATCCAGTCCCTCTGCAGCAGGACAAAATTACAAGCGAATTCGTGTCGGCTCTAATTTTCGGATGGGCACTAATTATCTAATTCTTTTTCCATAAAACAATCCACAAACCTGGAGCTGCTAGTTTTCAGGGCGGATTAATTAGGAGTGACGGATGTCTGAAGATTTTTTTACTGAAGTTACAACCGAATCATGGTTGGGTAGAATTGGAGGCGCCTTCAAAGGAATCGTTGTTGGGCTGGTTCTTTTTGTTGCGGCATTTCCGGTTTTATTCTGGAATGAGGGCCGCGCAGTCAAACGATACCAAACGCTTAATGAGGGAGCCGGTATCTTAATCTCCTTACCTGAAGCCAGTGTATTGCCTGAAAACGATGGCAAACTGGTTCACGTTTCCGGCAAAGCAGTCACCGAAGAAATCGTTGCTGATACAGAATTCGAGGTGGCGGTCAGTGCAATCAAGCTCCAACGCAAAGTTGAAATGTATCAGTGGAAAGAGAACAAAAAACGCAAGACAAAGAAAAAACTTGGCGGTGGCAAAAAGACCGTTACCACGTACTCGTACAGCAGGAGCTGGTCTTCAAACCTGATCAATAGCAGCAATTTTAAAAAACCGGGCGGACATCAAAATCCCGACTCAATGCCATATCAATCTAAAGAATTTATAGCATCGGAAGTCTCCTTAGGGGGGTTTAAGCTTTCACGCTCCCTGGTTGGCAAAATTAACAAATCTTCCATATTGCCCGTGGCGGACCTGGCGAATATTGAAGACATTCCCGACGCTGATTTTCACGGCAATGGTATATATTTTGGCGATAACCCGTCATCACCGCAAATCGGCGATCTTCGCATTACCTACCATATTGTAGCGCCAACTGAGGTCAGCATCGTGTCAAAGCAGATCGGCCAAAGCTTCGAAGCCTACCGTGCCGAAGCAGGCGGGACCATTAACATGCTCAACTTAGGTATTGTCGGGCCCGAGAATATGTTCCAGCAGGCCCACCAGAGCAATGTCATGTGGACCTGGATTTTTCGTATAGGTGGGTTCATCATCATGCTGGTGGGTGTGGCAATGATTCTCAGACCGCTGTCCGTATTGGCTGATGTCATTCCTTTTCTGGGCAGCATCGTCGGTGCCGGAACCGGCATCCTGTCGTTTCTGATAGCCGTACCCTTTGCCTTCTTAACCGTGGCTGTAGCCTGGCTGCGGTATCGACCTGTCATTGGCATTTCGCTGTTAATTTTGGCAGCAATTGCAGCCGGCTTAATTTTTATACTGTCAAAACGTGGCAAATCCACCAGCGTGTCATCCCCGGCAGGCGTCAAATCAAAAAAGACAAAAGATTACAAAGGATTAGTATCAGAAAATATGGACCGGGCGTCGTCTGCCCATCCGACCCCGCCAAAGTCTGATGGAATTGATCCCGCCGACATTGAGAAGGTCCCGCAGACTGCGAAAGTCAAGCCTCACCGAATAAATGCAGAGGATCTGATTAAAAAGGGGCAAAATTATTTTCGGACTGGACAGTATGATCAGGCGGTGATGCAATTTTCTCAGGTAATCAAGTCCGGAGGCAATCGGAAAGTGGCCTTATATAATCGCGGCGTGGCTTTGTTCAAACAGAATAAAAAGGAGGCTGCCCTGAAAGATTTTAAATATGCGGCAAAATTGGGTCATGAAAAAGCCAAGGCCATTCTCAATCGAATAAACCCTGGTGCTGCATAAACTAAAGGACCAAGGAAAGCAAACGCTTAAGTTTTACCGCGACCTGCCGATAAAATTATATAAATCTTTATTTACGCCATACGAATATGAAATTAGATATTTTGCGCTATAAATTGGGCTCCGGAGGGACAATGAAAAAACAGATCATCTCGTTTATTGACGAGCTAAAATCAAACAAAAAATTAGCGACTTTTGATGAAGCTTCCACCAAACAGGCCGTTGTGTTGCGCCTATTGTCATTTTTTGGCTGGGACATATTTAATGTGGAAGAAGTATATCCCGATTTTTCGACCAATTCGTCGAATGTGTCGTATGCCCTGCGAATCAGGAATTCCAGCAAGGTTTTTATCGAGGTCAAAAGGGTTCATAAAAAATTAGACAGTTACCAGAAAGATTTGGTCAATATAGCTTCCCGGGATGGTGTCAATCTGGCGATCCTGACCAATGGAATTACCTGGTGGTTCTATCTGGTTTCAGCCTCGGGCAGCTGGAAGCAAAAATGGTTTCATTCAGTGGATTTATTAAAACAAAAGCCGGAGATATTTGTACCCAACCTGATTGATTTGCTCTCCAAAGATAAAATAGCCAAAGGGCAGTCTTTAAGAGCTGCGAAAGGCCTTTTTCAGAAAAAAAGGCAAAAATTAGCCGCTGATTTTCTACCCGAAGCCTGGAATCAGATCATCACCCAACCCAACAAAATATTTGTCGAATTGTTGAGTGAACAAACCGAAAAACTTTGCCGCTATAAGCTCGATGCTAAAACCGTTGAAAAGTTTTTATTAAAACACCAGGACAAATGGCAACTGAAAAATAAAGGCAGCTCTGTGGCCGCACCACCCGCTTCCGCCATGGAACGCGATATACTGGATCTGCATGACGAACTACCCAAAAGGCCGATAAAGTCATTATCCGGCACCGATACATCGTTATCGAGCACCGACACATCGTTATCCAGTACCGATACTTCATTATCCAGTACCGACACCATCAAACCTGTCAAAAGCTATATGGAAAAATCCATCAAAGCATTCAGCTTTCATGGCAACACCTATAAAGTCCAAACCTGGGTTGAAATGCTGACGACCCTGTCTGACTATTTTGCATCGACGAACAAAAAGGATTTCGAAAAGGTGCTGTGGATCTCCAACGATCAAAAAGCGCGCTACTCCCGCTACGGGGATCAATTACGGATTCCGGAAAAAGTTAAACGAACAGATATATATGTTGAAACAAAATTGAACCCCGATGAAGTTGTCAGAACATCCTGCCAGCTGTTAGCGGAGTTCGGATACGGCAAAGATGATCTGTATATTGAGGCAAGTTGAACGGGGTCCGGCCATTTAACTAAATAATTATCTGATTCCCATTTCCTTATCTGCTTGCAGCGCATTTTTAACCTTGACAAATCCATGTGGATTGCTGATTTTGGTATCATCAATATTTACGACACAAGCATTGTTGTCTCATGACCATCAGCTATCTATTTTACGATATAGAATCCACGGGGCTAAGTAAGGCCTATGATCAGGTATTGCAGTTTGCCGCCATCCGCACGGACCATCGACTGAAAGAAATCAACCGCCATGACATCAAAGTCAAGTTGCGGCCGGACATCATACCATCGCCCCTGGCAATATTAACCAATCGCATTCCCATGTCCGATCTTGCCAATGGTCTGTGCGAGTACGAGGCCACCCGGCAGATCCACCGGTTGTTAAATGAACCGGATACCATCAGCCTCGGTTACAACACATTGGGATTTGATGATGAATTCCTGCGATTCTCATTTCACAGAAATCTTTTGCCCCCCTATACGCACCAATACCGCGACGGCTGTCGCCGCATGGATTTATATCCGATTGCCATCATTTACTGGCTTTACAAAAGGCAGGTCTTGACCTGGCCTGAAATTAACGGTAAACCATCCTTAAAGCTGGAGCATCTGGGATCAGTCAACCGTATGGTAACCGGACAATCCCATGAAGCCCTGGTCGATGTTGAAACGACAATTGAACTGGCCCGGCGTTTTTTGGCAGAAAAGCAGATGTGGCAGTATTTGGAAGGCTACTTTGATAAGGAAACCGACGCCCATCGGATGAATGAGCTGCCGATTGCCTTTGAAAGCGGTGCCGGCGATCATCGCAAGGGATTGATGATCAGCGGAGAATACGGGCCGCGTCAAAATTATCAGATTCCGGTCATATCAATCGGAGAATCCATCCCGTACTCGAATCAAACCTTATGGCTGCGCATGGATCAGCCCCAGCTTCGCGAAACCACCCCGCAGTCCATTGCGGAAACCACCTGGGTCATCCGCAAACGGCTGGGGGAGCCGGCAATATTGTTGCCGCCCCATGATCGCTACTGGATCCGAATCGGTGATGAACGCATTGCGCTATTCAAAGAAAATTTGATCTGGTTACAGAACAATCAGGAGGTTTTTGAACAGATCGTAAATTACTACCGGACCTATCGCTACCCGTTTATTCCAAATTTGGATGCCGATGCCGCACTATACCAAATCGGATTCTACTCGCGGGCCGATGAAAAATTATGCCGCAATTTTCAGGAAGTTTCCCTGGAAAAAAAGGCGGATCTGATTGATCAGTTTGCAAGCCCTGATGCACGCGTCCTGGCCGGACGAATTCTATTCAGAAATTATCCGGAACGGTTTCAGGCCGAATGTGCATCGGAGTTCAATCAGTATATGAAGCGCATCAATCCCCCCCGGCAAAAGGATGCGCTGGTCGATTATCGTGATCAACGGCGCACAACCCCGAAAGATGCTCTGGTTGAAATCAAGCGCCTCAAACAATCCAACGAGTTTGATCGCAATCAACTGCGGCTGCTTGAAGACCTCGAGGATTATATCCAGACTCAATTCAAAATGGACACGGATCACCACGGACAAGCACTGATTAATTTTGGGGATAAATGAAAGTATCACTGATTATTTATCACGCTCGGCGCTTGTTTCTGAGAGGAGTTGTTTTGTCTTATCATGCTTCACATGGATGATAGGCAGCATATCCTGGTCGCTAGGGGGCTGTGGCAGCTTGCTTTTCTCCTGCCGAACACGCAGCAAATAGCCGCCCAACGCGCCACCGGCGGTGGTCAGCATCAGCAATCCCAATGACATAAACTGGGTCAAGATTAGCACCCCACCCACCCCTGCCGCACCCGCAAATGCCAGCCCGATCTTGAGATTGGCACGCCTTGATGAGCGCCGCGTCTCCAGCAGTGTTTTGCGATGTGTCTGTTTTACCAATCTGGTCTTGGCACGCTCGGCCTTGACACGGATGGTTTCGCGCTCTTTGGCGTGGTATTCTTTCAAGCGGCTGATTTCATCTTTGCGCTGATGAGCGGCTATCGAACCAAACCAGAACGCGGTCAAAAAACCTGCGATCAGAACTGGAATTGCCAGCCGCAGCCAGCCCCAGTGTGCCAGATCGGCCGGGGCTATCAGCACCAAAGCAATTGTGATGACTTGCAAAATCAGTATGCCGGGGATGAATTTAAGCATTTTGGTATATCCTGATGTTTTGAAGCGACTATCGTTTTTCAGGACGGATTAATTGGATACTGCTAAATTATCAGGTTTTAGATTGATATCGCAAGGATTTTTAGAGAATATCCGGGAATGCTCGCAACCGGTAACTTTCTCCAACTGACGCCAGACAAATCCGGCTTCGGCTTTCCTCCATTATAGGCCCTTAAAATTGATATTTGGGCTCAAGGCAAGAATCACGTCAATCCGCCAGCATGATGTCGCGGGCCTTGGGCCCGCAATTAAACAGCAGATCAAACGATGTAAGATCGGCGATAAATTTACCCCACAGTTGCGGATAGACAGGGGATCGGGAGGTAACCGGACGCAGTTCGATGCCGGCTTTCTCAAAATGATCGGGATTAAGATGCCGGGCAGCTACGCCCGGCGCCAGATACACTGAAGCATCGAAATAGCGACATATTTCAATCAGCAACCGGTCTCCCGCGGCCTTGATATTCAGCTCGGAGAGTCGCCGGATTTCAGTGTCAACCCCCAGATTCAGCATAAGATGCCGGATTATCATCAGGTTAAAATCAATCAGCCGGTCAGAACCGGCAGCAAAGATATCGTCCAAAAACTGCTGATGGTCGGCAAAATAGGGTGCATTGGCGTAAGCATGTTTCAGGCCCGTCAGATGTTTATGGACCCATCGACCTTCACGAGAAATGCGGACATCATTTATGGTCTGCAGCCCCCGTCCTTTCTTCCAGACGGGAATTGTCATCCACCAGGCACCCTGGTCGTTTTTGAAGCGGTTGCGGGTAATCCAGGTGGTTCCCCGGGGAAATTGAATATCATCGAGAATTATTAAGATTTCGGCAAGGTGTGCTTTTAAAAAAAACCCGGGGAAGGGGGCAAAATATGGCCGGCTGGCGGTAATGATCATCGGTTTCATTAATCCGTGGAGTTTCAATGTAACACCATTCTTCAAAATTCACAAAAAAGCTCGCAAAATTTCACCAGGCTATTTTGCAGGGCGGATTAATTGGGGTTACATTCATCCAGCACTTTCCGCACCGTTAACGCCATATCGCTCATGATGATGGGTTTAAGGACAAATTCCTTAATGCCAATCTTATGGGCCATATCTTTGGAGATCCGCTCACTGTAGCCGGTGCATAAGATCACCGGAATATCGGCCCGGATTTCCATCATTTTGGCGGCTAACTCATCACCGGTCATGTTCGGCATGGTCATATCGGTTATGACGAGATCAAATTTATCGGGCTGGGCCATAAACAGCTCTAACGCTTCGACGCTGCTGGTCCGGGTGGTGACGTGATAGCCCAGGCGTTCCAGAATCTGGAAACCTAATTCCACGAGAGCTTTTTCATCATCGACAAAAAGAACCTGTTCAGTGCCGGTGGGCATGATAACTTTCGGTCTGATTTCAGTGTCCGCTTCAAGTTCGATTACGGGTAGAAACACATCAAATTTGGACCCCTGGTCGATAGTACTTTCCACAGTTATGGTGCCGCCGTGGCTTTTTACAATACCCAGCACCACGGCGAGTCCCATGCCGGTACCCTCGCCACGTTCTTTCGTTGTAAAAAAAGGATCAAAAATGCGGTCGGCGATTTTTTTCTCCATCCCGTGTCCGGAATCGCTGACCCGCAGTTTAATATAAGTTCCGGCCGATAAATACGGATGCTGTTCAATTATGCTGCCGTCAAGGTCGGTGTCGGAGAGTTCAATTTTCAACAGACCGCCCATTTCCCTCATCGCATGGGCGGCATTGGTGCATAGATTCATCATCACCTGATGAATTTGAGTTGGGTCAGCCAGAACCGCCGAATTACTCCGCAGGTTGGGCTCGATTGTAATGGTTGTCGGCAATGAGGCCCGCAATAATTTAAGGGTTTCGATGACAATCTGGTTTATCTGTACCGGCTTTAACTCCTTTTCCGTCTGGCGGCTGAACATCAGGATCTGATTGACCAGATCCCGTGCGCGGTTGCCGGCTTTTAGCACTTCCTGTAAATTTCGGTGTTGCGAACTGCTTTCAGCGACATCCCCCAATACGATTTCGGTATAACCGATAACCGCCGACAGAATATTATTAAAATCATGGGCGATGCCTCCGGCCAGAGTCCCGATGGCCTCCATTTTTTGGGCCTGCTGCAGTTGAGCCTGGATGCGCAGGCTTTCTTTTTCGAGATCTTTGATGCGTGTAATATCAGTCGCAATTTGCAGGCGGACCAATCGACCGTCCACCCACTTAATGGCACGATCATAATTGATATACCACTGGCCGGTGATGGAATTCATTCCTTCCCAGACACACGGCCCGGCCGGTTTTCCGTTGGAATCCACCAATTGAGCGTTGGTACAATTGCCGCAGGGACCGGCTTCGTTCCGAAACACCTCATAGCAGGTTTTGCCGACCAAATTCTCGCCAAAGCTTTCGCGCATATGCCTGTTGATTAAAAGGATTTCATAATTATCCATGTCCGCTACATAAATATCAGCATCGATACTGTCCAAAACCGTCAGAAACCGAACATGGGAATCGATCAACGCTTTTCTCGATCGATTGCGTTCACTGATGTTGGTGGAAATAATAGCAACCCCTCGGGCAGTTGTCTCCGATCGCAACGGCGAAACACTGATATTGACCGGAAATAAAGACCCGTCATTTCTAACCGCAGTGGCTTCGAAATTTTTGGAGGTCTCATCTTCGAGGCAGTTGTTTATTTGCATTCTTTGCATGGTGGTGAAATCAAATATATCATCTATACTCAGCCCCACCAGCTCTTTTTTCTTATAGCCGCAAAAGCGCAAACTGGCGGCATTGGCATACACAATCTTCCCGTGAAGGTCGGCGGCAATCGCAAGTTCCTCCACATTTTCAATCATCGAAGATATCAGGGACAGCTGCTGGGATAACTCGTGGTGCTGAACTGCCTGATCCAGCCCGATCTCCGAGTCAAAGGAGTCAATATTGTTTTTGGTAACAATAATAAAGCCGGTGTCGATATTGCCGGGGATATTGATAGATCCCGGGGTATAGCCGGTCGCCCTGGATCCGTGGTTAAAATCATGAAGCAGCTGAAAGGCTAAATAGGTAGAGACTTCACATTTCTGGTAAAAGGCCGCATCGATCGCCCCGGATCTAACGAGATGAAACTGAGGAGCATCCGCATCAATACAAATTAACTTCACGGTCCCGATCAGATTCATCTCTTCAAGAACGCTTACTACAACAGAGCCGCAGTTTCCATCAAAGCCCACAATACCATTCAAATCGCTGTGGTCACGCAGATAGGCGGCAACAACGGAATCGGTCAAATCGAATTCTGCAGCCGGTTTATCAACCGGTGCCAGCACTTCGATATCGGAATAACGGGCGATTTGCTGCCGGAACCCCTGGATGCCGACCTTAACACTATCCAGATCAAACGCCCCTAGCACTAGTACCTTGCCCTTCTTTTTCATTGAAGCTGCCAGATTGTCGGCCATGGTGGATCCCATGCGGTACCAATCGGTTCCGACATAGGCATGCCGTTTGCTCCGGGGGATATCTCGGTCGACACAGACGACGGGAATCCCATTTTTTACGGCCGCATCAACAGCGGGAATCACTTCGCCATCTCCCCAGCCGACAATCATCAGGCCGGCGATCTTGCGCTGAACCGCATCGTAGACCGCCTTTACATAAGAATCGGTATCGGAATTATCCGGACCGGCAGTCGATATTTTAACGTTATAATGTTCAGCCAGGCGAAGCAGTATCGGATGGGAGCGACCGCTAAAGACAGGATCGTGGGCCACATTGGAAATCCAGACATATTCTTCCATCTGTTGGAACCTTATGGTGTGAGCGATGCTTCTTACCTCGCATGTTTAGCCCTGCGAAGCGCGCGGCACCAGTTGCAAAAGCCAAGGACGGGAGTCCAGCCCAAAAGTACTCGGAAATGGTGAGAAAATTAATTAAGCCAATATATCATATCACGGGGCTGGATACAAGTTTGAGTTGCAGAGGAGCGAAGGTAACGTTCTATAACTAAGTAATGAACCAATGCTGCGAAAGTCAAAATTCTACCAATCACCATGAAAATCCCAAGCACCAAAATACAAATTACAAATGGTTCGACAAGCTCACCACCCTGAGCCCGGTCGAAGGGCAAATCCCAATGGCTCAATTTCAAAATTCCAAACAAAATGATCAAATTTAGATTATGCTTAACCGCATTCTAATCGACAATCAGTTTTGGTCATTGAATCTTGAAATTTGAGATTTATTTGTGATTTGGCGCTTGAAATTTGGGATTTTATAATTTTAGAAGATTTTCTACCGCTAGAGATACTCCGAACCTTTGGACATTCAATGAATGATTGCTTACCTCAACTCCAACTCCTGATAGGGCAAGCCAAGCGATTGTGCCAGCTGCATCAGATGCATCTCCAGGGTCAATTCATCACCGCTATCGTTTTTAACTTTGGTTAATTTGTCTCCCACCACAAAAATCTGTATTTTCTGTGGGTCGAGATATTCCCGGGCCAGTTGTTGCAGATCGTCGCGGTCGGCATTGAAAAATGCATCTTGAATTTTACCCAGGGTATCAAGGGGCTCGTTGCGCATGAAATAGCGGGCATATACCTCTACCAGGTCAGCAGGGGTGTCCACATTGAATACAAAACTGTTCAAGGCATCGAGTCGTTTTTGCTCAAGTTCCTGGCGCGGGACATCCCGATGCAACGAATTCATGATCTTGATCGTCTCGGCAAGTGCCGGCACGGTTTTGTCCCCTTTGCAGCCGATGTAACCGATCAGTATACCTGCCGACCATTTGTATGTCTCGAAAAATCCGGCGGAATACACTAATCCGAGATCGTCCCGCAAGCGGGTGTACATCAATGAATCATTGCCGCCAAAGATGCTCATTAAAAGGTTTATTTTCCAGTAATCCGGGTGGGTGCGTTTAACGCTGGGCAGGCTCATGGCGATCTGAGACTGTACCTGTCCGGGTTTGTGGATTAAGGCTAAAACCGGCTGTGTTTCTGCGGGATCAGTCAGATTTCGCACCGGCGCGCGGGTTTGTGGCAAGGCTTTAAAAAAGTGGCTTAAGCCGGCAATGACATCCTTTTTATCGATATCACCGGCAACAGCCGCAACGAGGTTGGATGAAACCATATATTCTCTTAAAAATCGTTTCAGGTCCGCGCTGGATATGGTGGGAATCGTTTGCATTCCCGCCAGCGGATCGCGGCCATATGGATGCCCCTTAAAGTGCCAGATCTCTCTTTCGCGTCCGGCAATCGCCTGTGCGTTGCCGCCCTGACGTTTAAGACCGGTCAAGGCCTGGGTTTTGACAATTTCCAACACCCCGGGATCAAATCCCGGCCGCGTTAATACTTCCTGCAACAGGCTTAACCCCACCTGCCAGTCTTCTTTGAGTACGGACAGCTGAATGACGGTATCCTCCTCACCGACGCTGACACCGATGCGAATGGCATTTTCGTCGAGTACGCGGGCCAGCTCAGCCGGTGAGTGGTTTTCGGTACCGCCTCGAATAATGCTGCCATTGAGCAAATTGGTTAAACCGATCTTTGATTCAGCAACATCTACCGAACCGGCTTTAACGAGTAAAGTTAAATCCACCAGCGGCAGTTCCCGGTCCGGCAAATAAAACACCTTGCTCTTATCGATGTCCAGGCTATGCGCTGATGGATACTCTATTTTTTCGGGATGGCGCTGAAAGGACAGCGGATGCTTCCAGTCGACCGGCGTCGGATAGTTGGAGACGTTGCTAAAATCATACGGACGATCTGTTTGAACGGCGCTGCCGCCGGTGATTGAACGTACCTCTGAATAGCTCTCAGGCGGACGGTCCGGCCGGCCACCCGGAATGACATAAACACTGGTCTTATTATCAGTCTGAATATACCGGTTGGCGGCCTGGCGGATATCCTCAGGGGTGATCGTGTCCAGTTTCTCAAGATAATTCATCAGATAGCGCCAGCCAGCCTGAATCTCCAGAGTGGCCAGGGTTCCGGCCAGACTTTCATTACTGCGCATCCTATCGATGAAGTCACGCTGATTGAGTTTTTTAATGCGCTGAAGTTCCCGGTCAGAAACCGGTTCGGTTTTCATTTTTTCCACTTCTGACAGAAGCAGTTCCTCCAGCTCCTGGCAGGCTTTCAGGTAGGCAAGGCGTTTTTCTTCCTCGCCCACCCCTTCTTTTTTGACCATCCCGGGTTCATTGGGCGAACCGCCCAGAATGATCATCCCCGTGTAGCGGTAATCCGGGTTGTAGGCCCAGGCTCCCTGCGCCAGACCTTTATAGATAATGTTTTGGGTCATGCGGGCGCTGCGGCCATGGCTGAGAATCATGGTCATGGCATCCAGGGCATAAAAATCTTTGGTTCCCATAGAAGCACTATGAAATCCGATTCTAACCAGGGGGGTACGGGCGCCTTTCAGATAGCGAATACTCTGGCGCGGCCCTTGCTGAACGGGTTCCCGGGTTACCTTTTCCGGGGCCCGCTCACCGGCCGGATAGCGTATAAAATAGATTTCAGCCAGTTGCCGGGCCTTTTCCAGTGTGATATCGCCCACCAGAACACAGACGGCGTTGGACGGATTATAAAAGGTTTTATGAAATCTAATGGCATCCCGGGTACTGTATTTTTCCATATCGGATTTCCATCCGATAGTGGGATTGCGATAGGGGTGGGCCGTGTAGGCCGCAGTATTGAGATCCAGCCAGGCAGCACCATTGGGGTCATTTGTATAGCGAAATGCCCATTCCCGCTGAATGACCTCTTTTTCGACATAAAACTCGCGCCAGGCCGGCTCGAAAAGCTGCTCACTGACAATCGAAAACCACTGCTCCAGCATATCGGAGGGTACCGAAGCCACATACTGGGTTTGGTCCTTGCTGGTGAACGCATTGACTCCGACCGCACCGTTTCTTCCCAGCTGGGAAGAAAAAACCTGGGGCACATAAATTTTTTGAACTTCCGTGCGCAGATCGTTCATTTCGGCGCGCTTTTTCTCGGTTAATGCCTGATCAGGATTGCGTTTTCTCTGCTCTTCCAAGACCGTCTGGTAGGCGGCTTCAATACCCGCCTGCAGCTGCTCATCCTTTTTGTAGTCAAGGGATCCAAAATTCTTAGTCCCTTTGAACATCATGTGCTCCAACAGGTGAGCGATGCCGGTTTTTCCGGTCTCTTCAAGGGCCGAACCTGCACGAATTGCCAGTCGTACGGCAACCTGCGGAGTTGCCGGGCGTTCGACCACCAGAAACTGCATACCATTTTCGAGTTGAAATTCTTTGACATCAAGGTTGAATTCATAAGTCGAATCTTCCGCCAGGGCGTGGCCGCTGGAAACCAGCAACATAATTGTCAGAAAAATCAATTTATACGATCGCATGAATAAATCTCCTAATTAATCCGCCAGAGCGTCAACCAAACAACTTTCTTAAGTACACGAAGCAAATTTTACCACCCTCAATTTCCTATTTGCAGGGCGGAGTAACCAGCGTTAAAGCTATGACCGAATAGGTCGCTTTTCAAGATCACCCGGCTGTATTTTTTGGACACAGGGACTTTATAACCTGATTTTTCGCTCAATTCTAAAAATGATAACTCACTATGGCATATGAAAACTGAACTGTTCTTCGAAAGATCCAAAAATAAATTGAAATTTCAATTTCTTATTTCCGAAAAGCTTTCTTTATATAGTGGTAACTGATATGAAATAAAGAATTAATACGCCGGACCTTCGGTCAAGCAATTTTTTTTCCAGTAACCAAAGAACAATTTTCAACCCTAAATTTTCTATTTTTAAGGGCGAATTAATTAATGAGAGTCAATCTTGATTTTTCAGGATCAAACTTATATCATCAAATCAATAGTATATATATGCTATGCGCGGTTAATCATGGAATTCTATCATTTACTGTAGACAGAATACCTTCACTTTAGACATTTTAGGCATTGGTAAAAATGGTTAGTGCAGTTGTATTGGCAGGATATAACAACAGGCGCGAGGTCAAGCGGTACAGCCGAATTGTAGCCGATCACTATGGTGAAAAATTTATCGAGGCCGGCTACAAGCCGTTGCGTGAGTTTAAGTCCGTGCAAAACGGCAGGGAGATGAGCAAACCCCTGATTCAATACACCCTTGAAAGGCTTTACAAAAACGATCTCATTGATGAAATTGTGATTGTGGGTCATCAAATGCTGCTTGAACAAAGATTGGGCAAATATATTAAAAAATTCGAAAAGCCCTGCCGCATTGTGAACCAGAACTCGAAAATTCCCGGCGATGTTATCCGTCAATTTAAAATAAAACCCAGGAAAGTAAAATACAACTCCATCGCCGGAAACTTCATCAAAGGGTATGCGGCCTGTAAAGCCTGCCAGGAAAAGCGACAAGCGCTATTTGTCGCCTCGGATTCACCGCTGACAACTAATAAATTTGTCAATCGGTTCCTTAAAGTGGTTCAAGATAATCTGGAGATAACCGATATTCTTGTGCCGGCGATACTAATTGATGAAAGAAAAGATAAACTCGGCAGATTGCCCCTGCGGCTTTATAACGATTCACAGTATCAGCTGCCCGGCCCCAAAGACGACCACGGCCGTCAAGGTTTCAGGCTCTCCTCGTTGATATCAGCCAACCCGCACCGGTTTGATGTGAATACGGCTAACACAGCCTACAGCCTCCGCAAGTGTCTGAACCCCAATATCCAGATAAAGCTGTTCAAAACTACGCGCGGGCTGGGATATCCCAATGTGTATTCCAAGTATTTTCTAAGAAAGGATTTAAGTGTCGTCGAAGTGGATAACATCGGTTCCGCCCACTTTGGCGGTCGGTTCAAACTTATTCCGATGCAAGGCGAAGAAGCGACCTATGACTATGACGGCACTGATCTGGAATATCGCATGATCAGCGAAATGCTAAAATCCGAAAACAAAGGACCGGTCTAAATACGGAGTCGAAATGCAAAAAAATATTAGCCAAAAAACATCCATGTCCATGTTTGCCCTAATTGTTACCCTATCAATTATCGCGTGTGCCACGACGAGGGATAGCAAAAGGGTAGATATGGAAAAACTGCTGAGGGCCTCCGGATTTAAGATGGGAGTAGCCGACACAGCGGAAAAACTGGCCGAATTGAAGAAGCTTCCCCAACGCGAAATCGTCCCCCACGAGGACGGCGACAAGATAGTTTATATTTATGCGGATGCCGAAAATTGTAAATGCGCCTATGCGGGCGATGAGGAAGCGTACGAAAAGTATCAGAAACTTACCCATGCCAAACAGCTTGCCGACGAAGATCGCCGGGATGCTGTCAGAAATAAGCAACAGCAGATGGACTCGCAGGACTCCAGTTTTGGCCGAGACTGGTAGTGCCTTTCAAATGAATAATGAAAATTGAATATTGAATATTGAATATTGAATATTGAATATTTAAGGAATCCTGTCAATTTTACTTTCCTCGCCTATATACTAAAAACAATGATCAGATTATAACCACTCTCATAAAATCCTAATAGTAAAAATCAAATTCGAATTCCCAGGGCCGATTATTTTTTAGAAGATAACATTTTGGTCATCTTTGCGTCATATTTGCGTTAACTTTACAGGTTATATTGCAATTAAAGAAAGGCCTGTTCCGGCAATAAAAAAAACAAGGAGGAAACTTAAATGAGACAAGCATCTAAATTTACAAAGTTCTTGCTGGTGATGGTGGCGGTCGGGCTGATGCTCGGCGCCGGATTTCCGAGGGCAGAAGCAGCCAAAAATGCGCCAGTCCGGATGATTCCGCAAAATTTCAGCGATCTGGCCGATACGGTCAGTCCGGCAGTGGTTCACATTAAGGTGGAAAAAACTGTCAAGGCAAGCGGACGGTCATCTGGTTCTTCCGGTCAAAACCCCTTCGGCGGCAATAAACAGTTCAAAGATTTTTTCGGCCGTCATTTCGGCGAACAGCGCCAACCGGAGTTTAAACAGCCGGGGCAGGGTTCGGGTTTTATTATTGAAAAATCCGGCTACATTGTCACCAACAACCATGTGGTGGAGGGCGCCGACGAAATCAAGGTCGTCCTCAAAGATGAAACCCAGTATGATGCCGTAGTTGTCGGGCTTGATCCCGTGACCGATATCGCGCTGATAAAGGTCGATCCGAAGAAAAGTTTGCCTACCGTTCAGTTGGGAAGCTCCGCTGATTTGCGGGTGGGTGAGTGGGTGGCAGCCATTGGAAGTCCCTTTGGATTGGAGTATACCGTAACAGCGGGAATCGTCAGTGCCAAGGGCCGGGTCATCGGTTCCGGGCCCTATGACGATTTCATTCAGACCGATGCTTCCATCAACCCGGGCAACAGTGGTGGTCCCCTGATCAACATGCAAGGTGAAGTCGTTGGTATCAACACCATGATCATTGCCGGTGGTCAGGGCATTGGTTTTGCCATACCGGTTGACCAGGTCAAAGGCATCGTCTCCCAGTTGAAATCCGACGGCGAGGTGACCCGCGGCTGGCTCGGTGTAACCATTCAAGATCTAAAAGGCGACCTGGCGCAGTATTATGGAGTCGATGGCAAAAGCGGTGTGATGGTTGTCGATGTCGTCCCCGGTGATCCCGCGGACAAGGGCGGGGTTAAACCAAAGGATATCATCACGATCGTCAACGGCAAAAGAATAAATACCAGTCGTGATCTAACGAACCTGGCCGCCAACCTGGTTGTCGGCGATACCGCCAATGTGACGATTCTGCGTGATGGCAAACACAAGACGCTTCATGTTAAAATCGGCAAGCGACCCTTGACGATGGCTGCTGCTTCGCAGAATCAACACGAGCAGAAAGATAGCGAATACGGCTTTGAGGTAACGGAATTAACACCTGAAATTGCCCGTCGTCTTAACATTAAAGAAACTGCGGGTGTCATCGTTGTCGGCGTTGCGCCCAATAGCAAGGCCGATGCAGCCGGCGTCAAGCAAGGTGACCTTATCATCGAAGTCAATCGTAAAAATGTCGACTCGGTCAAAGATTTCAAGAGCTTACTCGATCAATATAAGGACGGTGACGGCATCAGCCTGCTCGTCCAACGCATGAATGCTGGCTTGATGGTGATTCGTCTGGCATAGCCTGCGCCACCCGAACCGGAGCAAACCTGACTATCGGATTTGCTCCGGTTAAGTGGATTATTACATGGTATCATAATTGCATGTTCCAATTAACGTTAACTATTTGACATTGTAGCCGCACGGTTTCGATTGATGGAAATCAGACAGCCAGAAATATTGACATTAACTGCCCGGTCCGGTTCCAGGCTCTGGAATTGGATTAATAATGATCTTCTCGGCCTGTTCCGGGAAATGCGTTGGAGCTACCTGCCTCCGTTGATGGTATATTTCGCCGCCGGTGTCTCGGGCTTTACTGGAATAATTGAATCCTTTTTCGTCAAGGAGCAACTCGGCCTGACAGCTGCATTTCTGGCTAGTCTAGGTTTCTGGGCCGGGTTACCCTGGGCACTGAAAATGCCGCTGGGACACCTGGTGGATCTGTTCTGGCGCTGGAAATCCATGTTCGTTTACCTGGGAGCGGCATTGATGTCTGCCAGTCTTCTGATTATGGTGGGCCTGACCGGTCACGCCGGCTGGATGGCAAACATCATTGCCGTTGAAGCCTGGTACGTCATATCCGTGATGCTTGCCCCTGTTGGTTTCGTGCTGCAGGATGTGGTGGCCGATGCCATGACAGTCGAAGCGGTGCCGTCCCATAACGAAGACGGGATCCTGATTGAAGAAAAGAAACTGCAAACGATGCATGTGACCATGCAAACCCTGGGCCGTATTGCCATTGTTGCCGGCGGGGCTATGGTGGCCGGTGTTGGCGGGTGGTTGGCAACGGTGCTTTCGTATGTAACGATGTATTGGATATCACTGGTAATTCCATTGATTTCCATCATGGGGGTGTTGCTGGGTGCTTGGATCAAATCGCGCCGTAAAAAAAGGCTTGTGCGGCAGAATATTTCCCCGGAACCAATCCGCCAGATGTCACCGCCCCGGCAGCAAAAGCTGAAAGTAAACTGGTATATTTTGGCCGGCAGCGCCGCGTTTGTTGTTTTCAGCCTGATTTTTGGACTTTCCGCTATGCCGCTGAAAGAGGAAATCATTTTTATCGGCTCTCTGGGAATTATCGCCCTGTTGATGGGACAAATCCTGCGGAATTTAAGTCCTGTCAAACGCCGTGAAATCATGGGTTTGGCCGTCATTATTTTTGTTTTTCGGGCCATGCCCACAGCCGGTGCCGGCGCCGGTTGGTGGCAGATCGATGTGCTGGGGTTTGATGAGGCCTTTTTCGGTACCTTGCGTCAGTTTGCCGCGCTGCTTGCCATTGCAGGCATGTTTGCCCTGCGGGGCTGGATGACACGGCGGCCGATTCCTTATCTGGTGGTATTTCTGTCCGTATATGGTGCGATTATGATGATGCCTTTTATCAGCATGTATTATGGCCTGCACGAGTGGACCGAAGCCACGTTTGGCTTCGGCGCAAGGACCATCGCAATGGTCGATACCATGGCGGATTCACCGTTGGGTCAGGTGGCCATGATTCCCATGTTGGCCTGGATTGCCAAAGAAGCACCTAAAAACCAGAAGGCCACCTATTTCGCCGTGATGGCCGCCTTCACCAACCTGGCCCTTTCAGCCAGTCATCTGGGCACCAAATACCTGAACAAAGTATTTATTATCGAGCGCAGCCGATATGATGAACTGGGGGTTCTGATGATCACCGTCGCCATGATCACCTTGATTCTTCCAATTCTGACTGTGGTTTTGTTAAAGCCGGCAAGGACCGGCAAATCCGGCAACGCGATTCAGAACCTGCGACTTCAGTTCGATAGAGCAAAGACCCGGGTCCGCATGGCCCGGCTTTGATCCACCCCGGAGGGATGAGATGGGTGATTAGGTTGATTAGCAGGGTTCAGGTTTCTGGTGTCAGCCCGGCCGCCGGCCCAAAAAAAAACGGCCGGTCTGGTCGAAAAAAAAACTCTGGAAAAGCGAATCCTCCCGAGGCGGATAAATATCGAATATCGAATAATGAATGTCGATTCGCTTCTGGCGGAAAAATACAAGCCATCCCGGGCGATGCTCGGAATGGAAGATGACTATTGGTCTTTACTTTGGTGCGAAAAGGTTTATAATAGAACATCCTGAAATACCTTGATCAGCGAATAAAAATAGATATGCGCTTACTTTTATATAACATACGCTATGCAGCCGGGATTGGGAGGCAATTTCACCTGCCAGTGCCATACAGCGGCTATTTCAAACGCACCAACGGAAACATGAAGAATATTCTGGATTTCATAAAATCGGTGAATCCCGATATTATTGGATTGATCGAGGTGGACAGTGGATCATTTCGCTCCCAGAAAAACAACCAGGCCGAAGGTATCGCCTGGGAACTGCAGCTCGATCATATTTATCAGTCAAAATATCCCGCCAAGTCCATGGCCCAGAAGCTGCCATTGCTGAAGAAGCAGGGCAATGCGATATTGACCAACCAGGAAATCATGAACCAGAAGTTTCATTATTTTCGCCATGGAGTCAAACGCCTGATCATCGAGCTGGAGCTGGCCGATTTATCGATTTTCCTGGTACACCTGTCGATCAAATTCCGCCATCGCCACTACCAGCTGCGAGACCTATACAGTATGGTAAAAGATATTAAAAAACCTTTCATTATAGCCGGGGATTTCAATGTATTATGGGGAGATCGCGAACTGCAGTTGTTCATCGCCGCCACCGGTTTAAAAAATGCCAACAGCCACGGACAACCCTCTCACCCCAGCCGGTCGCCGCGTCGCCAGCTGGACTATATCTTCCACAGTCCGGAGATCAAGATCACCGATTTCGAGATCCCCCAGGTCAAATTCTCAGATCACACCCCCCTGGTCTGCGAGTTTGACGTTGCAGCCTAGCATTAAACCCCATCTGTAATCTACAAAACCAGATTGAACTTTTGTATATTCAACCATAGTTGGCCGATCCTGCTCGATTTTTCAGAATATCCATTGGCCGCAACACTAGCCTTGTAACCTTAGACAAAACTTGAGTATCTTTGCCCCGGGGAAGAAAGTCAACCTTCGTACAATACCGCCAAAATGGTTGCCTTGTCATTTTTGGCCGCAATATGATGGGGAGTGGTGGACAGGTAATAGACGCTGTCACCCGGTTCCAGCTCGAATTTATCGTCACCGATCTCGAGCACGACGATTCCATCCAGCACAAAAATGAACTCTTCCCCATCATGCACGGATATCTCTTTATCAGGATCCATTTCAAGCTGGACGATTAAAGCCTCCATGTGACGTCCCTTAACTTCGGGCGCCAGGCTTTTGTAGGTATAAACCTGTTTTGTACCGGTCTTGGAGGTCGAGCGGGAAATGGTTCGGCGTTCACTCTTTCTGGTTATGGAATAGAGCTTGTCTCCTACGCCTGATACCAGTCGTCCAAAGGCGCTGTCCAGTGCCTTGGATAGCTTGATCACAGTGCCAAGCTGGGGCTGGGCTTCATTTTTTTCAAGGCTGGATAAAAATTTTACGTCGAAACCGGTCAATCTGGATAACTCCTCCAGGGCCAATCCTTTTTCTTCTCTTAATTTTCGAATGCGTTGGCCAACGTCTTCCACGCCTTTTGGGGGCTCTGCCGGGATTTCTCCGGTCAGGTTCTCGAAAAAATCGATGTCCAAAAAGGGCTTTCGGCTTTTGTCTTCCATTTTATCTCCTCTAATTTATATTTTCGTATTGAGTTTCACTCAATTCGTTACAGGCATTTGGCACCTATATGCCTCGCAATTACAACCCGCTGAACCTCGGAAGTGCCCTCTCCGATGTCCAGCAGCTTCTGATCCCGGTAAAATCGCTCCACGTCATACTCTTTCATCAGACCATATCCTCCGTGGAGCTGAACTGCGTGGTTGGCACATCGGTACATGACTTCCGAGCAATAGAGCTTGCCCATGGCAGCTTCCTTGGAAAAAGGCAGATTATTGTCCCTGAGCCAGCAAGCTTTATATAGCAGAAGGCGGGCACACTCAATTTCCATTGCCATATCGGCCAGTTTAAAAGCGTTTGCTTGAAAGGTTGCGATAGGCCTGCCAAACTGTTCGCGCTCATTGGTGTACTTTATGGCCATGTCAAAACATCCCTGGGCACCTCCCAATCCCATGGCCCCAATCGACAGGCGTCCCCCGTCCAGCGTCTGCATCATCTGGTGGAACCCGTTGCCGCGCGGACCCAAAAGGTTTTCTTTCGGGACTCGACAATCCTCAAAATAAAGTTCACTGGTATTAGACGCCCGCCACATCATCTTATCGTGCATTACTTTGGCGGTGTAACCGGGGGTTCCGGCCTCAACAATAATGCAGGAAAGCTCGGGGCGGCCATCATCCCGCACACCGGTGCGAGCCAGGACCGTCGATCCAATCGAAATGTCGGTTGATGCATTGGTGATAAAAATCTTGCTGCCGTTAATCACCCATTCGTCACCGTCCAGCACGGCGGTTGTCGCGCTGTTGGCTGCGTCCGAGCCGGCATTGGCCTCGGTTAATCCGAATCCCCAGAGAGCTTCACCACTGCAGAGCTTGGGCAGATACCTTTTCTTCTGGTCTTCATTGCCGAAATAATAAAGCGGTCCGATGCCTAAAGAGTTTTCGGCAGCCACGGTGGCGGCATGGGAGCCATCCACCCGGGCGATCTCTTCCACGGCAATGATATAAGACAGGTAATCCATCGCCTGTCCGCCGTATTCTTCCGCTACAAAAACGCCGAAAAGACCGAGTTCAGCCATTTTCTGCATGGTTTCATATGAAAACTCCTCTTTTTCGTCCAACTTTCTGGCAACCGGTTTGATCTCGTTTTCAGCAAAACTACGAACTGAATCCCGCAATATCTCATGATCGGTTGAAAGACTATAATCCATGCTTGCTCCTTATGATTAGGGTTAACGCATTAATTTATTAGGCAAAATTCAAAATTATTTGAGCATCATATTTGTCTGGTAATTTATAGGTAGATGTCCTAATAATGTCAATCTAAAACAGACGACAGAATTTGGAAGTGGGAATTCGGAATGCGGAAGTTGGAGGATAAAAAACAGAAGTTGAAGGGGTACTGGAAATAGCTTCCAGGTATCCCTCCTTCACCTTGCAGGATTCTTAGGGAATGACGGTTTCTGGATTTAATGACCGATTATGAAGGAGATCGACAATCCGCAATTTGAATTCCGAAACCAAATAATTCCGCCTTCCGCATTACCACTTCCGAATTCCGATCTCTGTCATCTGTTTTCTGTCCCACTAGCCAAGGACTATATCATGCCCGAATTGCCTGAAGTTCAAACGATTGTCAACGATCTAAATGCCGCAAAATTAGTCGGTGTCCCCATAAGCGGAGCCAAAGTTTTCTGGGCGCGCACGATAGCTGAGCCTTCGTCTGTATTATTCTGCAACCGGATGAAGGGCCGCACATTTACCGCCATTCGGCGCCGGGGCAAGCATCTGGTCTTTGAGACTGACAACGACTATACTATGCTGTTACATCTCAGAATGTCCGGCCGCCTGCATCTGGTTTCAGTCGATACGCCACGCCTCAAACATGAACATGTTATCATCACATTCAGTGACAAAAAGCAGTTAAGATTTCACGATACCCGTAAATTCGGACGCATACACCTGATAGTTGATCCGGAAAGAATATTAGGCCGCCTGGGACCTGAGCCGCTGGAAAAGGGCTTTACGGTGAAAGTGCTGGCTGGCCGTCTCAGGCGGCACAAGCGGCTTTTGAAACCACTGCTGCTGGATCAGGCCTTTGTGGCCGGACTCGGCAATATTTACGCGGATGAAGCGCTGTGGGATGCAAAATTGCATCCCAACCGCATTGCCGCCACACTGTCGATGAATGAAATCAAAGCGCTGCACCGAGCCATTCCGCGGGTGCTCAAGCGGGGGTTGAAAAATCTCGGTACATCGCTGGGCACCGGTGAAACCAATTTTTACTCGGTCGCCCGCCATCAAGGTCGCAACAAAGACGAATTGAAGGTGTTTCGCCGTTCAGATCTCCCCTGCCCCCGCTGTAAAGCCACCATCGAAAGGATTATTGTCGGGCAAAGGAGTACCCATATCTGTTCTGAATGTCAGAGAGTATAATCGTGTAAGGTGGTTGAAGAAATAACAAATAGCAAATCACAAATTACAATTAAATTCCAATGACCTAAATTCGAAATCCCAAACAGGCATCAAAAGCTGTGCTAAGGATTTTAAAATTCGATAAAGTAATAGGCTCATCTCGCAAACAACTTAGAATGTTTTGGTCATTGAATATTGGTACTTGAGATTTACCCATCGACTTGGCTCAGGGTGGTGAGCTTGTCGAACCATTTGTGATTTGGAATTTGAGATTTGGAATTTATAATTTTGGACAAGGCTATTAAAATTGTGCCATTCTGAGGGCCTGACCAGCTATTTGAGGTGCTATTATGGCGACCGCTGCCTGTGGAATCAACTGCGATGTTTGCAAATTAAATCTGCTGGGAAGCTGTTCCAGCTGCGGACCGGGAAAAAGTCGTGCGGCTGAAATAAAACTGGCCGCCCAACAGCGGCTGCTGGGCGGTACCTGTTCGATCCTGGCCTGTGCCAATATGAATCAGATTGATTATTGCATGCGTGATTGCAGTCAATTTCCCTGTGATAATTTTAGCACCGGCCCTTACCCCTTCAGCCAAGGATATTTAGACATGCAAAAACGACGGTTACAGGAAAGACCGCCTGCTTACGCCCCCGACGGATCCCGGGTCAAAGTGGCACCGGCATATTGGGATGATTTACGGCAAAAAGATATCGCCGCCATGTGCAATTTGACACTGTTTACACCGGTATCACCCGGCCAGGTAGTGTTTCAGTTTTTAAACGAGGATGTCATGGTTGACATCGAAAATTGCAGCCTGAAACGAAAGGCAGACGACAATTGGATAATCAGCGATGATCCGCTGCTGGAACTGGTCAGCGTTCTTTATTTGATAAATGTCGACGACATCTATCCAATCGGCAAAGATATTGTCGGCGTTAAAGATCTGAAAGAGGGCCATTTTTTCCAAGGACCCCACGCGCTCAGGACCGATCCTCTTTTAAATCGCTACGGTAGCGACTTAAAGGGGTTTAGACAGGCAGCCGAGTATTTAGGCGGCGAATCAAAGGATATGGCTGACGCCGCCTACAAACTGTCGCCATATCCCCGGATCAATCTATACTTCCTGTTATGGCAGGGTGACGAAGAATTCCCACCCCAGGCGAACGTGCTGCTCGACCGTCCCATCGAAAGGGTTTTGGCAGCAGATGCAATCTGGGCTTTAATCAACCGGGTAACCACAGCCCTGCTGGAGGGGCCGAGGATATGAATTCGGAAGTCGGAATGTGGCTGCGACGAGCTCAGTCGTGTCGAAGTCGGAATTACTTGAATTCGGAGTTTGGAGTGCGGAAGTCGGAATTATAAAAAGGAAGAATTCGATTCTACCCTCAAATTTTCAGCTGCCGAAAAATTATTCAAGATGCTGTAATTATTAACTTATTGACATTGCTAGCGCAACATGGTAACAACATAATTACTGAATTTGATTTGAACTTCAGTTGAGCATTTTAATCCTGTCTTGTATTTCATTAAATGAATCTAAAAGAAAGATCCGCCGCTCGGCAGAAAAGAATTGTCGCACACCGTGCCACCGATTTTAAGGATGCGGAGAACTGGGATTTGACCTATTGGCAAAGTCAAACCCCGGAACAGCGTTTATCGGCACTGGTAGCAATACGCAGAGATGTGATAAAAGTTGAACAGGCTCGATTGCAAAAAAGAGCATCAGATGATACCGGAGACTGAGGATGGAGGCCATTCAGGATTTTGAGGATATGCTCCTTTTTTTCGACAAACATAAGGTCAGGTATCTCATCATAGGAGGCCTTGCGTTTATCTATCACGCAAAACCGCGCTACACCAAAGATATGGATCTGTGGATTGATCCCGACCCTGAAAACGTAAAACGCGCTAACGATGCGCTGGCCGAATTCGGCAGTCCCTTCCTATTAAATTCGGAAAATAAAAAAGAAATTTTACAATTGGGTGTTGCACCGGACCGGATTGACTTGATAATGAATGTGGTCGGTGTAAAATTTGCAACGGCCTGGAAAAAGTGTGTTAAAGGCGTGTACGGCAGCGCCAGAGCCAATTGGATCGATATTGACAGCCTCATTCGGATCAAAAGCCGCATAGATCATCCACGGCATCAAGAGGACGCGCGGGTGTTGCGCGAGGTTAAAAAGCGCCTCACCAAATAAAAATAAGCCCTCAAGCCTACAATCCCTAAATTTCTTAATCCCTAAATTAAAAATCACAAATTCCCGTATAATTTTCAGGGGTGATTTTCAGCAGTTCGGCTTTGACCTTGCGGGATATGTCCAGGGTTTCGATAAATTCGGCAATGGCCTCTTGATTAATTGTGGTGTGGGTGCGGGTTAACCCTTTGAGCGCTTCATAGGGTTCAGGGTAGTTCTCGCGACGCAAAACCGTCTGAATGCCTTCGGCCACCACCGCCCAGTTTTTCTGCAGATCGGCCTCGATCACATCGGCATTCAGAATCAGTTTGTTCAGCCCTCGCAACATGGATTTCAAACCGATCAGGGTGTGGGCTACCGGAACGCCGATATTGCGTGTCACCGTTGAATCTGTCAGGTCTCTTTGCAATCTGGAAATCGGCAGTTTGGCCGACAGATGCTCCAGGATGGCATTGGCGACTCCCAGATTGCCTTCCGAATTTTCAAAGTCGATGGGGTTGACTTTATGCGGCATGGTCGATGATCCCACCTCGCCTTTTTTGATCTTCTGTTTGAAATAATCCATCGAAATATAGGCCCAGATATCCCGATCAAAATCGATCAGGACGCTGTTGATTCGCTTCAGGTTATCGCAAAATGCAGCCAGGTTGTCGTAATGCTCAATTTGGGTGGTCACTTTCGAGCGGCTGAGCCCCAGTGTGCTGTTTACCAGTTTGTCGGCGAAAGCCGGCCAGTCAATATCCGGATAGGCAACATGGTGGGCGTTGAAGTTGCCGGTGGCACCCCCGAATTTTGCTGAAAAGGGAATAGCCTTTAACTGGTTGGCCTGGACGATTAAGCGCTCAACAAATACATATATTTCCTTACCCAGCCGGGTCGGTGACGCAGGTTGGCCGTGGGTGCGGGCCAGCATCGCGACATCTTGCCATTGGCGGGCCCTGGCCTGAAGCACATCGATGACTTCATCAAAAACAGGGCCGACGACTTCCTGCCAGGCTTGTTTCAATGAATAAGGCATGGCCGTGTTGTTGATGTCCTGGGAGGTCAACCCGAAGTGGATAAATTCTTTGAAATCCTGCAATTGCAGCGCATCGAATTTTTCCTTCAGCAAATACTCGACGGCTTTGACATCATGATTGGTGACTTTTTCGATGTCTTTAACCCGACGGGCATCTTCCAGTGTAAATTCCTGATAGACGGCCCTGAGGGGTTCAAACAACTCGTGATTAAAGCGTTTCAGCTGAGGCAACGGCAACTCGCATAGGGCAATAAAATATTCCACTTCCACCATCACCCGGTACCTGATCAAAGCGCCTTCGGAAAAATAACCCGCCAGTTTTTGGGTTGCCCGGCGATAGCGGCCGTCCACCGGGGTAATCGCTTCTAAAGATGTAAATTCCATGGTATTTACCTGTTCTTTATATTAGCGCCATAAATGCTATTTCTTTGAATATCACCATTTCCGCCCCAAGCGGAGCCGGGTTAGGAATTCGCTGTATATTTCAAGGTCACCCGCAGTTTTATGCATGGCGAGTATAGGAAAAGCGATGTATTGTGTCAAGACGGCGGGGGGTGCAATTTGACAATTCAGCTAAGGGTGCCTTAAGTTATATCCGAACAAAGCTAGAAATAAAATGCGTAGCACAAAGCAATTGTTCCGCCGGAGATTCGACTAAACAACTTTCTTCGGTATGGAAAAAACCATTAAAAGCCCTGATTCTACCAGTTTTCAGGGCGGACTCATTAGGAGGAACTCATGAATTGGCCAATTTTCATCGCCGGAGTGGGCGCCGTATTTATCACCCTCGGTCATTTTGCGGCCGGCAGCAAACTATATCTGAAACCCATGCTGCAGGCTTCTTTTGACGACGTGCCGAAAAAAGTAAACCATTGTGTCTTCCACTACGTATCAGCGTATCTGGTGCTGTCCGCCATCTTTTTATTGTTAATCGGATTCGGCTATAATAATCAGGCGGATAATTCCTGGCTGGTTAAATTTATCTCTATAAATTATGGGTTTTTCGCGCTGGTTCAGATTGTTATTGCTGCCACCTCGGGCATCAAAAACGCAATCTTTAAAATGTTTCAGTGGACGCTTTTCGCCTTTGTGGCAGTTTTTGCATGGGTGGGAATTAATTAATGAAAAAAATATTGATTGTCGTTAGCGTCCTTATTATCGGAACCATCGGATTTCTGGCTTACGACTGGCATGTGAAAACAACGCTTCACGAGGATGACCAGCGCGTCACCCTGTATTCATGGACGGATGAAAAAGGCGCCAGACACTACACCAATACCCAGCCGCCGGACGGCGCCCGGAACATTGAAGTACACAAGGGATATAAATATGTCGATCAACCGTTGGTGGTAAAGATAAAATATAAGACCATTGACGGGTATAAATGGACGAAAGAAAAGTTGTTTAAAAAGAAAGATCGGAAAAAGACAAAAGCACGTCAGCGCGCGAGGTGAACATGCAATCCCGTCGCGGCGGGATTTGAATGGCAGGAATCGCATCTATTTTCACCATATCTATTTGAGATAATATTAAAATCTTTTAATTTCATTTTTTCCTTGACAAAGTGTATTGTATTATTGTATCTATATTGTACTATTTAAATATTACAATATACAACTATTCATTTGATTGTCACATAAAAAGGTAGATAATGATGATCGATTTTAAACTAGACCCGAAAAGCGGAGTTCCCTTTTACCGCCAGATCATTGACCAGATACGCTATGGTGTTGCCACCGGTAGCTTGAATGTCGGTGAGCAGCTTCCCACGGTCAGAGCATTGGCGGTGCAGCTCAAGGTCAATCTCAATACGGTAAGCAAGGCCTACCGGGAATTGGAAATCCAAAAGGTCCTGGAAACTCAACAGGGTACGGGCACATTTATCGGATCGCTGGATGTTCAAATTAGCCTCGAGGAACGTCAGAATAAGTTAGCCGGTATATGCACGGAGTACTTGAGTATCGCCGCAAGCTATGGGTTCAGCATCGATGAAATGATCAATGAACTAAAGCAAAGGCAAGGAGGTGACAAATGAATACGGAAGTAACAAAATCAAGAGCGGTCAACTCGATTTCAATAGCTGTTTTCGTTTTGCTTAGCGGGCTTGACGCCGGGCTTTTTCATGGGGGTATTATCCACTGGTCGATTGCCGCGATTGGCGCCCTTTTGGCAATGTTTATTGCCGCTTCGATAAAAATTGCCGACCAATGGGAAAAAGCCGTTGTTTTACGGATGGGGAAATTCTGCGGTTTGAGGGGACCGGGGCCTTTTCTTATAGTACCGATTATCGATCGCATTGGCACCTATATTGATCAGCGGGTGCGCGTAACCGACTTTAACGCAGAAAAAACTCTCACCAAAGACACGGTGCCGGTGGACGTGGACGCCGTGGTATATTGGACGGTCTGGGACGTGGAAAAAGCAGCGTTGGAGGTGAGGCGATATGTTGAAGCGGTGACCTATATCGCTCAGACGGGATTACGGGATATCATCGGACGACATGAACTGGCCGATCTTTTGCAAAATCGAGAAAAAATCGCTGAAGCCCTGCAACACACGCTCGACGAGCATACGAGCCCCTGGGGAATCACCTGCCAGAGTGTTGGAATTAAAGATATCGTCATTCCGGCGGCCCTGGCAGATGCTATGAGCAAGCAGGCTCAGGCTGAAAGGGAGCGCCAGGCCAGAATTATCCTCGGCACGGCTGAAACTGAGATTTCAGAAAAGTTTGCTGAAGCCAGCCGGCAATACCAGGATAATCCGGTGGCACTGCAGCTGCGCGGAATGAACATGCTCTTTGAAGGGCTCAAGGAAAAGGGTTCCCTGATAATCGTGCCGAGCTCAGCGCTAGAATCAATGAATATGGGTGCTATAGGCGGTTTGGCGGCACTTTCAGAAAAGAACACCACAAGCAAGGAGGTGTCAGAATGAAACTCAATGTAAAAGCGTTTGCCCTCACCTGCGGGTTGGTCTGGGGTTTTGCTCTTTTCTCGCTGACCTGGTGGATTATCGGATTTGATGGCCCAACCGGTGAGCCCACCTTACTGGGACGACTGTACCGGGGGTACAGCATATCACCGGCCGGGAGCTTTATCGGATTAATCTGGGCTTTTGGGGATGGTTTGATCATCGGTGCGATCTTCGCCTGGCTTTATAATCTCATATCCTTCCCCAAGCAAAGTAAGGAGGCATAAGAGCACTAACCGACCACCGAAAAGCTGCTTTCCCTGTTTAATTCCCTCAGGCGGGAATAAAAACCTGCGTTTAAGACTTGATCCGTATATGGGCCGGTAATGGTAATCGGCTTTCGATCATGGTCGTGTCCATTCTCGCACGAATCTATCAGCTCTGCCATTAGCCGACCGACAACCGGTGCGGTTTTGAACTGGTTGCCGCTGGTTCCGATCGCCAGATAAAAACCTGCCAGATCGGTTTTATCATAAATGGGAATCCAGTCGTCGGATACATCATACAGATCAGCCAATCCTCTGGGTTTATCAGGTATTCCGATACTCGGAATTCTCTGGGCCAGGCGGCAAACCTGGGCCCGCCACTGGTTTCAGCCGCCACCTGTAAATTATGGGCGGCCAACTGGGGATCAGTCATGTATCCGCTGGATGGCGTATAGATGGCGTAATTAAGTTTTTGGGAGGGTCGATCAAAGAAGGTCTCATCCGCAGGGCGCCTCGGGGGTGAAAAATCAAAATCAGCGTATATGGGGATTTTCTGCCTGACCAGGTCCATATCCCACGATTCAAACTCGACGCCGACCTCTGACAAAAGTTTAGGCAGTTTTCCAGACTCATTGCCCAGCACCAGGCCGCCGGTGTTTTTAAATTTGGCCAGCCCACGGACATCGGCCACACCTAAATACGATTGCCAGTTTTTCCAATGGAGATAGCCTTCGTAGGCCATGGCCACTCCGTCCCGGGTGGAATAATGGGTGCGGATACCGGCCGATGAGCTGCCGGTGGACCCCTGCCCGGCAGCCGGCAATTTATCGATGTTGATGGTTTTATATCCTTTTTTGCCAAGTTCAAAGGCTATCGCCGTGCCGATAATACCGGCGCCGGTGATGATTATATCGGTGGTGTTGCCCATAGAAAATCTCCTAGGCTAAAACTGCGATTAAAAAGATCTTGCCATAAATTGTGAAAAAATATCAACTAAGAATTTATCACATGGCAATAATTCGTGGTTATTCGTGTCAATTCGTGGTTAAATAATTTTTTAAAAGGTTAGAATCAGACTCGATTTTAAACTGATCACGATTTAAGCATCCAACATTTTACTTATTTACAGTCGAAAAATAAGCTTGTTCAACATAGAAACAGTCTTCTCTGAATCTCTCACAGAGTTCACAGCACACCGAGTATTTTTTCTCTGATAGCTCTGCGGGCCCGAACGAAGCCCCGAGGCGCGGGATGCAAGCATGGGCGAGAGAATTATTTTTTTTATGTCGAGCGGCTAATTTACTCATTTGTGATGACCTTCAGATCATGAAAATTGTCCTGGCAACTTTTGGGTCACGTGGTGATGTCCAACCGATGTTGGCCCTTTCCCTGGCCCTGAAGTCCAAGGGCCATGATGTTCTTTTGGCGGCACCACCGGAGAAGGCGGCCTGGGCCAAACAGCTGGGATGTCCATTTTACCCCCTTGGAAGCGACGTCACCGCTTTCATCGATGATATGGAAAATGCTCATTCGTTGCGTTCTGCCATATACTTTGTATCTTTTTTGCGAAACGAGCTGAATACGCAATTCGGCCTTTTTCCAAAAATCATTGCCGATTCCGATCTGCTGATCGGTTCATCTTTAACCTTCGCCCTGGCGACCCTCGCGGAATCCATGGGAATCGCCTACCGCTTTATCGCGTTTGCGCCCCAGATGCTGCCGTCAGGCCATTATCCCTTTCCGGCTTTCAAACACCAAAGGTTGCCCAAGTGGTATAATCGCATGACCTGGCGCATCGCCAGGATACTTGATCATTTCAACATCACCCGGCTGATTAACAACCACCGCAAACAACTTGGCCTAAAGTTGATCCAGGATGCCTGGCGCCATGTCCTGGGCCGACATGTCATCGTCGCTTCCGACAGTGCCATTGCCAAAGTTCCAGCGGATATTAATGAACCTGCCTATACGCAAACCGGCTATATGCATTTGAATCTACCGGATCAACAGCTGCCGCAGCTGGACGCGTTCCTGGAGGCCGGCCCGCCGCCGGTCTATGCCGGATTCGGCAGCATGCCCATGCGCGATCAGATCCGCAATACAGCCGTCATTGTGGCGGCTGCACGATTATCCGGGCAACGGGCGGTGATCGGCAAGTTCTGGGACGCGCCCTCCGAGTTTGCGAATTCGGATGATATTTTTTTTATTAAAAAATATCCGCACTTAAAACTTTTCCCGAAAATGGCCGCCGTGATCCACCACGGCGGAGCCGGCACCACGGCAACCACGGCCATCAGCGGCGTGCCCCAGATCATTGTTCCCCACCTGCTGGATCAATATTACTGGGGCAACCAGATATATCAATCCCAACTCGGCCCCAGACCCGTCTGGCGCTCCAAATTGACTTCCAAAAAACTTGCAGGCGCAATCCGGCAATGCCTGTCCAGTGAACATTATCGGCAGCAGGCCCGGCAGGTTTCAGATAAAATTAAACAACAGGATAGTTTGGATTTAGCAGTAACTGAAATTATGAAATCCCTGCCATAGTTGGCACCACAATATATGTAATTCGAATTTTGTTTTTAGAGTATGAACTTTCAATTGCATATCTTAGTTTATTTTGTTTACCAATGAATTCGGCCTCAGTTTTCTGTTGACAGCAACCACCATATATTGTATTTGCGTTGACCAAGGTGCCCTATAGGGCTTAATAGGGAATCCCGTGTGAGTCGGGAGCGGTCCCGCCACTGTAAACGGGGACGAAATTTGCGAGATACCACTGCTTGGTTCTAATCAGGTGGGAAGGTGCAAAGAGTAGATTGATCCGAAAGTCAGAAGACCTGCCTGCGACCATATCTATGCCTCTACGCGGAAATAGGTCTGCATAGAAATACTGCCAAAGGGTCAAGTAAACTGGGTGCAACCCTTCGAGAGCGTCATTCTCGAAGGGTTTTTTATTTCGGCGTGACTGATAAACAAATCGAAAGGAGGAAATTGTTATGAAATCGGGAGTAATTGAATTTAGGGGCAATAAATTAAGATTGTGCGGCTAATAAAAATCGCTGCAATCCATTATATCAAATTCGTATGCATACGACATCACCGACAAGTTTTCCATCGGCAGGATTATGGCCGGTGCCTATCAATACCAGCGGTTGGATGATGATGCTGATGGGATAATCGGTGGTGTTCGCGCTACAGTTGAGTTTTAGAGTTCGCTAGCGAGCGGAAGCCTGCCAAGCAAATAAAATTTTCATGCTTAAGGAGGATTCATTGATGAAAAAACAATTTCAAGGTTTACTAATGGCTGTTTTTATTATGATCTGTCTGGACACAGCTGCATGGTCCGGTGGTGGTCACGGCCACAAAGCCCCAAAAAAGGTGGGGATTTTACTGGTGGCCTTCGGATCCAGCGAAGCCAGTGCCCAGGTGTCTTTTAAAAACATCGAAAAAAAGGTCAAAAGTGCTTATTCCGACCTAGCTATGCGCTGGGCCTATACTTCTACCATCATTCGAAGAAAACTGGCCAAACAGGGCATAATTCTTGACTCACCGGAGGTCGCCCTGGCCAAAATGATGGATGAAGGATTTACCCATGTGGCAGTTCAATCGTTGCATACCATCGCAGGATCAGAATATCACGATTTGCGAAGAACGGTTGGCGCTTTCAAGAGCATGGGCGGATTTCAGCGTGTCATACTCGGGTATCCATTGCTGGCCACTCAAAAAGACATGCAGCGCGCAGTGGATGGGATATTAGAAACTATCCCTAAAGAGCGCAAAAAAAGTGAAGGCGTTGTATTGATGGGCCATGGTACCCATCATCCGTCCAATGCCTTTTACGCCGCACTGATGTTTCAACTTCAGCTGATAGATCCCCATATTTTTATTGGAACGGTTGAAGGTTACCCGGAGGTTGATTTGATTAAAGGGTTACTGATTCAAAAGAAAATCAAAAAAATATATTTGATGCCCTTTATGTCAGTGGCCGGTAATCACGCTAAAAACGACATGGCAGGAGATGAAGACGATTCTTGGAATTCTATATTTACCAAAGCCGGTATCCAATGCGTTCCGATTCTTAAAGGAACCGCTGAATATGACGTCTTCGCCGACATTTGGGTCGATCACCTGGGAGGACCGTTGAGTCATTTTGAGTAATTCTTGAAGACAATAAAAATATCAGGTATACTCAATCTTTAGGAAAATGAATGAAATATAACTGCTATCTCAACCACCGTTGGCGAGAATACGCGCAAAATTCAGGTATAACGAAGGAGGATATGATGGATGTTGAAAAAATCTGGCAGCGCTTTCAAGCACACATGGAATATACGGATGAGGAGATGCAGGTCTTTAGGTCTGATCCCCTTAAGGTAAAAATGGTCACCCAAACCCCTGAATTTGTTAAATGCCGGGTTGTCGCCGAAGTGGTGGAGTCCCATGGATGCCATGCTAAACACAGGGTTGGAGACCGGTTCGTAATGACCCCCGGCGGGCAACTGATTGAGGAAGAATGCCCCCGGCATATGTGCATCTCTGCTTTGTCGGAAATAAGCAAAGTCATGCCGGCAATATATGAAAGACTGATATATAAATCAGATCCGAACTTCGAGCGCCTGGATGTGATCCAATGCCCTGATGTGGGTTTGGATAAAGGGGGATGGGGGAAAATCCTAATGAAGGTCTACCTCGAAAAACCCGCCTGAGATTATGATAACTGAATCAAACGAACCAGATAATTTGCCGCCACCCCTTGAGGAGCCCGTCAGTGTTCACCGCGCTTTCACTTACAGCGCCTGTGCTCCGGGATGGGGCGATATCTATGCCGGCTCGCGTTTGCGCGGATATGCGACGCTGATTTTATTCGTGTTTTGCACTGCCTGGTTTACTTGGACAATGGCTCAAACTTTAAATGCCGTTGTGGGCCAATTATTTGACAGCCTGGAGGGCATCACACCTTATGTTATGCCGCAACTGCCGATTGTATCGATGGGAATTTCGCTTTGCGGCATCTATTTTAGCTGGCTGTGGGGCATGCTCTCGGCCGTGGACACGGCCACCGGCCGGCGGCATCATGCCGGATATTCTCCCCAGGCGAGCGTCGCGTGGGCGGTTGGCATATCTTGGCTTTGCCCCGGCTGTGGTCAGATTTACACCAATGACCGCCGGTTTGGATTTATTCTATTTGGCGCCTATCTTCTGGGATTTCTGCTGATCGTACCGGCCTACAAGCAACTTTTCCTGAGCCTTTCCGATCTGGCCCAAAGCGGCCAACTGCCGGCCAATAACCCATTGGCAGTCGTTGGCATCGTCCATGAGCTGATTGTCAGGGTAGACTATAGCTTTGGTAAGATTTTTCAGGAGTCTATTAAGTATTTTGCCGTAGCCTTCACCATGGCCGCCTTGAGGCAGGGCCCCCTGAAAGCCGACACGAAATGGTTAAATCCATCATTGACTTACGGCACAGCATTGTTTGGACTCGGTTGGCTATGTCCGGGCGCGGGACAATTGCTGCAGGGCCGCAGCCGGATCGGCTGGGGATTTTTTGCAGGCTATTTCAGTAGTAAATTTCTGATTGTCCTTTTACTCGGAGGCAGCTTGATCCCGGTAGAAACGGCCGACACCCTGGCCTGGCTGCCGGTGATCGTGCAATGGGGTTCTATGGTTGAAGCACCCATAGTAGTGGGCAGGGGAAAACGACCTGAACCCAACTAGGGAGGATCAGCGGCAAATAAAATAATCTTGCGCTGCGCCCTCCACGCGCTCGGCGCTGAAAAAATACGACGACTAAGATACGATCGTATTTAAGAATTAGGATCACCAGCTGCCGGCACACTGGGATTCGACTCATTTGTCGATCTGCAGTTTAATCCATTCCGCCGGACGATGTCTTTTATCAGCTTCAAATCGCACCTCAATCAGCATGCCTGTTTTGAAGTCTGAAAAGGCACCATACCGGTTAGGTTGCCGAAGCCTGCTTTTATCTAGAAAAATCAGCGTGTATTCCGTGGTGTTCACGCTATAAGTGCCGGAAGCACCGGTCACTGTCAGAGTATGATCTTGAGAGTTCACCTCAGCGATCGTTCCGATAAGGCTGTATTTAGCGGACAATCCCGGAGATTTGCCGATGGGGAGGTATAATTCAGTCGTTTTCTCCGCATAGGCCAGCGTTAAAAACCAGAGAGAAATAATGTAAATAGCCGTAAATTTTTTCATCATATTTGTTTTGCGCCCGGAACAAATCCGCGTCGCAGTCTTAATTGTGTTTACTTTGCATTTTAGCAAGAAATATTTTAATCACGAAAACACAAAATTTAGAAAGCACGAAATTTAATTTGTTTTTTTCGTGTTTTCGTCCTTTCGGGCTTTCGCGACACCAGCCTCCTTTTGGGTTCTCCGCAGGCGGATCCGGGTTAGGCCTCGGGTAATAAAACCAGTTCATTACGTGCTTTTTTCTGCATTTTAATCGCCGCCCGGGCATAATGGCCTTTTAAAAATATGCTGTTCAGTGCTTTTTTTGTCAGCGCCCCGGCTTCGGCCAATAATTTAACGGCTTCAGGGTGCAGGCCACCGTCTTTAAGAACCATCGTACTGTCCCGGGTTTCCGCAATCGCAAGTCTCAACAGTTTTTTTCCTTCATTAACCGTCCGAAAATTCTTAATCACAAATTTATCCAACAGATTGATACTCTGGCGGATGTTTTCCAGGGCATTGAAGACTCGTAAAAATGCAGCCACTGCCACCACCTGGCTTTGATCAAGATTTATCCCGCTTCCGGTTTCGGCTTTAATTGATTGGCCGGCCATAGAAATATTAAAGGCATCACTGTTGTAAAAGGCAACCGCATCTTCTATGGTTTCGACCCGGTTATTATGAAAAAATGGACCGCTATCCGCGGCCTCTGCCAGTGAGGGAGTATTAAACGTACCGTCGCCGGGAGCACCGAAACCATCATCAGGCGGCGTCAGGTCAGCGGTCAGGCCCTGTGATTGATCGGAAAAATCCTCCACTCCGGTATTAAAATTAAGGTTGCCGGCGTTCTGCCCGAAAATTTTGGGATCGCCTTTCGCGCCGCCGTTGAAATGACAGACGAAACACTTACCCCGGGTAGAATCATTAAAGATTTCCTGGCCCCGCCCGGCCACCTTGCTTTTCAGCGGCAGGGGTAAGGCCGGCTCTTCCTGTCTTCCCAGTGATAATTGAAATGCCTCCAATGCATCCAGCTCCGCCGTGGTGGGCAGGCGGAAATCCACATCGGGAATCCGGTTTAATGTCCTGGTAAAGTGCTGAATGACAGCCCCTGTAGCAAAGGCACGCAGGGAACCATCACCGGGCGCACCATCGCCCGACCATCCGGTAAATGGGCCCAAATCACTATTTACTGTATAGCGCAGCCCCAGTGTATGGGGAACGCTCCTCAAGACGAATTTATGTGCGAGGTCGTCAAACCCGGCGGCATTTTCAAGAATTAACCCGAATTTCCGCATGAGTTGCGGGATTTCGAAGTGATCTTTCAAATCTGGATTAAATTCAGCGACAAAAAGAGGATCGCTATCCGGCAAAGTGGCAATAAATGCGGGATCGATTGTAAAGTTATTTTCTGCCCGATGACAGGTTCCACAGGTTCGGCCATTGCCGCTAAATGTCTCGTTAAAAAAAATTTCTTTGCCTTTCGCGACCAGGTCTTGATGTGGATCAGAAAGATCCGGCGGTGTCGGCCGATGACAGGCAATTGTAATTATTGCCACGCAAATAATTGCCAAAACATTTTGCATTATGAGGATAACCGGAAACGCAAGCGCGTATAGCGTTTTTGCGTTTTGTTGTTGTTAACCCCGATCGCCATGGCCTTGCGGCTGCCCACCAGAATGACCAGTTTTTTCCCCCGGGTAACCGCCGTGTAGATGAGATTGCGCTGCAGCAGGATGTAATGCTGGGTGACGATGGGAATAATCACCGCCGCATATTCAGACCCCTGGGATTTATGCACGGACACTGCATAAGCCGACACGATCTGATCCAGATCGCCGAAGTCGTAAACGACCGCCCGGCCGTCAAAATTGATCATGACTTCTTTGTCTTCCCATTGAATCTCAGAAATCCGGCCGATATCACCATTAAAAACATCCTTGTCATAATTGTTTCTAATCTGCATGACTTTATCGTTAGCCCGGTAAGTACGATCGCCGCGGGTGATTCCGCCCTCGCCCGGGTTGAGCGCCGCCTGCAGTTTTTGATTGAGGTTGCCGGAACCGACCACCCCCCGGTGCATCGGGGTCAGCACCTGGATATCATCGACCGGATCGAAACCAAAACGCTGGGGAATGCGGACTTTATTCAACTCCACGATAATTTCCAGAATTTTTTCAGGATCCTCCTGCTCGATAAAATAAAAATCGTTGCGGGGATCAGATGAGTAGGTGGCATCAAGAAACGGCACAACTCCTTGGTTGATTTGGTGGGCATTGACAATGATCCGGCTCGTTTGGGCCTGGCGAAATATTTTGTTCAGCGCGACAACCGGCACTGCGGAAGATTCGATAATGTCCTTGAGAATATTGCCGGCCCCGACCGATGGCAGCTGATTCACATCGCCGACCAGTATAAAGGTGGCAAACGGCGGCACCGCCTTTAACAGGTGATACATCAGGATCGTATCGATCATCGACGCCTCGTCGATAATCAGGACATCACACCCGAGCGGTTTGTCTTCGTTGCGCTGAAAGCCGCCTTTCTGCAGGCTGAATTCCAGCATCCGATGAATGGTTTTGGCTTCGCAACCAGAGGTTTCGCTCATCCGTTTAGCGGCTCGGCCGGTGGGCGCCGCCAGCATGATTTTGGTTTTCAGCTGGGCGAAGATTTTTAAGACGGCATTGATGATGGTGGTTTTCCCGGTGCCGGGACCGCCGGTGATAATCATGACTTTGTTTTCAATGGCACAGCGCACCGCTTCGATCTGCTGATCGGCGAGCGTGATGGCAAGCTGCCCCTGAACCCATTCAATGGCCTTGTTTGAATCAATATCCCGGATGGACTTGGCTGAGTTGACCAGGGTTATTATACGGCGGGCGATACTGGTTTCAGACCGGTGAAATTTGGCCAGAAAAACCGCTTTACTATTTTCCCCGCAGACATCGCGGTTGTCATTTAAATCCTCCATCACGATTATCCGATCAAGGGTCAGTCTGCCCAGGGAGTTAACGACCGCCTCACGCTCAACCGCGAGGATCTCGCAGCTTTTTGAAATGAGCGGCTCATATGGGAAGTAAACATTTCCTTCATCGGACAATTGATAAAGGACATAGAGGATACCGGCTTCGACTCGCATGCCGGCGTCTTTTGCGATACCCAGTTTCGCGGCGATTTGGTCGGCGGTTACAAATCCGATTCCCAAGATGTCGGCAGCCAGGCGATAGGGATTTTCTTTAACGACTGCGATGGATCGATTCCCGTAACGCTTATAAATTTTTGCGGCATAGCCGGAGCTGACGTCATGGCTTTGTAGAAAAAGCATGACATCTCGAATTTCCCGCTGCGCATCCCAGGCATCGGTTATCATCGCTATTCTTTTTTTTCCGATGCCCGCCACTCCGTCCAGCCGTTTGATTTCGTTTTCAATAACATCCAGGGTATTTTTACCGAACCTGTCCACAATGCGACCGGCCATTACCGGACCAAGCCCTTTGATCAGACCGGAACCCAGATATTTCCGAATTCCGTGGACTGTGGCGGGAACTTTCGTTCGATACTCCACCACCTTGAACTGCTCGCCGAATTTGGGATGGCTGGTCCACTCGCCCTTCATGTGCAGTATTTCACCGGGCGAGGGTGCCATCAGGGCCCCCACCACCGTCACGAGATCCCGCCGACCGCGCACCTTTACCCTGGCAATCGTGAACCCGTTTTCTTCGTTGGTAAATGTGATGCGTTCGATCTGGCCGTTTAGTTCTGTTAGCATGACTAGATTTTATTTTTTGGCGACACCGATGGAGACAGATTTTCACGGATAACTTAGGATCATCCATCATTCATTACAACAGACAATTCACTCACGGCACATATGAGCTTACCAACTCACGAGCTTACCAGCTATTGTCACACCCAATCGGGCAGCCGCACATCTGCGTCCAAAACTGAACCGGGGATATAACATTTGATATCAATAACCGGGGAACCGTCGTAGGCATCGATATCTTCAATTTGAATTTTATTTCCAATAATCGATCCTATCTTGCATAATGTGAGGGCAATAAGATTGGGTCTTTGTGGCGAGTGGGTCGCAAAAACCCCGGTTAACGGATTGTCGGGATCTTTACGGGGATGAACCTGCAAAGTCTCGCGTTTCTCAGCACTGTCGTTCTGATCAAACCAATAGAATACGTAAATATGAGAGAATCCATCGAGCCCTAATAGTGCATCGGTAAATTCGTCAAAAATCTCGATCAATACCTTGTCAGCACTTTTCCTGACAACCCCAACCGAATTGAGGTAAATGGATGACTGCATCGAGGCGCCCCCCTTGGGTTTAACATTACCTGAATCTTGTTAGAAAATTAGAGAGAAATTAAATATTTTAACATAAAATCTAATTGAGCTGCTTTTCGCTCAATTAGATTTTATTCCTGCAGCTCCTCCAGATCCGCATAATAATCCAAGGCCTCCGGGTTGCTCAGCGCATCTTTGTTGAGTACGGGTTGGCCCTGGACAACTTTTTTTACCGCCAGCTCTACCTTTTTCATGTTCAGGGTATAGGGAACGGCCGGCACACTCACTATTTTGGCCGGCACATGCCTGGGCGATGCATTGATGCGAATGGTTTGCTTGATTCTATTTTTTAATTCATCGGTTAATTCTTGCCCGGCAGCCAGCTGCACAAACAAAATAACCCGGATATCATTTTCCCAATTTTGACCGATCACCACACTGTCGTCAATTTCATCCATCTGCTCCACCTGGCGGTAAATCTCAGCAGTTCCGATGCGAACGCCGCCCGGATTCAAGGTCGCATCGGAGCGGCCGAGCATCACCACACCGCCGCGTTCGGTCACGGTCACGAAATCGCCATGCCGCCAAATGTTGTCGTAAACGTCAAAATAAGCGCTGTGGTACTTGCTGCCGTCCGGATCGTCCCAGAAATAAATCGGCATGGATGGAAACGGTTTACAGCAAACCAGCTCGCCCTCTTCGTTGATCAGCTCATTTTGTTTGTCATCAAAGGCCCTGACATCCATGGCCAGTCCCCGGCATTGCAGTTCACCGGCATAAACCGGTCCCATGGGGTTGCCGAGCGCAAAACAGCCGTTAAGGTCCGTCCCGCCGGCTATGGATGCCAGCTGTAAATCCGCCTTGACCTCGTCATAAATAAATTCAAATCCTTCAATGGAAAGCGGAGATCCGGTGGATAGCACTGCCCGCAGCGGGGTTAGATCATAAGTTTTGCCGGGCTTGACAGCGGCATTCATAAGGGCGGCAATATAACCGGCACTGGTGCCGAAGACCGTAATTTTTTCATCCTGGGCCATTTCCCACAGGGCTCCGGGATGCGGATGAAAGGGATTGCCGTCGAAAAGCACCAACGAAGCGCCGACAGCCAGCGAACTGGTCAGCCAGTTCCACATCATCCAGCCGCAGGTACTGAAATAAAAAATCGTATCTTCCCGTTTTAAGTCTGTATGCAGCATCAGCTCTTTCAAATGATGGATCAAAATTCCCCCGGCACTTTGAACCATGCATTTGGGCAAACCGGTCGTCCCCGAGGAATACATAATATAAAGCGGATGTTCGAAAGGCAGCTGCTCAAATTCGATGTCGAGATTGGATTGCGAAGATTTAAACGCTTCATAGTGGACGGCATTGGCGAGAGCACTGATATCCGGCTCTGATTCGCTATAAGGAACCACGACCACTTTTTCGATGGATGGCAGTTCTTTTATAATGTTGGCGATACGCTCAAGGGAATCTAATTTTTTGCCCTTGAAAAAATATCCATTAGCGGTAAATAAGACCTTGGGCTTGATTTGCCCGAATCGGTCCAGCACACCCTTAATGCCGAAATCGGGCGAACACGACGACCAGGTTGCTCCGATACTGCTCGCCGCCAGCATCGCAATCATGGCCGCCGGCATGTTCGGCATAAAGCCCACCACCCGGTCGCCGGTTTCCACACCGACATCTTTCAATGCCCGGGCCAGACGCGCCACTTCATCGTAAAGCTCGGCGTAAGTCATGCGGGTGGATTCCAGCCCTTCTCCCTTAAAAATCAAAGCCACCCGGTCGTCTCTGTAACGCAGCAAATTTTCTGCAAAGTTGAGACGTGCACCGCAAAACCAGACGGCACCCGGCATTTTGCCGATATCGTCAATCACCTGCTCATAAGGCTTTGATGCAATAATGCCGGCAAAGTCCCACATGGTTGACCAAAATTGCGCAATGTTTTCTATCGACCATTCATAAAGGGGCCCAAACTCGTTGAAATCTTGCTGGTACCTTTCATTGACCATGCCCATGAAACGGTACATGTTGGTATTTTTGATTCGTTCTTCCGAAGGTTTCCATAATAATTTCGCCATGATCGCCCCTCCACATAGTTATAAAAGTTTTTACATTTACGCCAAAGCAGCAATTAAAATAAATGGATAAAGCCACGAATTAACACGAATGTTCACGAAATTAAATTTATTGAATTATTCGGCTTTTTACCGCTATCTGTATTCATTAGTCAAGAAAAGGTCCACAAAAAGCATATTTAGATCCGAATATAAAAGCTTGCAGGGTGCAGAGATTTCAGTTATCAGTATTGTCCGTTACTGGTGGCTAGAAATTATTTTTTTGTATAATGAAATAAAAATCAAAGAATGCGCAGCATAAATTAATTAATCCGCCGGACCTTTGATAAATCAAAAAAATTCGGTTTTCAATGGACAATATACAAAACTTGAATATGCTGTTTTTCAGGGCGGATTAATTAGTCATTTGAAAGGAGATCCCATGCGAGTAGTTGATCTGAGATCCGATACCTTGACCTGCCCAACCCCTGCCATGTCCCGGGCGATGGCCGAAGCAGACGTTGGTGACGATGTATTCGGTGAAGACCCGACCATCAATAGATTAGAAGCGCTAGCTGCCGATCGATTGGGAAAGGAAGCCGCCCTATTCGTAGCCAGCGGCACCATGGGCAACCTGGTCAGTCTGCTGGCCCATTGCGGTCGGGGTGAAGAGATTATCCTGGGAAGCCTTTCCCACACATTTTTCTTTGAACAGGGCGGATCGGCGGCGGTGGGCGGTATCCATCCGCGCACGGTTCCCAATCAGCCCGACGGCACCCTGCCTTTGCCTGAGATCGAGGCTGCGATTCGAGTCGACAATGTCCATTTTCCCCAGACCCGGCTGATCGTGCTTGAAAACACCCATAATCTTTGCAGCGGTTATCCCCTGGACATCGATTACATGCGGGCCGTCGGCGATATTGCCCGATGCCACGATTTGAAAATTCATGTGGACGGGGCCCGATTTTTCAATGCTGCGGTGGCGCTGGGTGTCGCGCCCGATAAATTGGCTGCCGAAGCGGATTCGATATCTTTTTGCTTGAGCAAGGGACTGGCAGCTCCGGTCGGTTCGGTGGTATGCGGCCGCCTGGATTTTATAGCCGGAGCGCACCGCGCACGCAAAGTTGTGGGCGGCGGCATGCGGCAGGCAGGTGTGCTGGCGGCCGCCGGGATCGTGGCCTTAAGCGAAATGGTCGAGCGCCTGGCAGACGACCACGCCAACGCCCGCAAACTGGCTCAAGGCCTGGCCGAAATGCCCGGTTTGTCCGTTGATCTGTCTCAAATAAAAACCAATATCGTCTTTTTTGAATTAACGCGCGCTGACATGCCGCTCGATCAGTTGATTAAAATGCTCGATGATGAGGGCGTCCGCATGTTGACGGTGGGAGACGGCCGCATCAGAGCGGTGACCCATTACCACATTACGGCTGAAGATATCGATTATACGCTGGGGGTGTTTTCAAGGATGTTGAAATAAGAAAAGGCGCAAGGCATACGGCATAAACTGCTTGAGATATTTTCGTTTAATTTATTTTAACTTCCGCTTAGATTTCCCCGGTCGGGTGATGGTGAGTTGCCTTAGTTATTTAACACTTTCTGAATGGTTTCGGAGATAGTTCCCATCGAAAACGGTTTTAGGATATACTCACGAATTCCCAAATTTTTGGCTTCTTCCGGGGTAATCGTCTGGTTGTAACCGGAGCATAAAATCATGGGGATATCAGGACGGATACGCATAAAGGCTTCGGCAAGCTCGACGCCTGTCATCATGGGCATTGTCTGGTCAGTGATCACCAGATCGAAGATATCCGGTTTGGCCTTGAAGGTTTCCAGAGCTTCGAGGCTGCTGGTCTTTGCGGTTACCTGGTATCCCAAACGTTCCAGGATTTGCTGTCCCATGTCAACAATAGCTTTTTCATCGTCAACCAAAAGGATACGCCCGCTGCCAAGTAATATCTGCCGGACTTTGCCCTTTTCTTTTGGCTTTGATTTTTCATCAGCTATCGGCAGGAATACGTGAAACGCTGTGCCCACTTCCGGTTCGCTTTCAACTGAAATGGCTCCCTTGTGCCTTTTAACGATTCCGTGAGCGACCGCAAGCCCCATACCGGTTCCTTCACCCGGGCCTTTGGAAGTGAAAAAAGGTTCGAAGATACGCTGCAAAAGTGCGTGGTCCATGCCAGGTCCATTATCCTTCACCGTTAATCTGAGGTAAGATCCTTGATTCAGGCTCGGATTTTCCGAAGCAGTTTGAGCATCAATCTCTGTGTTGGCCAGAGACACCTCCAATGTGCCTCCTTTTTTACCCATCGCATGCGCCGCATTGGTAGATAGATTCATCACCACCTGATGAATTTGGGTAGGGTCCGCTTTAACTATTTCTGTTTCGGCTTCAACTTTGGTTAGGATTTCAATGGTGGCCGGCAAGGATGCTCGCAGAAGCTTGAGCGCTTCCGTTACGATCGGAGCAACCCGCAGAGGTTCCATTTTTTGATCATGCTGACGACTGAACGTCAGGATCTGTTCCACTAAGGCCTTGGCGCGATTGCCGGCCGTGAGTACTTCTTGTATTTGTGACCGCGACATATTCTCAGGCGGCAAATCAAGCAACGCCAGCTCGGAGTATCCAATGATAGCTGAAAGAATGTTATTAAAATCATGGGCGATGCCGCCGGCCAGTGTGCCGATGGCTTCCATCTTCTGTGCCTGATGAAGTTCCTTCTCCATCTGGATTTCGCGGGTGACATCGCGGTTGACGGAAACAAAGCTGATAATGTTGTTCTTGCTGTCTTTGACGGGCGAAATGGTGACCTCAAGTTCACAGATCGTGTTATCTTTCTTTTTGGTACTGATTCGTCCGGACCACACCTTACCGGACGTGATGCGCTGCCACATCGACGTATAAAAGGACTCCGGATGATGATCGCTTCTGAGGATTTTGGAATTTTGGCCAATGATCTCCTTTTGGCTGTAGTCGGAAATTTTTTCAAACGCCGGATTTGTGTAATGCACCGTTCCGCTTCTATCGGTGATGAGAATACCTTCAGCAGCTTGTTCGATGGCTGTTGCCAGATGCAATAAATCTTTTTGAGCTTGCTTTCGGTCAATAATTTCCTGTTTAAGATCCTCATAAAGTCTGGCATTCTCAAGCGAAATGGCCGCCTGGGACAGCAGTATCCGGAGCACTTTGATTCGGTCTTCGGTGAATGCCGCTGTGGTCAGATTATTTTCCAGGTACAGGACACCGGAGGGACTATCCTTTTGACGGATGGGCATACACAAAATCGATTTCGGGTTATTCCGGTGAATATACAAATCCTGATCAAACTGTTTAGCTTCAGACGCATCGTGAATGACAAGATCTTCCGCCGAGCGGAATACGAAGCGCACAATGTCCAATGACAAGTCGCGACACCGTTCAATCGGTGTTGACTGCAACACCTCAATGCTAAGAGGATCGGCAATGATCGAGGCCTCAATTTGCAGTCGGCCATCAATATTCAGAACCAAAAAACCTTTCTGCGCCCCGGCATTCTCAATGATATAAGCCATTAATTGTTTCATCAGCTCGGCCATGACGACTTCCCCGGATATGGCCTGTGAGGCTTTCATGACGGTTGCCAGATCCAAATGCTCATGCTGATTGGTGGTCGAAGACGCAATGTTGCTAGTCACTGACTTGCCATCAGTTGTTGAGGCGTTCGAACGGTGAGAAAGCAATTGGATGTATCGTTCGTTTAGATCCTTGATCTTCGCCAGAGCACCCCATTTTTTATAACAATGAAGGGCTTCTTGCAGATAGGCCCGGGCGATAACGGCCTTTCCGCGTTCCAGATAAAACCTGCCTGCCAGCTCATTGGCCAGTGCTTCTTCGTTGGTAAATTCATTTTTTTTAGCCAGCTTGATTGCCTGATCATAAAAGTCACCGGCTTCATCATTTTGGCCCAGGATTCGATGCAGTTCCGCCTCAACCAGGTAAAATTTATGCAGATGATTCATAGGGGCATGGTGCGCCCATTTTTTCATTTTTTTCTGGTTTGAGCCTATCCGTTTGAGACTGCCCTTTCTTTTAGATATTCGCTCCTTTGAGCAGGTGGCGAGTCGGGCCAAAGAATCGTAGAAATAAAATAGCGGTACAACCAAGGTACCAATGACACCGTCCAGGTAAGATTCAGTGATATCTGCCATTTCTACAGCCTGGGAATAATCACGAAATAGATAGCAGAGAAAGAGTTTGTTAAAGTATAAATTACAGAGAGTAGTGCGATCATTGGCTTCGGTATGGATGGAAAGCATCTTTGTCTCATCATAACATTCACCAATTAGTATACGGGGATTCTCTGATTGGCCTCTCAAATTTAAAACAGTCTGGTGATAAATTTGATGCATATGAAAAGGCGGTTCATGTTTAAGTCGGGCAATAACTTCACCGTAGGAAGGCATTTCGCGTTCTAATTGAGACAGGTCTCTCCCTGAGACAAAGGAGCAAAAGCTGTAAAAAAGCCCTGAAAAGCCGGCATACTCGAAATCTCCCGTTTCCTGCCCGCTTTTAAAAGCCTCTGCAAAAGGTTCTATAGTCTGTCTAACATGCATTTTCCAATGTAGGACGAAACCAAATACAATAAAATAGGTTCTGGCTTTGAGTTCTTTGGCGTCAAACCGTTCCAAGACACTCAAAGCCAGTTCGCCAAATTTATAACCAGCCTCTACGTTGCCCACTACTCCGCAAAGAATCAATCCGTAAACTGCATATAAAAAAGCAGCTTCGGCCACTATTCCATGTTTCAATAAAAGGGATATTCCTTTGAAAACAATTATCGGCAGTAATAGAGGGTCTGCGAGATAGGCAGCAGAACTTGCCCGCATTATAACCCGCATGGATGCAAGCTTAATAGGATCTTTCATTTCCCGATGTGTAACGAGGTTACGGGTTTGCTTACCGGCCAATTGGAGTCTGGATTTAGTAAAATTCAGCAAGATATGCAGATTGCTTGGTTTACTTGGCAACCGTACCCCCAACATACGCAACACAGGTTTTGCAGTTTTCAGAGCTTCCTGCAATTTATACTGGGCCTTGAAGGCATCGATGTGAACTTCATAAACCTTCGCTGTATCAAGCAATGTTCGGGCATACTGGAGCACAATAGCCGCAAGTTTTTCCATTTCTCCGTATTGAGCACAAAGGTATGCTGCCTCGGTAGCCTCTACATGAAGCGCCAGCGTCATTTCATACTGTCTTTGCCAACCATTTTTTCCCAAAAGTGCTATGCCAACCTGAAAATAATTAAGTGCCGGTTCGTATGCTGTAGAAACCTTGGCTCTGTTCCCAGCCTTCAGGTTGAGAGTGGCCAGCTCGTCTCGTTCAGACTGCTGTTTTATCAATTCTCGCCCTAAATTTAGCTGATTCACGATGTCGAAGATTTTCTCTTGCTTACGGTCTTTAGGCGTTACTGCAAGAAAATGTTGGCCTACATTCCGGTGGATGGCTGGTCTTTCTGATTCCCTGATTAGCGAATATGCGGCTTGCTGAATTCGGTCGTGCAGGAAGCTGTATTCATCCACAAATCCTTGCGCTATATTCCCACTTTTTTCACCTATAATTTTAGAAGCATGCCCCGTAGGTGCTATGAGGCCTTCCGCTAATGCTTGCTGCAAAGCAGTTGCTGTGTCTTCCACCGTTAAATTGCACAACTTGGCCAATGTTTCCAGCTTAAATGGATTACCTAGACAAGCCGCCAGCTGCAGGACCCGTTGGGTTTTGTCATCAAATTGTTGAATCTTGCGCACTACCAGGTCGACCACATCGTCGTTGATGCCTATATTTTGAACTTGCTCCAGGTCCCACTGCCAGCAACCAAGCCGACGGTCAAATTGTAACAGGTTTTGGGTATTGAGCGATTTTAAAAACATTTCGGCAAAGAAAGGATTGCCTCCTGTTTTTTGGGAAATCAATACTGCCAGTGGGATTGCTCGTTTCTTATCACATTGCAGGGATTCAACGATCATTTGACCAATGTGATTGTTGTCCAAGGCAGCCAAATCGATCCGGCTGATATCGGCACCTTGTTTAGCAATTGAATCAAGCGTCGCCGCTAAAGGACCGTCAGGGTCGATCTCGTTGGCTCGATAAGCACCGATCAACAGAAGATAACCCAACTTTTGGTCCATTATCATGAGTTCTATTAGTTTCAGCGAGGCGGCGTCTGCCCATTGCAAGTCATCCAGAAAAATAGTCAGGGGCTGTTGAGACCGGCAAAAGACGCGCATAAAATTTTGGAAAACCAGGTTGAAGCGATTCTGGGTCTCATTGGGACCTAACGTTGCAACGGTCGGTTGGGGTCCCACAACAAGCTCGAATTCAGGGATGACGTCAATGATGATTTGTCCATTCGGGCCCAAAGCATCGAGAAGTTGCTTTCTCCAGCGAACCAGAGTTGCGTCACTTTCACTCAAAAGCTGCCGCACCAGTACCTGAAATGCACTCACCACGGCGCTATAGGGTATATCACGCTGCAACCGGTCATACTTACCGGAAATAAACCGGATTTTACTCCCTCCGCCAGGTTGTATGCTAGCGTGTGTGTAAACTTCCCGAACCAGAATCGATTTACCGATACCGGGGGCGCCCGTTACCAGCAGGAGTTCCCGATTCCCCTCCGTCACTCGTCTAAACGCCTGCATCAAGGTTTCGGTCTCTTTTTCCCTGCCATACAATTTTTTCTGAATTTGAAATTTATCGGCAACATCATGCTGTGCAATCGAAAAACGCTCAATTTTACCTTGTTTTTTCCACTGATTGAGGCACTCATCCAAATCCAGTCGGATTCCCAGCGGGCTCTGGTACCGATCCTCAGCATTTTTGGCTAACAATTTCATGATTATGTCGGAAATTGCTTCGGGTATGGTTGAATCTTTCTTGTGAGGCGCTTGCGGCACCTTGGCGATATGGGCGTGAACCAGTTCAAGGTTATCATCTGATTCAAAAGGTCTTTTCCGACAAAACATTTCGTATAGGGTGACACCAAGAGAGTAAAAATCAGTGCGGTAATCAACAGCACGGCTCATTCTGCCGGTCTGCTCCGGTGACATATAAGCCAGGGTGCCTTCGAGAACATTCGGGTGTTTCATAAGCGGTTCTTGAGACGACAAGGCCGTAGCCATTCCAAAGTCGATAATTTTCAATTGCCCGCTCGCCGGATTCATAACAATATTTGAAGGATTTATATCTTTGTGGGTGATGCCGGCTGCATGAATCTTTGCGATGGCATCCACCATGTCTACCGCAGTGGTTAAACCTTCTTCCAGGCCCAAGCGTTTAGTGGTCATTAAATTGTTCAAGCAAATCCCGCCAAAGTCTTCAAATACGATAAACGGTTGGTCCTCGTATATCTCAATCGCATATGCCTTAATGACACATTCAAGCGCCAGGGAACGGATGATAGTAAATTCGTGCTGATAACGTGCGACGTCAACCGGAGAGGAATGGTTTTCATTAAAAAATTTCAGAATCACCGCCTCGTTGCTTTCAGTGCGACAGCCCCGGAAGACAATGGTGCGGGTGCTTTCATAGATTTTAGCTACGATCTTGTAGCCGGGAAGACGGTTCAATGAGATCCCCCATTGTTTTTTATCAATTTATAAATCTAATTTTAAATTTTAAGTACCGATACTTTCTAAATCCCATTTAAACATTTAATTATGTACAGATATTTTCTAAATCCCAGTTAGGTGCTTAATTCAATTTATTTAATTATTTCAAAGATTTATGAGTTTTTTCTGTTGACATTTAAATGTGGTTGTGCTTAGTTTTTTATAACCTAATGATAATTTGCAGGCACCAAATTGAACAACTATATCATAGTATTTAAACGAATCCTTAATAAATTTGATTTTCGCAAATTTAAATAGGTTACCGTTAGCGGGAAATTAGGCCGTCTCTTATTTTACCTAAGTGTTTATCGACCATTTTTTAATAAAAGTTAAAAGTTATTTTCGAAATTTGAGATATGAATCGTTCTGCAGCAAAAAAAACAAACCCTTCCATGTCAAAGGATACGTCACGAACCCCTGTTGCCGTTATTGGACTGGCCTGCCGGTACCCCGGCGCTCGCAATCCCCGCCAACTCTGGGAGAACATCCTGGCACGCCGTCGTGAGTTCCGCCGGCTTCCCAAACAGCGCCTGTCATTGGACGATTATTATCATCCCGATCCCCATTACCCCGATATGACATATGCACGGCAAGCGGCGGTCATCGACGGATTTGATTTCAACTGGCAGGACCGGCGCATTCCATACCGCACGTTTTGTTCCACCGATACCACCCATTGGCTGGCGCTGGATGTGGCGCTGAAAGCCATCGGAGATGCCGGCTTTGACCGGGATACCATCCCCCACGATCGTACTGGAGTAATCGTTGGCAATACGTTGACCGGTGAGCAAACCCGATCCAATACCATGCGTTTGAGGTGGCCGTATATGCGGCGCGCCTTTCGAGCTGCAATCCAGACCGAGGGTCTCTCGGAGACGGTGGTCGGTAAAATTGAAACCAGGCTTGAATCCTATTACAAATCCGTGTTTCCGGCCGTGAATGAGGATACCCTCGCCGGCGGGTTATCCAACACCCTGGCCGGAAGAATTTGTAACTATTTAGACCTTTACGGCGGGGGGTATACCGTGGACGGTGCCTGCTCATCATCTCTGCTGGCCGTCGCCACGGCGGCTTCCGGCTTAATGAACGGCGATCTGGAATTGGCCGTGGCAGGCGGGGTGGATATTAGTCTTGATCCGTTCGAGCTGGTCGGCTTTGCAAAGACCGGTGCACTGGCCCAAGACGAAATGCGGGTTTATGATAAACAAGGTAGTGGATTTATTCCCGGCGAAGGCTGCGGTTTTGTTGTTCTGAAACGTTTGGAGGACGCGCGCCGGGATGGAAACTATGTCTACGCGGTAATTCATGGATGGGGCATTTCCTCAGATGGCGGCGGATCAGGAATTACGGCGCCCAACGTAAACGGACAAGTCCGGGCCCTGAGGAGAGCCTATGCCCGTTCACCTTATACCATGAAAAGTTTACAGTTTTTAGAGGGGCACGGAACCGGAACCTCGGTAGGCGATCGCGTAGAACTGGAAGCCATTGCCCTGGCTATGGGTGAGGCCTCACCGTCAGGTAATGGCCATAAGCGCTCTTGCGGCATCACCTCTTTAAAATCCCTTATCGGGCACACCAAAGCGGCCGCAGGTATTGGAGGATTGATCAAAGCCGTCCTGGCTGTCAATCGCCGGGTATTTCCACCAACCGCCGGCTGCCGCAATCCCCATGGGGCATTTGACAGTCATGCCCGCAGTCTCTATCCAATTTTAAATGGCGCAATGGATCAACCCAACGAGACTATTCGAGCCGGCGTCTCCGCGATGGGCTTCGGCGGCATTAACTGTCATGTGACTCTTGAGTCAGGGGACGAGCCCAGCCCTCGCCTGGAACCCAACATCGAGGAAAGAAGCCTGCTGGCCTCCCATCAAAGAACCGAGATCTTCTTGCTGACAGCCGGTTCCCTGGGAGACCTGGATCGGAAAATCAGAAATTTGATGGAACTGTCAGAAGGGATCAGCATTGCCGAGCTGGCGGACCTGGCAGCAAATCTAAGCCACGAGGTTAGCCAAGAGGAGCCAATTCGAGCAGCCGTCATTGCCGGTCGACCCGAAAAATTGATTGATCGCCTCGGCCGAATGGCTGCATCGATCGAAAATAGACCCTTGGCCGATGGAGAACTTGTTCATGAAACCGACCAGTGGACTTGGCTTGGCAACCGTGTCAAACAGACGCGGGTGGGCATGCTCTTCCCGGGTCAGGGTTCACAGAAGCTCAATATGGCGCGTGTACTCGTCGAACGATTCCCGTGGGCCCGAAAGCTGGTGGAGGAAGCTGACCAATGGTTGCAGAAGACGGAACTTGGCCCCATCAAAGACTTTATTTTCCGCACCCCCGAGCGGGCCAAGGATTCGAAAGAAAACAGGAATTGGTTTCGTGCACTGTCCGAGACCGAGGTCGCCCAACCTGCGATCTGCTTGAGCTCTGCACTGTGGTGGCAATTCCTGCATAAACTGGGGATCACCCCGGTGGCCGTGGGAGGACACAGCCTGGGAGAACTGACTGCCTTTTATACAGCGGGCGCTTATAGTATCGCCGATCTACTTCGCTTTGCAGGTCTCAGAGGTCAGGCGATGAAGCATTCCAGTGCCAAGCCCGGAGCCATGGTCAGTCTGATGTGCTCGCAGGACAGACTGAAGGCGATCCTCAATCAGGTCAACGGCTACGCAGTGTTGGCCAATATCAACAGCCCCCGGCAGATGGTGTTATCCGGTGAGCAATCTGCAATCGAGAAAGCCATTACGATTGCCGCGCAGAATGATATTCAGTTCCAAAGACTACCGGTTTCCAACGCCTTTCATTCAAAGCTAACTGAACGCGCTGCCAGGGTGTTGGAAATCGAATCACCGCTGCCGGAAACCTTAACGAATCTTAACATTTGTCTTTTCTCCGGTGTTAACGGCCAGGAAGTTGGGCCCGGGCTCTCTTTACGTAAGCACTTTGCCGGCCAGGTGCTGTCCCCGGTAAACTTTGTCTCCATGATCGAGTCTATGATCCCGCTTTGTGATGTGTTCATTGAGGTGGGACCCGGCCGCGTTCTGACGGGTTTGGTAGATGATATCGCCGGACCTGAAGGACCGCCGTGCATGCCGGTCGAATCTGTACCTTCCAGGGATGCAGACCTGAACCTGCTGCTTGCCAGACTCTTTATTCAGGGCGTGAATATTAATTGGCAGGTCCTGTACGAAAAACGGCTGGTGCGGCCGTTTGAGCCTCCGTCGGAGCTACGATTCATTGAAAATCCCTGTGAACAGGAATTCGATTTGCCCGATCCAGCCGGCGACAAGGCCTGCAGCCTCCCGGTAAAATCTCCAGCCCGCCTGCTCGCGGATATAGCCCAAATACCCCAGGACAAGATGGCCGCTTACCTGGAGACTCGCGGCCCCTTTTTGGCCCGCGTGATTGCGGCCGACCTGGAGTATGCTGCTCCGGGCGGATTAAAAGAGCCTGAGAATCAGGAAACTCCGCGGGAAAAAATCCAACGGCCAGGCCGACAGTTAGCGGCAGATACCACCGACATCGCGCCGCGAGCGGCGACCGACGATGACCTGAAATCCCTGCTCTTCTCACTGGTGACGGAGATTTCCGGCTTTACCCGTGACAGCCTCGATCTGAACATGCGTTTGCTGGACGATCTCAACCTGGATTCCATCAAAGCCGGCGAACTTGTCGCCAAGGCATTAATTGCAATCGGACAGGAAGGACAACTGGAACCGCTGGATTTTGCAAACGCCACCCTGGCGCAGATCCATCAAAAATTGGTAGAACTTAAAAGCAGCACCGCACCGGCCGCAGCCAAGCTGGAGAATATCGACCCGTTAGATACCGTAATGGAACAGGCCGGATATCTTACCGGTCTTTCCGGGGAATCTTTGGATGCTGAAGCATTGACAGAGAGTGATTTGGGCATGGATCTGGATATGCTGAAAATGCTCCTGCGCCGCTCAGCAGCTGCGCTGAATATCGAAACGAATGTCGATCCGGCACCATTGCTTGAAAAAAACTTGGGGCAGATCGCAAAAATACTGGAACGGCTCATTAAAGAGCAGACTCAGGCGCAGTCGCTGTTAGGTAAGCTGGAACTCGATACCTGGGTCCGTGACTTTGCAATCGAACTGATTGAAGAACCCATCCCCCCATTGCCTGACGGTTGGCACAATCGCCGGGAAGATGACTGGCAATGCGCGAATGTGTTAATTCTCTGCGGGCCGGACAACACCGATGTTTATCTCCCTCTGCGTGATGGCCTGAAAAAGTGTGGTGCCCGTGTGAATATAGCAAGCTTTGCAGACGCCAGAAAAAAGGCCCTTGTTGCGGACATTACCTTCAGCCATCTCATTGCAATTCTGCCTCGCACACCGGGTACTTTTGAAACCAACGAAGCCTACCTGGAAAGTGTTGTCATGAATTTGGCCAGCTTGACACCTTCGCCACCGGCAGCCGATGCGCCTCGTCGTCGAACCACGGTTACCTATCTCCAGTTCGGCGGCGGTTATTTTGGTTCCCAGCCGCGGATATCTGATCTCAACCCTTGCTGTGCCACCGCCCTGGCCAAGAGCCTGCACCTGGAACGAAAAGACCTGCGCGTGCGGGTTTTGGATTTTTATCCATTTTTGGATGCAAAACAGGTAGCGGAAATAGCCCTCCAAGAAATAAACACGCCGGATGCTTTTGCCGCCGTTGGATTTGACCGTACATTGACTCGGCGAGTCCCACGACACCGCCTGATTCAGTCGACTGCCTATAAACCCCGCGCTTTGACCTGGTCCGACGATGATGTCATTCTCGTCACCGGCGGTGCCAAAGGAATTACCGCAGCTTGTGCTTTCGGTGTGGCCCGGGCCACAGGGGCGCGCATGGTTCTGGTCGGTCGATCACCCTACCCGAAAGATCTATCCGATGAAGCTGCGGCAAATCAGATCACCGAAACCTTGCAGAAATATGCCGCCGCGGGCCTGGTTGCTGAATATTACAGCTGTGATGTTTGTGATCTTGATTCGGTGGCATCGCTGATCGATCGGATCAGACAAGAAATCGGGCCTGTCAGTGGCGTCATCCACGGGGCCGGATTGAATCATCCCCGGCCGGCCGGCCAGGTCTCGGTGCCGGAGGTCTTGCAAGAGGTGCGCCCCAAGATCATGGGGGCCCTGAATCTCATGTATGTTTTAGAGGACAACCCGCCAAAACTTTTTGTGGGACTCAGCTCCATTATCGGCGTAACCGGCATGGCAGGCAACGCCTGGTACGGATTTTCCAACGAGTCACTGGATGTCATTCTGCGTCAATTCGAGACCCTCCATCCGGAAACTCAGTCTCTGGCAGTAGCCTTCAGCATATGGCGTGATGAAGGTATGGGCGCACGATTGGGCAGTGTGGAGCGTCTGAAGCAAATGGGAGTCGATGCCATCCCCACCGAGGAAGGAGTCCGGCGTTTTGTGCGCCTGTTTTTGAATGATCCCGGTGTGCAGCAGGTCATCGTATCCGCACGTCTGAGCGGATTGGATACCTGGTACCTCGATCCTTTCCCGTTTAAGCTGAACGCCAGATATCTTGGAGAACCTCTCAGTGTAACTCCGGGTGTGGAATCCATTTATCAGACCCATTTGAACCTGGACCGGGATCCCTACTTGAAAGACCATGTCTTCAATGGATCTTACCTGTTCCCGACTGTGTTTGGGCTTGAAGCCATGGCACAGGTTGCAGCACACGCCACGGGGATATACGATCTCAGCCGGGTGCGGATCGAAGATATTAATCTGAAACGCCCAATTACCGTGGACCCGAAGGAGGGCGCAGACATAGTTATATGGGCGCAAGCTCAGGAGCAGAAATCCGATTCAGATAAGCTTGTTGTTCGATCCGGCATAACCAAGCGCCAAACCGGGGTAAAAGCCGATTTCTTTTCGGCGACGTTTGTTTTGGGCCTGACGAATGAACCGCCAAATTATAAAATCGACATCCCCGATGAACCGCTGAATATTCGACCAATAATGGATCTCTATCGCCCAACCCTGCTTTTCCAGGGCTCACGTTTTCAGCGAATTGAACGTATATGGGAACTTGCAGCCAAAGGAGAAATTGCAGAACGGGTTACCTTTAGCTCGAAAGCTGAGGGACTCTCGAAGGTATCAGAATTGGCTTTCCCGCAAGATTTGAATTCAAATTTATTATTGGGTGATCCTTTTATGCGGGATTCGCTGCTTCAATCGGCACAACTGCTTGTACCTCAGAAAACCTGTTTGCCCGTTCACATCCGCAGTCTTGATATTTATCCCGCTGATTCGGAGATACCGGCATCGATTTTGGCGACCGCAAGGCTTGATCACGCAGAAGAACGGCGAATAGAGGACACTGTCATAGCAGTGGACGAAAACAGCCGGATCAGAGAAAAGCTTGAAGGATATACCCTCCAGGTTCTTAAGCATCATGAAGATCATCCTGCTGCCAGCGACTTGGTTTCGCCGAACGAGCGGGATAATCAATTTGTCTCCAAGACGCTCAATCGTCTATGCCAAACCTTAAAATTTAAGGCACCAAAGATTATATTACAATACCTTCCAGGACTCCACGCATTGTCAAAAGAAAAAAGGCACGCGCTGCAACTTCCCATAATGCGAGAAGCCGCGCGTCAGGCACTCGAAGATATTCCCGATCCGCCAAATAACTACAATATCCAGTGGCTTGAATCAGGTAAACCGGTCTTAAACGGATTGGTAGAAAAAGACATGGATATTTCGCTATCCCATGATGATCGCCTATGCATATGCACGGTCGGCACAGGGCCACAAGGCTGCGATATTGCTCTTGTTGCTCAGCATTCCAGGAAGGAATGGAAAGCGCTTCTTGGGCGAGATGGTGACGACATCCTCAATACGCTTCAATCTAAAAATGACTCTTTGGATCGGGCTGGAATTAGAGTGTGGGCCGCTAGAGAGGCTTTACGTAAAGCTGACGGCGACAATCTAAATCCATTACGAATGACGCATATAGATGGTGATGCAGTCATTTTCCAAAAATCGACTTCTGACATCCCCATTTCAGTTATCACTTTGCCGTTGAAACTGACATTGGGACCAGAACGAATTATAGCAGTCGTTGTCGGGCACTGTCAAACTTTAGATACACAAGTATTATCATCCGGGTCAAGTGAGGATGAAGACTATAGCGATTTGTTTAATAAAGGTGAATATAAGCTTCTGCAAAATGGCGGACCACAGAATCAACTCGTTTTCGTTCAGCAAATTCCTGTCACATTTAGACCCAGCGCACAACTCAGCAGAAGCGTTTATTTTTCCAATTATATCTTCTGGATGGGTGAGGTCCGTGAAACCTCAGCATGGCCTGTTCTCGGAAAGATGGCGCGTCAATTTTCCACTGGAAAATATGGGGGTGTAACCAACTACAGCCGTGTGCATATACTGGGTGAGGCTTATACGGGGAATCGGATCGAGGCGCGCATTTGGGCATCTGGAAATGGCGGACCGATGAACTCCACCATGGAACTTACTTACGACTTCCGTAAGATGTTGGATAACGGAAGCTACGAGCGGGTGGCATGGTGTGAGCTTCAGACTACTTGGGTTCGGATTTTGGCCAATGGTGATGCCAAACCAGAACCCTATCCGAACTATTATAGGCGGTTTTTAAAAAATATGCTTCCCGGCAACAATGCCCCCAACTCACCGGAACCTTTGACTGAATCCCTCGCTAAACTTATGGATTCAGAAGATAACGAGGAGCAATTTCGGGCTCCTTCAGGCCCATTATTTAAACCGTTGCTGCACGAACAACTTATCGAAACTTCACTGGATAATGCCAACTTGGTTGGGAATATTTATTTTGCCAATTATTACGCCTGGATGGGACAAACACGGGACCGCTATTTTTTTAATTTGATTCCCGAATATTTCCGGGGCACCGGGGAAAAGGGTGAACTGCTCTGCCTGGAGTGTCGTGTCGATCACTTGCGGGAAGCCATGCCCTTCGACCGTATCGTCGTAACCATGGCCTTGAAAGTTTTGAAAACATTCAGTGCCACCTTTTATTTCGAATATTTCCGCCGTGAACCGGACGGTACCCTCATAAAACTGGCCGTCGGTGAACATCTTGCAGTTTGGGTAAAACGGGACGATCAAGGTCATCCGATCCCGGCCCCCTTCCCCCAAGCGGTCCTGAATGACTTCCAGCATGTTGCTGCCGCCAATTAGACTTAGTTTTTATTTAGCCTGTTGATTACATGCCATCCAACTACAGGAGGCGGTCATGTCACAATTTAGCTGAATTTTCAGCTAATCTCGCTGCTGACTACCCGGACTTCATTCTCGGTACCAATTACTTCTGTCAAAATATATATTGACAAAATAATTTGAGAGATCGAAAATTAGCTTTCAACTTCCCTCCGAGGCATTGGGCAACTTACATCATCCTAAAGTAACCTCAAGGGGCGACTATGACAAACAGGATCCAGAAGGTACCAAATTAAAGCCTTCAACGGTAAGCCATTTACCATTGAAGGCTTTTTTGTATCATGCCGAATTAGAGTCGCGAATATTGCAAAGCAGGTCGGATAGCCATCAGCCGGTAATAGAAGAAACAGGAATTATTGTAAATATGGAGTTTTGCGTTTTTGAAATTAAACCGCTCACCTTAACCATGAAAGGAGAAAAGCATGCAAAAAAAGTCAATGGTGTGCCTTACAATCGTCGTAGGAATTCTCATTTTGTTGCTGCCGGTAAGCGGTTATTCTTGGGGGCGGCCTTCCGGGTTGAATCTGGTAACCATCGAAAAACCGGAGCAGCGACAGACGCTTTATGCCGACCCGGTGGAAATATTTGTGCGCTTTGAAAACGGCACCAAACCGGAATCTTTCAGAGCCTGGCTCAATTTTAAAAATATTACCGATAAGTTCAAAGCCGCAGAAAATGGAATGCGCGCACTGGTTGGACCTGAGGATGGCTTGAAGGTTTACGCCGAGCGCCTGAAAACGACGCGCGATGACAAAGGCGTCTGGTTCATTAAAGGCTCAAGCAAACCCGGCTGCAAATTCCACCAGGGCCGTAACTTTCTTAAAACCACTATCAAAGGCAAAAAAGGCCGTCGGGATGTCGACTATAAATTTTTCTCGGTCGATGTCAGGTTATACGATGCAACCGAGGCCATGGGCCATGCCGTGGCAACCGATCGACTGTGGCAGACCGAGACATACAGACGCCAGGCGCGCGGGCGGCTGGCGGAGATTTTAGGCCCCGATTTATTGGGTACGGACATATATTTCCGCACCCTCGGTTATTCCGATCAAGAATTGCAGGATGGTTTTAATGCCCTGGATTCCGAAACCCAGGCGGTCATCAATGGCTATATGGCCGGCTTCAACCGGCGTATCGCCGAAGTTCGAAACGATACGGCACTTTTGCCTTTCGAGTTTAAAGCGCTCAATGTTCAACCCGCGGACTGGACCGTACTGGATCTTTTGGCCTGGGCCTCATTGCTCCAGCGGTCTTTTGATTCGGAAGCACTGGACACCACCCAGGTGGATAACGCGGCGCTGTACCAGGGGCTCATGAACAACTTTAGCGCCGATGCTCAAGGCATGTTCGATGATCTGAGATGGGTCAATGACCCCGAAGCCTTAACATATATACCGCCCGCCGAGACCTCGAGCGTTTCAGCTATGGCGCCGCAACCTATGGCGCTGACGATGGGTGCCGCGCGGGCGGCTCCCATGGCAGCCGGGACCGGTCATCATCTCGCTGCCGGCCTCAGCCAGGCCGCCGAAACCATGAGCGCGAATCGCGAAAATGTGGTGCAGCGCCTCAAAGAGATCAATGCCTACGTAAAACTTGGAAGCTATGCCTGGACCATATCCGGCGATAAGACCGAATCGGGGAATCCGACGATTTACTCGGGTCCTCAAATGGGGTTTCCGGTTCCATCGATTGTACTCGAGGGCTCTGTCAGGGCGGCAGGACTGGACGTTTCCGGTATGAATGTGGCCGGTGTTCCGTTTGTCAATATCATCGGGCGTACCCCTCACCACTCCTGGTCCATGCAGGTGGGGTGCAACCACACGGTGGATTATTATATAGAAGATCCGGCGGCCGTGAACCTGCACCGGCTGGAGACCATCAAGGTCGCCGGTTCGGCTGACGTGACGCTGCCGGTTTACCGATCGGTACACGGTCCCATTATTAATCCCATGCCCTATATCCCCGAATCCCATAACCCGGCTGAAGACGGACCCATCATCGCCTGGAAGTACTCGCAATGGGGATATGAGTTTGACTATGTCAAGGGCTCGCTTGGCCTGGCGCGCGCCAAGAGCATGGACGAGTTCGGCGAAGCCATCGAACTTGTCAATTTCACCATTCATTATTGTTATGCGGACCGGGACGGAAATATTGCCTACTGGATGGCCGGCCGCGACCCGCTGCGGCCGGAGGGGGAATGGCGCCTGCCCCAGGGGTTGCTGGGCGCCCCGCTGGAATGGGATGCCAGCGTCCTGATCCCCCGTTCGACGGATCGCAATACCAGCCAGGGTTTTTACGGCGGCTGGAACAACAAGTCCCGCCCGGACTTCAACTCAGGTCAAAACGCCACCTGGCTGATCTTAGGGCCGTTTCACCGGGCCCATGTAATCGACGATTACCTATCCTCCCATAATAATCTCACTTTTGAGGAAATCAGAGACCTGGCCCTGAACATCGCGACTACAAACTCATGGAGCGGTGGCGGAATCCCGTGGAAATTCGTCGCCGAAGATTTTAGCGCTGCGGTCAACTCATATCCGACTGAAAAACGCCTGGCTGCGCTCGCCCTTTTGGCGGACTGGGACGGCCACTGGGTCGCCGGCGGTCCGTCGCAGTGGGCCTGGGGGAGGGATGTCGCCGATGGCTGGATTCTGATGGAAGCCTGGATCAGCGAGGTAATCGGGTTAACCTTTGACGACGAATTGGCGACGCTGTCCCAGCCGACCCAGCCGACCCAGCTATTGTTCAATGTTCTGCTTCACGGTCTGGCGGGATCCACCTCGGGGATTGTAAACAATTATGACTGGTTTCAAAATCTGGCAGATTCGACTGCGCCCCAGACCCCCGATGAGATCATAGTCCAAGCCCTGGACACCGTCCTCGCCGAGTTGGACGTGGACGATCGCCCCTGGGGCACTGAAGAACGCGGCGAAATTGAGTACGTACACGACATTCTCGGCCCGGTGCACGCAACCCCGCTCTCACAGCGGTCAACCTACGCCCATTGCGTGGAGGTCGGTCCAAGAGGGCCGGTGCGCATCGAAAGCATGTTCCCGCTCGGCGAATCGGGAACAATTCTGTGGGATGGAGTTAACGATCCCGTTTTCGACCAGCATTTTTTCAGCATGACGCCGGAGTTTGATGCGTTCGCACCAAGGGATTTTCCTGTTTTCGGCAAGTGTGGGAAACGTTAAAATAAACGGCGGATAAAAATCCCCGCCGCTTTATCAAAGACCGCATCTAAAATTTAAGGCAGCGTCACCCATGACGCTGCCTTTTTTAAATCTTTCTTCGACAACCAGGGAAAGCGACCCTTGACTGTCGAGCCTGCATTTGATATTTGACTTGCAGCCACAGCATCCTCGATTTTTACAACGATCGGCGAATCAATCCGGCATTTTCATTTGGACCGCCTCCAGATCGCTTTTTGTTTATCAATTCTCAGTCGTATGCACCTGCTTTCTCATAGGGTATTACCCGGCCATGATAAAAGAAGATATTCTTCATAAATATCCACCCGAAATCGAAAATGTGCTGCTTATCCTGCACGAATTTCAAAACAGCAACCCGCATCATTATCTGTCAGAAAATGATCTGGCAATGATCGCCGCATATTTAAATGTGCCTTACAGCTCAATTTACGGGGTGGTGAGCTATTACAGCATGTTCAGCTTAATGCCCCGGGGATGGCATATTATTAGAGTATGTAATTCGCCCGTCTGTCAGATGGCGGAATCGAATGCTATTCTGTCGAAACTTGGCTGCCATCTTGGCATCGATCCAGGCGCGACGACTGCAGACGGTGCGTTCACCCTTGAAACATCGGAATGTCTGGGTCAATGTGATTCGGCCCCGGGCATGTCAATCGATGAGCAGTACTATGGAAATTTGACCGCCAAAAAAATTGAAACCATTCTCCAAAAATATCAGGACAAAATAAGGGGGCAGGGAGAATAAGAGGGTCATGTTTGAATACCGAATCGCATTGAAAAACGCGGGTCGAATCAGTCCCGAAAATATAGAGGATTACATTGCCGCGGGCGGCTATAACGCCTTGATAAAGGCATTGCAGATGCCTCCGGAAAAGATCGTTTACGAATTGATTCAATCCGGGTTGCGGGGCAGAGGCGGGGCCGGGTTTTCAACGGGAATGAAAAAAAAATTTACCAGTGAAGCTTCCTGTATCCTGCTTGAATGTATGCGCTATATCGTATGCAACGCAGATGAAGGTGAGCCCGGCACGTTTAAAGATCGTATCATCATGGAGCAGGATCCGCACCTGCTAATAGAAGGATTGATCATTGCGGCATATGCCGTCGGTGCTGAGAAAGGCTATATTTATATTCGCGGTGAATATCATACATCCGTAGACATGATCCGCAAAGCCCTTGCAAACGCAGCGGGACACGGATTCCTGGGTGACAATATTCTGGGCTCCAATTATTCTCTGGACATCGCAGTCAAGCTGGGGGCCGGTTCGTATTTATGCGGTGAAGAATTTACCCTGCTCGAATCCATCGAGGGCAAAAGAGGCTACCCGCGGATTAAACCGCCGTACCCGGCCGAAAAGGGTCTATTCGGCATGCCCACCTTGATCAACAATGTTGAAACACTTTGCCATATTCCTGACATCATCCTGAATGGAGCCGATTGGTACAAAAATATCGGAACGGAAAAGTCACCCGGGACAAAAATATTCTCCATCAGCGGTGACGTGAACAACCCGGGAAATTTCGAAGTCGAAATGGGTCTAAAGCTGAGAAAACTCATTTACAATCTGGCCGGAGGCATTAAGGACGGCAAAAAGTTTAAAGCCGCCCTGATCGGGGGTGCTGCCGGAACATTCGTACCGCAAACCTATTTGGGTATAAGCATGGATTTTGAATCCCTGCAGGAAAAGGCCTTTGTAATGGGCTCCGGAGCAATAATTGTGATGGCGGAAGATAGATCCATTGTCGATATGCTGCATTCAATTTTACGTTTTTTGGGACACGAATCATGCGGCAAGTGCGTTCCCTGCCGGGTAGGTACGCGACAACTTTTAATGCTATTGGAAAAAATTCTCGCTGGCGGGCCCAACAAAAGTTCCGAGATTGATGCATTGCTGGAGCAGTCCGAGCTTATGGCAAAAACATCATTGTGCCCGCTGGGCCAATCCCCTGTTTTGCCAATCGGGAGCGCTTTACAGCATTTTCGAAAAGATTTTGAGCATCCTGTAAAAAAGTCAGGGGGTTCAATCCTATTGGAGTGATGGAAAACTGCAATACTGGAATAATGGGACTTATAAGAAAGGGTAATCACGTTATTTAAATATGGATAATATCCTTTTTTGAGAACCAATATTCCATTATTTCAGCATTGCAATATTCCAAAACCGGACCATCAGCACTACCCGAAGTTAAGTAGCGGTTTAATTATGGGCGACATGGTAACAATCAAGATTGATGGAAAAAAAATCAGTGCCCGCCGCGGAGCAAACCTGCTGGAAGCGGCGCGGCATAGTAATATTCTGATTCCCAGCCTGTGTTATCACCGCAAACTGACGCCAACCGGGGCCTGCCGTCTGTGTATTACCAAAATAAGGGAAATGAGCGGTTTTGTTGCAGCGTGCACGGTCTCAGTACAGGACGGCATGGAGGTAACGGCCTTTGATGAGGAACTGGAAGAAACCCGCCGCTATTTACTGGATTATCTGTTGTCCGAACATAGTGAGGCTTCGGATTTAAGCTATGACGACGAGTTCAAAGTGCTTGTGACCCGATACGGACTGGACGATCCGGCAAAAAGACAGTTCCCCTCCCTCTGGCAATCACTCGGCTACCCGGTCGATGACAGTTCACCGGTGCTGACCTACGATGCTGCCAAGTGCATCAAATGCTTTCGGTGCATTAAGGCCTGTGACGAGGTGCAGGGTAAAAACGTTTTGTCTTTCACCAATCGCGGTATCACCTCCTATATTATTGGCGGATTCGGGGTCTGGGGGGAATCAGAATGCGATGGCTGTGGTGAATGTGTTCAGCTTTGCCCCACCGGTGCGATTGTTGAAAAACCCAACAGGAATATTCTCAAGACCGCTGAGGCGGATACACACGTCAAAACCATTTGTCCCTATTGCGGCGTGGGCTGCCAGTTGGAATTAGCGGTTAAAAATAATCGTATTGTACGCGTCAATGGTGTAGAGGGCGTAAAGCCCAATGATGGCAGGCTTTGCGTCAAGGGGCGCTTTGGCTATGAATATGTCGGCAGCCGCGACCGGTTAACCCGGCCTTTGATCAAAAATAACGGTCAATTCGTTGAGGCCGGCTGGGATACAGCCCTGGACTATATCGCCGCCAAGTTTAAGGCCACGAAGGAAAATTACGGCAATGACGCCCTGGCAGGATATGCATCGGCCAAATGTACCAACGAAGACAACTATATTTTCCAAAAATTTATCCGCACGGCCTTTGGAACCAATAATGTGGATTATTGCACCCGTCTCTGTCACGCGTCGACGGTCACCGCGATGCTGCGGTCTTTAGGGGACGGCGCCGGCTCCAATTCGATCGAAGATTATGAGACGGCCGACTGCATTTTAGTTATCGGCAATAATATGATCGAAACCCACCCGGTCACCGCCACCTTTGTCAAACGCGGCATCGCGAATGGGGCCAAACTGATCGTCATCGATCCGAAGTGGACACCGCTGGTGAAATTTGCGGATGTCTGGCTGCAGCCGCGGCTGGGCACTGATGTGGCCCTCCTCAACGGTCTCATGCACATTATCATCAGCGAAAATCTGATCGACAAAATCTTTATCGAAAATCGTGTTGAGGGCGGTATACAAGCCTTTGACAAACTAAAGAAAATCGTATCGCAATACACACCGGAGATGGTTTCAGGCGTCACAGGGGTTGCCCCGCATAAACTGCAGACGGCCGCCGGAATTTACGCCAGGTCAAGTAAAGCGCTGATTGCAACCGGCATGGGAATCAGCCAGCAGGTTAGCGGAACCCACACCGTGTTTGCACTGATAAATATGTGCCTGATCGTCGGTCAAATTGGCAAAACCGGTGCCGGTTTAAATCCGCCCCGGGGACAGAACAACGTCCAGGGCGCATCGGATGTGGGATGCTCGCCCCTCATCTATCCGGGCTACATCCCGGTTACGGATGATGATAATCGCAAAAAAGTTGCTGCAGTCTGGGATTTCCCCTATGAAGCGCTTTCCGGAAAAATCGGCTTGACCACCGTCGAGATCATGCAGGCCGCCCACGGCGGAAAGGTCAAGGGCATGTATATCATGGGCGAAAACCCGATGCTGACCGACCCCAACCAGAATCATACCCGCGAGGCTCTCGAAAGGCTGGAATTTTTGGTGGTGCAGGATATTTTCGCGACCGACACCACGGCCTTGGCCGATGTTATCCTGCCGGGGGTTGCTTTTGCCGAAAAAAACGGCACCTTCGTAAACAGTGATCGCCGGGTGTCTCGCGTAAGAAAAGCCGTTGACCCTCCCGGAAAGGCCCGGCAAGACTGGGAGGTGCTGTGGGAGGTTGCCAAAAGGATGGGTTGTCCCATAAAATCATATCAGGATGAATCGGTAATTTTTGACGAGATTGCCGCAGTGGCTCCGATTATGGCCGGTATCTCCCATGATAGAATCGAGCAGGAAGGAATCCAATGGCCGTGCCCGACAAAAGACCATCCGGGAACCCGCACACTTTTTTTGGATAAATTTAACACACCAAGCGGCAGGGCAATCTTAAATCCAGTGGATTACGTTCCACAAAACGAAAAAACAACTGCCGGCTATCCATTTCTGCTAAACACGGGCAGAATCCTCTACCACTTCCATTCCAGCACGATGTCCAGACGCAATCAACCGCTTACGGATTTTGCCAATCAATCCTATGTGCTGATGCATCCTGATGATGCGAAAAAGTTGGGTTTGGAAGATGGTCAACGGGTAAGTATCGCCTCCCGGCAGGGAGAAATCGATACCCGGTTAAAGGTGAGCAGTGAGGTGCAGCCCGCAGAACTCTTTATGCCGTTTCACTACAGCGAATCCCCCGTGAATAGACTCACCCGCGATGATCTGGACCCGCACTCCAAAATAGCACCGTTTAAGCTGACGGCCTGCCGGGTGGAAAAATGTATTTCGTAATTGGGAATTCTCTGCACAGCTGTCCGACTTCATCTTTTATTCCGGCCTGCAGTTTCAGGTTATTTTGATCTGTTACAATGGCGGCGATCCACCTGCCGATTTTTGCCATTTCGCTATCCCGCATTCCACGAGTGGTAACAGCCGGTGTGCCGATCCTGATTCCTGAAGGTTTAAACGGTGTACTCGGATCAAATGGCACGGTATTGGCGTTGGTGACGATACCTGCATTTTCCAGTGCAACCGCCGCAGGTCGCCCCAGACCGATTCCCAAAGGCAGCAGATTGATTAAAACCATATGGTTGTCGGTTCCGCCGGTAACAAGCTTGATTTTCCTTCCGGTTAGTTCATCTGCCAGAGCTTTGGCATTTGCAAGAATGGTCTCGGCATAGCGTTTAAAATCCGGTGAAAGGGCCTCCTTTAAGGCCACGGCCTTGGCGGCCGTGATATGATCATGCGGACCGCCCTGGCTACCCGGAAATACTGCCCGGTCGATCTGCTTCGCATATTTTTTCTGACATAGAATAATTGCACCGCGCGGGCCGCGCAGTGTTTTATGGGTTGTCGTCATGGCAACATCGCAAAACGGAAATGGGCTGGGATGAACGCTGCCGATTATCAAACCGGAAATATGGCTGATGTCCGCAAAATGTATGGCACCGATCTCGTCCGCAATTTTCTGAAATGCGCTGAAGTCAATTTGACGTGGATAAGCGGTCAGCCCTGATATGATCATTTTGGGTCCGTGCTCCAGGGCCAGCCGCCGAACTTCATCCATATCAATTTTTTCGGTGGTTTTATCCACGCTGTAGTTGACGGCCCGGTAAGTTTTACCCGAAAAATTAACCGGATGACCATGGGTCAGATGGCCGCCGCAGGATAGGTCAAAACCGATAAACGTATCACCCGGATTCAAAAATGCCATATACACGGCCGCGTTGGCCGGACTGCCCGAGTATGGCTGAACATTGGCGTGCTCGGCGCCGAATAGCTTTTTTGCACGCTCAATTGCGATAATCTCAGTCGCATCGACGATTTCATTGCCCTGGTAATACCGCTGCTGCGGATAGCCTTCACTGTATTTATTCGTCAGGACCGATGCGGTCGCCTCCAGTACGGAACGACTCACATAGTTTTCGCTGGCTATGAGATTGATGGTTTCCTGCTGCCGCAAGATCTCTTTTTCCATTAAAGAGTAAATTTCCGGATCTGTGTTTTCCAAATTCATTTTGTCAACCCTTGCTGCGGCTACCAGATAGTTTGTTTATAATTTGACGGTATACAAATTTCGATGTTCGACGTTAATATCTTCGGTTAATCCTTCGTGCGAAACATCATCCGCCTATTAGGAACTTAGCGGGATTAATGCTTAAAGCTCCTTTGGCCGGTATAGACCATTGTCGCGCCGGCTTCATTACAGGCTTCGATGGACTGATAATCGTTGCCGGATCCCCCCGGCTGAATCACGGCCGTGACGCCTTCATGCAAGCCGACGTCCACGCCGTCACGAAACGGAAAAAATGCATCGCTGACCATGGCGGCACCGATCAACCCGCCTTTTTCCCGGGCCACGCGCCCATCAAACTCCGCTTTTTTATCCGCATCCGTCAATTCATTATAAGGTACAGCAAGACTTTCGAAGCAATACCGATCGGCAAGTTTGCGGTAGGCCTTGTCTCTAGCAATCTCAGCCACACCGACCCGGTCCTGTTCACCGGTCCCGATGCCGACCGTAACCAGATCTTTGACATAGATTACGGAATTGGACGTAATGCCGGATTCCACCAGCCAGCCAAAAAGCATATCCTCGTATTCCGGATCCGTGGGCTCGCGCTTGATTTTGAAAAACTGGTCTTTGTATTCGCATTCGGCCAGTTTAAGATCCTGCCGACTGCGGCTGGTCGGCACAAACGACCATTGCGTGATAATTCCCCCGTCGATCAGACTTTTAAATTCAACACTTCGCTGGCCGACAAATGATTGCAGCCGCTCGATGTTGCCGATTTTAACAATCCGCAGATTTTTTTTGGCGCCAAAAATATCCATGACCCCATCCTCGAAATCCGGTGCGACCACGACTTCGGCGTATTGCTGGACAATGGCTTCGGCAGTTGCTTTATCCACCGATCGATTCAGGGCGATACAGCCGCCGAAGGCTGCCACGCGATCGGCCATGTTGGCCTTGCGATAAGCATCCTCCAGGCTATCTGACAGCGCCACCCCGCAGGGATTGTTATGTTTGACAATCACCGCCCCGGGTTTATCGACAAAGTAGCGTAATATATTCAGCGAATTGTCAGCATCGGTCAGATTGGTTTTACCGGGATGTTTGCCGGATTGCAGCAACTCGATATCGGACGCCAGATATTGGCCGGGCTGGATGGTCTGGGTTTCCCCTAGAACCAGGTTACCGTTGACCATCCGGTAAAGTGCGGCTTCCTGCCCTGGATTTTCTCCATAGCGCAATCCTTTCTGAACATTGTCGATCGTCCAGGTTACTTTCCCATAAAAGAGAGTTTGCCGATTGTTGTCGTCTACAAAGCTGATCTCCATTTTGGGCGGGAAATGGTCATCCATGATCGTACGGTACATTTTTTTGAGATCTTCGGCCATGTTGATTCTCCTTTCGGTTTGCCTTTTTGGGCATTATTCGTTCGGGGTTCATAGTTCAGGTTTCTGGGTTATTTTTGCGGCGGCTCGAAGTTCCATGGTTCACCCTTTCGGAAAAATGGGCTAAAGATAAAAGGTTAAAGCCAAGGCGAATTTATTATTGAATTACGACCCTTAAGGCATGAACCTTTCAATCCTGAACCGCTGAATCCTTATAAGAAACTTCACAAATTTAAAATGCGAACCGCAGAACCGCAGAATATCGAATGTCGAATGTCGAAGGGTGGGTTCGCTTCGCTCTGTCATTTTTTTATAAGATAGACAAAATACATTACTTCGACATTCGACATTCATTATTCGATATTTATCCGCCTTGGGAGGATTCGCTTTTTCAGAGTTTCTTTTTCGATTAGACTGGCCGCTTTTCAGGCCAGCGGCGGCGCTGACACCTGGACCCAGAACCTTTAGTTGTAGCAACTCTCGACATCCGTGAAAGCCTTATCGCTTAGAAACTCCGCAATGGTTCGGTCATATACGGCGGTGTGGTCAAAGGCTTTTTGAGCCAGGCGGTAACGCAGATTCAGGGATAAATCGCCGTTGTTGGCTTTTAGCTCGGCAATGATCATTGTGTAATCGGCCGGATCTACAACCGGTGCGACCCGGATGAAATTTTTAGCCGAAGCCCGGATCATGCAGGGACCTCCGATATCGATGTTGCCGCGGGCCTGTTCAACCGTTACATCCGGTTTTGAAATGGTCTCTCTAAAGGGATATAAATTCACCACCACCATATCGATGGGCACGCTGCCGGTGCGGCTGAGATCCCCCTGATGAGCCTCGTTATAAGTTTCTGCGAGAAGACCGAGGTAGATTTTAAAATCCAGGGTTTTCACCAGTCCCCCCTGGGTTTCAGGCTGTCCCGTATATTCGGAGACCCGGATCAAATGCGCATCAGCCGACGCCCCTAGAATCTCCTTGAGTCTTGAAAAAGTGCCGCCGGTGGAAAATATTTTTAAATCCGGGTTGACGGCCATAAGCTCCGGTACGAACGTATCCAAACCGCTTTTGTCGGATACGCTCATCAGCACATGTTGCAGGGTTACCAAATGGTCGATTTTGTCTACGATATTCATTGCCATAATGTTCACCTCTTTCCTTCATATTTTTCTAAAAATCGGTTAAATAATATTCCTTCTGATCGATGGTCAGGGGCAACTTGTTTACGATGGGTGCCGCCGGCTGTGCTCCTTTTTCAGCCCGACAATCAGTGCCGTTGGAATCGTCCTGATCGCTGCGCGCGATATCGTGCAGGTAGGCTGACGCCAACAGCAGATCCATATCAACCCCCTTCGGCGGTCCCGATACGTTCACACAATCGGCTGACCCTGAGTGTATGATCCCAATTATGACTGCCCCGGGCACCTTGAAAATAGATGTAGGCCATTCGTTCTACGGTATCGAGCATGTGTTTATATTGCTACTCCAACAACTTGCTTAAAGGAAACGCCGACGAATGAAGGTTGTCGATTGAAAAAAGGGGGTATTCCCTTTCATTTAGCAATTGAAACGGAATGCCTGGACCATACACTAAATCCGACAACGCATGCAATAGGCAAATTAATAGGGGATAGGAATATAAAATCAGTTAGCCACGAATTGACATGAATAACCACCAAGTATTGCAAAAGTCAGGTAATATAAAGCTTTTAATTTCGGAATTACACTAAAATTTGTGTACGTTTTTATACAATCGGGGCAGGCTTATTAAATAGAATTGCACCTTCGCCTACAACAACCAACCGCGGGTGTCTCCATAAGGGCTAAGTTGGTTGTGCCCGAAAAGGACTAAAAAAAACATCGAACGTCCAACTCGCCAACGGCGAGCTAGCGAGCTAGCATACAGTGAAAGTTTCCAAAAGTACTTAGTGCTTATGGGAGCTACGCCCCCCCCTCTGTGGATTTAACCTCGACAGGATCCTAAAAGGAAATCTGTATTTGTTTTTTTGCAGGGTGAGTGATAAAATTCAGAACGGTTCAAGGGTTCCGGGTTCAGCGTTCAGGGTCAACCAGAATTAAAGATCTTAGGGATCGGGATTCAAGGTTGCGGGTTCAAGGGCTCAAGATAATAAGGCGGGAGTTAAAATCGTGTGATGATACAATTTAAAATACCTGAAACGATCAACTCTCACACTCTCGCCGATTCTGATCCTTGAATCGACAAAAAATTTGCCGGAAGGAAATAGTCATGCACTCAGTTCGATTCTTGATGTTAATCTGCATTTTAATGGTTTTGCCCGCACCGGTCTCGGCCGAATCCACTATACCCGGCTGGGGAGAAGCAAAATGGGGTATGACCCATTCTGCGGTGAAAAAACACTTTGACTTGAACCCTTGGGAACCCGGCAATACCCCGACCTGTAAATCGAAGAAAAAGATTCGAATTTGGGGGCGTGATTTTGCGGTGGCCTTTTATTTCGATGCGCGTTCGGCCAACGGGAAATTATTCAAAGTCGCGCTGGTCCATTTTAACAACGACAGAGGGGACACCACCTGGCTAACCTCGATCAAGGACATGCTGGTCGAAAAATACGGCAATCCGGGATCTTTCGATGTCAAAGAAAAAATGAAGATCAGCCATTGGAAAAAATTCGACGGTCAACTCAAACTGACGACTTTAACCGGTCGAACCGTAATGTGCGCACTGGAGTATATGGCCGTGAGCACGGAAGGTAAAAAACTGTGATCGCCAGGATAAGTTCAAAATAATTATCATGCGATGAGTCTTAATATATAATTTTCAATATTTTATCAACTTTATATAAAAAATACCGATAACATTGACATCGATTTTTGTATTTATACGCGGCATAAAGTAATTAAGCCTCCGGCGCTTAGGCCTAACAAGATTTATCAGTTTTCAAAAAACAATCTACAACCCTGGATGTACTATTTTTCAGGGTGGATTAATTAACCTTAAAACCAAACAAGAAATCGTGGATCAATCAGGCTATATCCGGGTTCGCAACTCTCAGATTAATTATTATAAAGCGGTCTCCCTCTATTATCAAACGAGCGCAGAATCTTATTGTTTATACAAACCGGCCGGCGGCAATCTGGCAGAAGCACGCATCGGCCAGAATAAGCATCCCGAGCTGTATATTCAGGAGCAAGACCGACTCTTTGCGATAAAGGAAATTCAAAATGGATTCAACAGGCAAATCGCTGACAGCATTAAAACCGGTAATGTCTTCAAAGTTAAAGCGACCCTATGCGACCTGGTTGAAGAAACTCTGGCTGAACCCCGCAGCGGAACCCTGCAAGCTTTACCTGAAACCGTTGATTCGTTGATCGCCGGCTATTCAGAACATCCGGAAATTTTGAAAACCTTTGCTTCCATTTCTTTTAAGGACTACACAACGGTTATTCATTCCGTTAATGTGATGGCCTTAACCCTTGGATATTGTTTCTATTCCAATTTTAATATCCAAAAAACAAAAAAAATTGGGCTGGGCGCGCTGTTGCACGATGTCGGCAAAACACAAATCCCTTCATCTATTCTGAAAGCGCCGCGCAGACTTAGTGAAGATGAATTTAATATAATGAAAACCCATCCGGCCATCGGCCATAAAATTATCCGGGAAAAAAACAAAATAGGCGGTGCTGTCGCTCTGGGCGCTCTGGAACATCATGAAAAACTGGATGGCAGCGGCTATCCCAGGGGGACCCGCAACATTTCCTATGTCGGTCAACTGCTGGGCATCATCGACTGTTATGAGGCCCTGACCAATGAGGACCGTCCCTACCGCAGAGCCCGACAACCACTGGAAACATTAAAATTTCTCAAAGAGGATGTGGAAATCGGCAAGTTTAACCGGGATATTTTTGAAAAATTCTGCTACAGCTTGATTTGAAGGAAATGCCTAAAATTCAAAATGCCTAAATTGCCTAAAATTATAGTGGATCAGATTAAAAAATATATCGTGCTATCTGGCTTTGCCCTACTTGCGATCGCATTATGCGGCTGCGAATCCGTGCGTTACTATAGCCAGGCAATCCAGGGCCAGTATAGCATCCTTGAAAGGCGGCAGCCAATATCTGAAATTATGGCAGATCCTGAATCGCCGGAATTTCTGCGGGACAGGCTAGCACATATACTAGCCGTGCGGCAATTTGCTGAAAACGAACTCCAGCTTCCGGTAAAAAACCACTACCTGACCTATGTGGATCTCAACCGGCCTTATGTGGTCTGGAATGTATTTGCCGCCCCGGAATTCTCTCTGACAGCCAAAACCTGGTGTTACCCGGTGGTGGGATGCGCAGCATACCGCGGCTATTTTTCAGAAAAAAATGCCCGCCAATATGCCGATGGACTGACCAGCCAGGGGTATGAAGTCTATGTTGCCGGGGTGACGGCTTATTCTACGCTGGGCTGGTTTGATGATCCGGTACTAAGCACCATTATACAATATTCCGAGGGACAATCGGCCGCACTGATCTTCCACGAACTTGCCCACCAGGTACTTTATGTGAAAGGTGACACCGCGTTTAACGAAAGTTTTGCCACTGCAGTGGAACAGGAAGGGCTCAAAAGGTGGCAGGTGAATACGCAGGCATCCCACCTGTACGAGAACCATCTGAGGAGCTACCGCCGTCAACAGCAATTTATCCAATTGATCATGCACTACCGCCAGATACTTAAAACACTGTATCAATCGGATGCATCCGCGATGGATAAAAGAGAACAAAAAGCATCTATTTTTTCAGAGCTGCTTGATGAATTCGACCGTTTGAAAACTGACAAAAACGGTTTGTCGGTCTATGATAATTGGATGAATGCTTCCCTTAACAATGCTAAAATAGGCAGTGTCGCCGCATACCATGATTTTGTGCCGGCCTTCCATAAAATGCTGGCGGAAAACGATGGAAATCTGAATCAGTTTTACAAGGCCTGCCGTGAACTGGCCCGGGGCACGCAAGACGAAAGACATCGCATTTTAAATACCTATCTGAAAAATTAATCCGACTTGACACAGAACTGCAATTTTTTTAATATGTTAACATGTACGAAAACTTTTTCGGTTTCAAAGAAAAACCCTTTAAACTGGTTCCAAATCCGGACTACCTCTTCCTGAGCAAAAGCCACGAGGAAGCCTTGGCCCACCTGAATTATGCCCTGTCTCAAGGTGACGGTTTTGTAGAAATTACGGGCGAGGTCGGAACCGGTAAAACCACGCTTTGCCGTGCTTTTCTTGAAAACCTGGATGACGATGCCGTCGCGGCTTATATTTTCAATCCCAAGCTGGGTCCCCGTCAGCTCATTAAAACCATCAATGATGAGCTGGGAATTAGATATAATACCGACAATACCAAAAATTTAATTGATAATTTAAACAACTTTCTCATCCTTCAAAAGACCCGCCGCAAGAAGGTCATTCTGCTAATTGATGAAGCCCAGAACCTGAGCAATAATGTGCTGGAACAGTTAAGATTATTGTCGAATCTGGAAACCAGCAAGGAGAAACTGCTGCAAATTATTCTGGTCGGACAGCCGGAGCTAAGCGACATCCTGGATTCCCATGAGCTTAGACAACTCGGCCAGCGCATTACTTTACGATACCATCTCAGCCCCCTGACTCCTAAAGAATGTGTCGATTATATCCAATATCGTATAGATATAGCCTCACAGAAATCCGGCCTTAAATTCGATCGTGCTGCCTACCGCCCCATATATAAATACTCACGAGGAATCCCGCGGGTCATTAATATTGTCTGCGACCGGGTATTGCTGACGGCTTTCGGCCTGAGCAAGACTAGCATTACTGGAAAAATCGCTCGCGATTCCATCAAGGAGCTAAAAAGCAGAGGTGCCTCCCGAAATTTTGTTCTACTGGATTGGAAAAAGATAACAGCCCTTTGCGGTGCGGCATTCGCCATTTTGGCTGCTGCAATTTTTCACCAGCCGCTGGGACAAGGCATCCAATCATGGTTCAACCAGATGCAAAACCGGCAAATAGAAGCCAAAGCCCCTGAAGAACCGGTATTAAAGCCTACCGCAGCATCTGATCCCAGTGGTGTCCAAGATGACGGTCTGGTTGCATCCGAAGATTCCCATCAGGACGATGCCGATGATTCTACTTTAACGGCATCCGGCGAAGCTGATCTAAACCCGGTTGATAAATCTGATTTGCGCGCTGCCAAAGATACAAAGATGTCAATTCCCCAAAATTACGATACTGAATTTTCCGATGAGACTATACTTGCCTCGTCGGCTTCCCAACAGGAAGCAGAGGACTACGCGCAGGAGCCGGACCGCAGTGAGACCATAAAATTGGCGGACTACCTTACAGCCATGGACATCCGAGCCTCCCGCTATTTGGCGCTTCAGGTTGCGATGGATTTATGGCAGACCCCCATTGAAGTTCAACCCTACCTGAACAGCCTGGATGATGATCAGGCCTTTTTTCGGTTGACGACCAAACCCAAAGGCGTGTTTATGCACCGGATCGAGACGTCCCTGGAAATGCTAAAACGCCTGAATCTGCCGGCGATCCTGGAGCTATTTCCAACAGGCGGCGAAGAGCCCGGTTATCTAACTCTCAGCAAGATAGAAGGTCGTAATTTTATCTTCAACAGCCCTGATGAAAACAAAGTGGTGGCAGCGGATGCCGATCAGATATATTTATACTGGTCCGGCGTTGCCTATCTGCCCTGGAAAAACTTTCTATCCATCTGGGGAATTATACCAAAGCGTTCCAATAAAGATTCCATTATCACGCTCAAGTTGTTGTTGCACGAACTGGGCTTCAGTGACGTCGAGATAAACGACGAATACGATAACTGGACGCGCCAGGCCATTGAAGAAGTGCAGGCCAAATACGGCATACCCGTTGATGGCTTCGTGGGTCCTTTGACCAAAATGATCCTGTATCAGGAAAAAGAATCTTTTGAGATGCCCCGTTTGACTAATTAATCCGCCCTCAAAAATAACGGATACCTGAATTTTTTACAGCAACCTTCGTTTCGGTTAAATTGCGGATATTCACTTTTATTCAGTGTTGGTTAGAATACGTGCATAATTCAGGTATAGGGAAAAAGCAATTGAGTTCAATTTTAAAAGCCTTGAAAAAAATAGAGGAGGACTCACCTCCACCTCAAACTCATCCATCACTGCCAATACCCATTGCTTCTAAGCAGGTGCTCAATTCAAATACCGGTAAGCGCTGGCGCGGGATATTATACCTGCTTCTAATGCTATTGGCGATTGCGGTTGTGACAGGCATACTATTGCCCCGGCGAAGGCTCATTATCGCGAAAATTATGTCGATCGTGTCATCGGAGGCACCAACAGCCGGCGAAGGGTCTAACACGAGCCGGTCAAACGTCTACCGGGCTAAAGTTTCGGCCCCATCTTCTAAACCTGCAATAAAGCCGCCGCCCGTTACCCGGCAGCCAAAAACACCGACTAAAAAGGTGGTGCCTGGTAGCAGTGGCAAAAAATTTCAAACCAGTACAAGATCCAGTAAACGGCGCTTAAACAGCGCCACTCCCCCATCCCAAACGTCCTCCGGCATGCGGGCCCCGGATGCGAGTTTAAACTCGAGGGTAAAAAAACCACTGAAGAAGGATTTGCTGCCCCCGGGTGCGGCACCCGCCAAAAAATCCACAACCCCAGCCCCAAAAGACACCAGATCCGCTAGGCCCGTGGCCAGAGCTAAACAACCGGCCCGAACTCGATCTGGGGAGACTTACGATCGTATGACCGATTCCAAGTTAAAACTTCAGGCGCTGGCCTGGTCGGATGACGCAGTCAGACGGATGGCTGTGATTAACGGCCGTATTGTTCATGAAGGAGAATCGGTGGATGGTTACCAGGTGGTAAAAATCCGCGCGGAAGATGTGATCGTTAATGAGGGTGGTAAATCATGGCGTCTCGAATTCGGGCTGCGGCAGTAGAGCCAGAACTCCTGCCCCAGCTTCCGGCCCAATTCCGTCCCCGCTCCCGGTTCGTAGAGCCTGCTGCTCGAAGAGAGGGAAAACCAATTTTCGGGTGTTAGAATAAAATGTTTTTTATATTCATATATTTTAATTATTAAAATAAATTTCAAATATTTACATATAAGCTGGAGCTGGTTTCGGCTGGAGCAAGATTGACACTAACGCCGTTTTTTTTTATAATTTTTATTATACATCAAGGCCTTTGATTTTGGATAACCGGATTGGTAAGCAACGCGTCGGACCGGGTCGTCTTGGGAATAAGGTGGGTCGGTTTTTTTTTGTCCCGCCAAAGGCTCATCGGATGTATTCAATACCGGATCCGCCTTGGGCAGAGAACAAATTGCCGCAAAGGCACGCAAACACAAAGCGAAACATTTGGTATATACTTATATTTGTGTCTTGGCGGCAAATTAGTTTTGCCATAAATTACCCTGAATTCACAATTAAGACTCTAAATGCTACTAAAAAAACTACATTTTTCAACCCTTCTGCTGGTTGCAGCGACAATTGCGGCAATACTGAGCAATATCCTGTTTGATTTCGATATACTGCAACCTCTGGAACTTAAGGTGTACGACTCGATGACCCGGCTGCGTCAGCGCAAAGCCGACACCCAGGTGGTGGTTTTGGCAATAGACGATCAAAGCATCCAACAGCTTGGCAGTTGGCCCTGGCCCCGATCCTACCTCGCCAAAATGGTTAAACTGCTATCGGAATATGGCGTCCAGACGATGGGTATTTCGCTGCTATACCCCACCAGAGAGGTAAACCCCGGGTTGCAGGAATTAGAATACATCAAAGAAATGTTGAACAACAAACCGTCTAAGTCAGGACGCAAAACCACAACAAAAATCGACAGCATCTTCGATGAAGCCGGCAAACGGTTAAATCATGATGCCAGACTTATTTCTGCTGTACGCTCCGCCCGCAATGTGGTGCTGCCACTGCGATTTACCCTCGGCAGCCCCGGGGACGGCAGCTCTGTTAAATTATCAGATTGGCTGATATTAAATTCCATTGAAATCAACAGCGTCCCACAGGCGCAAAACGCTTTGTCTGTGGACTCAAATCGTCTTCGCGGCGTATTCAATAATCACAGAATACAGGCCAGCCGAATCACCGAACCTTATCACGATCTATCGAAGAAGGCCGGCGCCCTGGGGCACATCAATCTGATTGGCGATAAGGACGGCACCGTCCGCAATATACCCCTGTTGATTACCTATCAGGATAGGGATTTCGTATCCTTTGCGTTACAGGTGGCCAGAAAATATAACGGCGGACGGTTAAAGGAAATCATGATTGGACAGGACAAAATAGTCCTCAGGCATTTGCAAATTCCCACCGAAAAAAACCATCGGATGTTAATCGATTACAGCGGTCAAGAAGCCAACATTCAGCAAATATCATTTGTTGACGTTATCGACGGCAAGGTCGATGCGAAAACTTTTCGCAAGCAAGTCGTCCTGCTCGGCGTGACGGCCGAAGGGCTATCACAACATTATATTACCCCGACCGGATCAAATGTCTCCGGTCTTGAAATAGAAGCCGCCGCAGTGGAAAATATAATTAATGCCAAATTTATTTCTCGCCCTTCCTGGGTCTTTTTCCTGGAAATCCTGGCCTTATTGTACTTCGGTTTTTTTCTCTTATTTGTCATTCCCAGAGTCACGCCGCGGATTGGAGCGATGATTCTGGGCATATTTTTGCTCACCTGGGTCGGCGCCAGCGTCATTTTATTTCTCAGCAATGGTATCTGGATTAAGGTTCTGGCGCCGGTCATCCTTTCGGCTATTGGTTTTGCCCTGGCCAACCGCCGGCGCTATATGGCTGAAAGCCAGGGTGAAAACGTTGAATTGAACAAGAGCCTGGGATTGGCATTGCAAGGCCAGGGCATGCTGGACATGGCCTATGAGAAGTTTTTAAAGTGTCCGGTGGGAGACAAAGCCGTACAAAAGCTTCTGTACAATCTAGGATTGGACTTTGAACGCAAGCGGATGAACAACAAGGCCCTGTCCGTCTACCGCCACATTATGAAGGCCGGCTCCTTTAAAGATGTCAATGACCGCATAAAAAGACTGATTACACTGGATAATACGATGGCAATGACCGTCGCAGCTGCCAAGAGGGAAGCCTCCTTTTTATTGCAAAACGGTGATACCAAACCCACCTTGGGAAGGTATGAAATCTTGCAGGAACTCGGACAGGGCGCCATGGGTATCGTTTACCTGGGCAAAGATCCGAATATCAATCGCGAAGTCGCCGTCAAAACCATCAATTACGTGGATATTGCACCCGACGAATTAAGCGATATCAAAGCACGCTTTTTTCGGGAGGCCGAAGCCGCCGGAAAGCTTTCCCATCCGAATATCGTGACGATCTATGATATGGGCGAGGATCATGACATGGCTTATATCGCGATGGAATTGCTCAAGGGTAAAGAGTTGACCCACTATTGTCAGAAAGAAAATTTGCTGCCGTTAAAGCGGGTTTTCAAGATGGTCAGCGCAGTCGCCGAAGCCCTGGGATATGCCCACAGCCAGCAAGTCGTGCACCGCGACATTAAACCGGCCAATATTCTCCTTTTGGATGATGATCAGGTTAAAGTGGCCGATTTTGGCATCGCACGGGTTATTACTTCATCAAAAACCCAGACCGGTATCATATTCGGCACCCCAAATTACATGTCACCCGAACAGGTTGCCGGTAAAAAAGTGGACGGCCGATCGGATCTATTTTCTCTCGGAGTGGTTTTTTATGAGTTGTTGACCGGTGCCCGGCCGTTTAAAGGTGATAGTATGACGGCGCTGCTGTATGCCGTATCCAACACTGAATACGTGCCGCTCAATGAGATCGCCCCCAAAACACCAGCATGCTGTGTTGAAGTTGTCGAACGCCTGCTGGCCAAAGGGGTTTCTAAACGGTATCAATCCGCTTCTCAGGTCATCAAAGATATGCAAATTTGCCTGGACACGATAAACTGACGCAGTAAAGAACCCGGCACCACGCTAGCGGTCCGCCTCCGGATTATCTTTAATCCGGCCCCAAAAACCAAGCTTTTATTATTGGATTAAGCTAATTACCTCCCACATTCCTCAAAATTTTTTCAATTCATATCAAATACTTATCATTAAAATGACAACTCGGCGACTCAAGCCGGATTGAGTGTTTGTTCGGGCAAAAAAGAGGTAAAGATCTTGCCCGTATGTACCGATAGTAATAACCAAAGCCGATCTGGTATCCTGTTCCGCGCGCGATACTCCCCGCGGCAAGGCAGGATAGATCCTACAGATCTTTAACGGGCGCGAGACTCATTTTTCATACGAATTAAACCTGTATTCATCATTGTGCAAGTAGTTAAAATCTTTATTAAATGGAGGCAGCCATGCTCAAAATTTCATTGAAATTAAAAGACAAGGAGCTTAAGACCCTGGAAACGGATAAATCGGAAATTTCCATTGGCCGTAATGAAAACAGTGATATTCATATCAATAACCTGGGAGCCTCAAAAAAGCATGCCAGGATTTTTCGGCGTAATGGGGAATACATTATAGAAGATCTTAAAAGCACCAATGGTACCTTAATGAATAACGAAAGCATCATCACGGCCAAACTAAGCGGTAATGACGTCGTAACGATTGGTAAACACAACCTCTATATATCCATTCACCAGGATGATCGAAATGCTCCCAGGAGCTTTGCAGAAGCGACCATCAGAATCAAACCTTAATTTGCATATTGGATTCGATTTGGTCCTGCTGAAGCGCCTGCGAGGGGGGGGTAGTTCACTATACCCCGAAGCAATAAACAAGGGGCTAGTTCATTCGAAGTTTTTCCTAGCATCGATCACGCGCCCCTCCTTCAGGATGGCTTTCAAAACAGGGCCGGCTATATATAACGGGCGGCCCGCTATAGCAGGCGCAACTAGTTTCACTTGCCATCAATCACTTCAACCGGCTGCTGAACTGAATTATTCCGACTAGTCCACTCTTCCACTGCATGAGTCTGATTCCGATAGGATTTACTTGCGTTCCTAGAAAAACTTTCGTATAATCAGATGTAAGCTAGTGCAAATGGAGGTCTACCCCATGAAAATGTATTCGATCGAAATTGAAGAGAAAATTTGGCAGTTATTACAACAGAATGCCGAACCTTTTGTTGATACACCCAATTCAGTGTTAAAACGACTCCTGTTCGCCAAGGGGGAAACAAAGGAGGAAGTTGCCCCCTTATATTCAATACCAGCTGTCAGTGTTGAAGGGTTGCCAAAGTCACTGTCACAGATTCTTGAGGTTGTTTATGAAATGGAAGTCAACGGCTGCACCCGCACCCAGGCCACCAATCGTGTGGCAAAAAAGCGCGGTACCGCCCCTCAAACCATCACCGACAAATATTGCCGGCAGCTGGGGAAACGGGCTCACGAAATCGATGAATTATTGACTGAACCCGAATTTAACAGCTTTAAAGATCTACTAACAAGCAAGTTTGCAGTCCATAGAGGGATAATAGAAATGTATTTTGACAGCATGTTGTCGGATGCTGATGACGCGAACTACACCGTACCCGAAATCCAGGATACGGAACTCGCCCTTGAATGACGATACGTTTGTCAATACCTCGTTGGCGCCTGAAACCGGTTTGGGAACATCTTCTGAAACAACAGGTTTAAATTTCCCCTTGACGCTGTCCGCGACAGATTCTGCGTCCCGGGATCACCTTTCCATGGTAAGATCATCATTATAGATGGATTCGAGCTGCAATTGTTGCGAACGCCAGACATTGTTAGCATTGGTAAAGGTTTCAATATTGACTTCCGTCAATTGAGTTACCATCCGGATATCTTCCGTTGCCTGTTCTGTGTGTCCCATTTTGTTGTTCAAACTGGCCCGGCTGTAATACACCGCGCCGTAATCAGATTTCAATTCAAGGGCTCTGTCAAAGTCATGCAGCGCTTTATCATTCTCCCCGATTTTCTCGTAAGCCAGGCCGCGCAAATGGTAGGCTCTGGCATTACCGGAATCCATCCCAATCACCGTATTAAAGTCGGCAATGGCTTCGTCAGCTTGCTCCAGTCTAAGGTAAGCTGCGCCCCGGCTTTTGAAGGCAAGCGTAAATGCAGGATCCAGTTCAACGGCCTGGGACAAGTGTTCGATGCTTTGTCCATATTTACGGTTTACAAAATCCGCCATGCCTTCTTCGAACTTTTTCTGCGCTTTATTGTTGTCGGACATCATGCTTCCTCCGCTAAATTATGCTATATCTGTTTCAGTTTAAGGGTGGTCAATAAAAATTCCGCTGGATATGATATGATTTAAAGTCCAGCGGAGCATACACTGCTGCATCTCTGCAGCCACGCCAATGGCTGGCTAGTCGAATTCGCCGCCGTGTGCAAATTCCCGCCGCGACGGGATATAGTGATAATCAACCGAACCAGCTTCGAGATAAAGACTAATTATTCCAATTAGCCGTGTCAAGAACCCGGGTACTACAACTGGAATAATGGAATCCCGCTGAATAGCGGGAATGGAATATTGGCTACATTCGCGTGTTCCATCTGTTGGAAGGATAATAAGGTTCATGGGATAAGCAAACCATGGATCAAAAAATATCAGCAGAAGATTTAAAAAACTCCGAGGGTGGTTGGTTAAAATTTCAGCTTGACCAACCATGCCCCCTTGTTTATCCTACTAAGTTAAGCTTGTATTCCTGCCAGGCGCTGCGCAAAATAGAATTTAGAATCCGGTGTCTTGATCGTCATATTCGATAATAGGTGGCAGTAAAGATCCTGGTCCATCGGGCCCGCCCGGCTTTGGCCCACCCCGCATGAGTAAAATGGATGATAACGTTTACCGGCAGTGCTTAGCGTGCAGGTTTCGGGTGTCCGATATGCGGTAATTTTCAGCGGCAGTGAAATTGTATTTGAGAGAGCCTCAATGAGCAAACGCAAAATTATATTCGGCTGGTTGATTAAAAGCCTGCTGGTTTTCATCTTCGTGATCGTCGTGGTTATGGTATTTACACCCAGTCTGATCAATTTGGAGATGGTGAAAAAAAACATCAAGGAAAATATATCCAAAGATGTTGGCGGCCAAATAACATATCGCAGCATGAAGCTGTCTTATTTTCCGCGCCCCCACGTTGTCATCCATAAAGCCAAGATATCGATACCTGACAGCTTCACGATCAACGTTCAGTGGATGAGAATATATCCGAAGATTTTGCCCCTGTTCAGAGGCAGTCTCGAATTTGCAGTTGTCAGACTCGATTATGCCGATTACTCCATGAAATTGCCGCAAATCAAGGATGCGACCGTCCAGCAACCTGAACAAGATCTTTCTTTTGACGATATGGTCAAAGCTTTAACCAAAGGGGTGCGGGGCCTTCCCGAATTCAAGCTGCCAGATATAAACATGAGAATTAAAAACGGCAAAGTTAACCTGGTCGATCCCTTTGGACGCATATTCAAGCTCAGGGAAGTCCAGGCCGCATATGTTCGCAGTAAAGACAGGCTTGACTTCAGCATCAAATGCAAATCAAATCTCTGGGAACAAATCGATATCAATGGTTCGCTTGACCCAACTGACTTTAAAGGCCTGGGACATGTGCAGCTTTCCCGATTCCGTCCCCAGACGCTGATCGCCTACCTCTTTCCGGAATCCGCCTTTCAGGTTACCGAAACCAGAGCCAATCTAACGATCGATTTTACATCCGACGGAACCGGTATCATCAAGGCCGCTGTCAATGGTGCCATCCCGATCCTCGAATTGAATTACGGCAAGGAAAAACTGGTTATCAAAGGCAGTCGCATAAAAGGCTCCCTCGAATTTGATGAGAAAACGACCCGGGCCACTTTGACAGAATTTGGCTTAGATTACCCCAAACTTAATTTGACCGGAAAGTTTGCTTATGATGAAAATTTACAGGATATTCAACTGTCCCTGAACGGATCTCAAATTGATGCGGATGAGGTGAGACAGGCAACACTTAAGCTGGCAGGAAAGTCTGAAATCATTCAGATCTTATTTGACGTGATCAGGGGTGGGCATGTCCCCTGGATGACGGTGCGGATTCAGGGGCAGACGATTGCCGATTTTGCAAAGATGGACAACATTATCATACAGGGTCGTATGACTCGCGGTAAACTTTTTATTCCGGGGGCTGAACTGGATCTGGAAGATGTCTTTGGAGACGCAGTGATTTCCGAAGGTATATTGCGTGGCGAAAAGCTCAAGGCACGCTTCGGAAACTCCCACGGACAAGATGGAACCATTGCCCTGGGTCTGAACAAAAACCTTGATCCGTTTCATCTGAATATTGGTCTCAAAGCCGACCTATCCCAGATACCGCCGGTATTAAACCGCATCGTTCTGGATAAAGATTTCCGAAGTGAGCTTGCCCGAATCAAGAATCTTAAGGGTACTGCCAGCGGAATCCTGAACCTGGGAGATAATTTAACAAATTTAGCGGCCCGAGTCGAAATTTCAGAAGCGCAATTAACCGCACGCTACAGCCGAATCCCCTTTCCGATTAAAATGGACGGTGGACGCTTTGTCTTTGAGGGTACTCGGATTGCACTGCAAAATTTTAATGCCGAAATCGGGCTGTCATTGTTTTCTCAGCTTTCTACGTCCATCGACTGGTCCAAGAAACCCAGCTTCGAAGCCAAAACCCAGACGGCAAATTTCGACATCGAACAGCTTTTTTCCTGGTTGCAGTCTTTTAATACATTTAAAAAAAATCTGGCACATATTCGTTCATTAACCGGTGAAATCTCGGCTCAAGACCTGAATATTAAAGGACCGATGTTCAGCCCGCAAAAATGGCATTTTCAAACCCGGGGGGTGATAAACAGGCTGCTTTTGAAATCCCGCAAGCTGCCTAAAGACTTGTTGATCAATAAAGGGCAATTTGCTTGGCAAGGGTTTCAAATTGAGTTTGTCGACATTGATGCAGCCATGGGCAAATCGTCAGTGACTGATATTTCCGGCAATGTGAACTGGAAAACAAAACCGATGTTAACAGCTCAATCGGGGGAATCAATATTTTATGCGCAAGACATAAGCCCTCTGATTTTCTCATTTAAAAATCTCTCAGCAGCCCTCAACCGCTTTAAGCCGCTGAGGGGCAAGCTGGCCTTTAATCGCATGGCATATAGCGGTCCTATTTCCGGCGTGCCGCAAGGGCAACTATCATTTTCTGTTGAAGTCAAACAGGTCAGTCTGAGCTCAAAAAAACTGCCGGGACCATTACACGTCAACCGGGGGCAAATTTCGTTGAGCAAAAATCAGCTGAGCCTGAAAAATATCGATGCCGGAATGGGGAAATCACAAATTTCCCAATTCTCTGCCAACTTTAATATGAAAAGGAAGATCTCCTTTGAGCTAAACTGTAAAACCGCGAAACTTATCGCCGGTGAAATTTATCCGGTCCTCGCATCAATTGACAGGTTCCAACCGGACATCAATACTTTTGCAGCAACTCAAGGGACACTTCTACTTTCTGATATTGATCTGAAAGGACCCGTTAATGCGCCAGCCAAATGGCATTTTGACCTGGCAGCCAGCATGCAAAACATTGCAGTCCATTCCGAAGCATTGGGGGACCCCTTAACAATAAACAACGGCTCATTTGATATTTCCACGGAAATCACCGGCAAAGCAATCCGCAAAAAAGTTGACCTGAAAACAACGAAATTGACCTGGGGCGAAAATCACCTGTCTCTATTGGGAGGGGCGAGTTTATCAGAAAATGACAGTCTGCTGGAATTAAAGGTAAATGCCGACGGCCTCGCCTGGGATCAAATCAACACGTTTTTAGAATATATTACCAAGAAAAAAGCGCAATCGGACCCGCGCCAAGGATCGCAAGGTTTGCAGGGAACAATACAGGTAAAATCGGATAACTTTTTCTGGGACTCCTATACCGTGCATCCCCTGGAAGCTGAAATCACATTTAAACCGGATGTAGTGGTTGTTGCAGTCAACACAGCGGATATTTGCGGTATATCTTTTCGCGGGCTGCTGAATGTTTCAGATCAAACCCTGGACCTGTATTTTGTGCCGACCGCTGCCAATCACAAGCTGGTATCCACTCTTTCCTGCCTGACCGCGAAAGAAAACCTGGCAACCGGTACCTATAATTTAGGTGGTGAGATACTGGCTAAAGCCAAACCGGAGACCATCGCCAGATCTCTTACGGGCAACCTGGCATTTTCGGCCGAAAAAGGCCGCATTTATCGATTCGGATTGCTGGCAAAACTGTTGTCGATTTTGAATGTCACTGAAATTTACCGGGGCGCAGTCCCGGATCTAACCGGGGAGGGATTTGCCTATCACAGTATGTCGGCCATTGCGAAACTCCAGGGGGGCAAAATAATCATGGAGGAGTGTTCCATAGATGGTGCCTCAATGGGGATAGCCTGTGAAGGTGACATTGATCTGGTCGAGAAAAAAATAGACCTTCTCATCCTGGTTGCCCCGTTTAAAACCGTTGATCGAATTGTGGAGATATTACCTTTGATCGGTAAGGTTCTGGGAGGCAAACTCATTTCCATCCCATTCAGGGCCAAAGGGGATTTGGACGATCCGAATGTTTATGCTATGCCCCCAACGGCTGTTGGCTCGGGTATTTTAGGGATATTGGAGCGGACCTTAAAGCTTCCGGTTACTATCATTCAACCGGTGATCTCCGGCGTCAAAGGCGGCAAACCGAATTCATCAAGTGTTCCCGAAGATTCACCCCGCTAGAATAAGAAATGAATAATGAATATTTAAGGTCCGCCCCCGGCGGATCAATTTTAAAGAAGGAGCGAAACGCCTTTATCTATAACCGAATACCGAAGTATGGAACGCTTACCGATGACTTTAAAATAAAATTGACAGAATTCATTAATTTGTCATTAGTCATTTGACATTTGACATTTAGATTTTCGTGCCCATATTCACGTAAATGAAATCGAATTATTTCATTTGGTTATCTCACTCTATGAATAAAAAGGAGATTCAATATGGCGTATTCATGCAAAAACTGCGGCGCGGTTGCCAATGAGCCGGGGCATTTGTGCAATCCCTGCGGTGATGAAAAAAAATGCAGCTTCTGCGGTGCCCCAAGTGTTGATCAGACCCATATATGCAAGGATAAACTGGCGGCGATGAAATTTGTCTGCGGCGGCTGCGGCCGGGTGGCCATGGAAGAGAACCATCTATGCAAGCCCTCGCCCATCGGTTGACACAAATTTCAAAAATTGTGTACAAAGCGGCTGCTTCATGCCGCTTTTTTTTAGTGCAGGATAGGAGAGTTAGCAAGCTTTTGCAGGGCAAACGATTAAACTAATTCGTTCATCAGGGGTAGCAACAAAATGGAATCAATCAGGATCTTGGGCACCGGCTCGTATTTACCTCCAAAGGTATTAACCAATTACGATCTGGAAAAAAGCGGGCTGGATACGACTCATGACTGGATTGTTCAGCGCACCGGTGTCAGCGAAAGAAGAATGGCCGAAGCCGATGTAACGACCTCGGATCTGGCTTATGAAGCCAGTCGCAACGCACTGAAAATGGCCGGTAAAAAAGTCGAAGATGTCGATCTGATTATTGTGGCCACAATTACGCCCGACACGTGCTGCCCATCAGCCGCCAACTGGCTTCAGGCCAAGCTGAATGCCACCCGGGCTGTAACCTTTGATGTCACCGCCGCCTGCTCCGGCTTTATTTTCGCGCTGAATGTCGCCGAACAATACCTGAAGAACAAGACCGTTAAAAATGTTCTGGTTGTTGCCGCTGAAGTCATGACCCGCACGCTGAATTGGAAGGATCGCACCACCTGTATTCTCTGGGGAGATGGTGCCGGGGCTGCATTGCTAACTTTGGGGACTGAAGGGCCTGAACTGCTGTCAACCCACCTGCACACAGACGGGGCCAATGGTCAGGATCTCCTGCTGCCCGGGGGAGGATCCAAAACCACGCCGATAACCCACGCCAGTGTTGATCAGGGGTTGCATTACCTGAACATGATCGAAGCCAATCTAAGCTTCAGAGTCGCCGTCCGGGGATTTATGGACGGAATAAAAGAGGCGGCTGAGTTTAACCGGGTACCCATTGAAGATATCAAATGGTTCATTCCTCACCAGGCCAACATTCGAATGTTTCAGCACCTTGCCAAATCCTTAAAAATTCCATTTGAAAAATTCTACCTGACGCTTCAAAAATACGGTAATATCTCGTCAGCCTCCTGCGCCATCGCCCTGGATGAAGCCGTGCGTGACGGCAGTATTCAACCCAATGATTTGATCTGTCTGCCGGTATTCGGTGGGGGCTTGACCTGGGGCAGTGCCTTGATGCGGTGGTAGCATGTTGCATGTTTTGGCTTGTTAACTCATTCTTTTTATTTCGGTTGACCAAGACACACTAATTGGTTATAAACTCATCAACTTAAAGCCTTTGTCAACAGCAAATTCATTGTTTGTCTGCATGGGGCTGTGAATAAATCGACTGACAAAATTGAGCAGACAAAATCACTTAAAAAATCCTTATGAGTCAAAATTTAGCGAGCGTCAAAATCCCCAGCTCAACAATCCTCAAATCACTATAACATAATGCCGGTATCCCTATAGTGCATCAGGAGGAATTTCTGATGACCAAGAAACCAAATAGTCGTTCATCCAACTTAGTCGGCGAAAATCTAAAAAGTGCTCAACAAAACCTGCGTGAAAGGGAGCACCTGCTTCGCGTATTGACTGACCATTCACCCGGCCATATCGCTTACGTTGGTGCAGATGATTTATGTTATCATTTTGTAAATCAGAAATTTGAAAGTTCTTTCGGTCGTCCCCGGGAAGAAATTATCGGCAAACATATTAAAAAAATCATCGGCGAATCGAATTATGAATTTGCTCTGAAATACATTACTGAGGTGAAAGCGGGCAGATCGACATCTTACGAAAATGTTTTTAATCTGGAGCAAGGTCGACGCTGGATTAAAGTTAACTATGAACCGGATTTGGACGAACAGGGAAATGTTAAAGGCATTATTGTTCTTAGCTATGATATCACTGATCTTAAGCAAGCAGAGGAGGATCTGCGGAAAAGTGAGCGTTTATACAGAAGCCTTTTTGAAAACACCGGCACGGCAACTTTTGTGACCGAAGACGACTTTACCATATCGCAGGTCAACGCCAAATGTGAAGAGCTGTCGGGCTATTCGAGAAAAGAAATTGAGGGCCGAATGAAGACAACTGATTTTGTCGCCCCTGAAGATCTAGCGCAGGCTATCATTTATCATTTAGCCAGAAGAGAGCCATTTAATGAAACACCGTCCGAATATGAATTCAACATGAGAAACAGACAGGGGGATGTCAAAACGGTATTTATTCAATCAGGAATTATCCCGCAGACGAAACAGACTATCGCATCCATTATCGACATTACCCCTCGCAAAAAGGCTGAAGAAGCGTTACAGGAATCCCAGGAAAAATATCGCCTTTTGTTTGAAAATGCCAGCGATGCCATATTTATCGCCCAGGATGGGGTCATTAAATTCCCAAATCCCAGGGTCATAGACCTTGTCGGTTACTCCGCCGAAGAATTAGCGCAAATACCGTTTACCGATCTGATCCATCCGGCTGACCGCGAGATGGTCATAGAACGGTATCAAAAAAGAATTGCCGGGGCGCAGGATATCCCCGCAACTTATACTCACAGAGTGATCGATAAGACGGGGGATGAATTGCTGTTTGAACTCAGTTCAGTCCGGATAATGTGGGAGGGGCGACCGGCAACACTGAATTTCGCACGCGACACCACCCAGCAAAAGAAAATGGAATCCCAGCTCCAGCAGGCCCAGAGAATGGAATCCATCGGCACTTTAGCCGGCGGTATTGCCCATGATTTTAATAATCTACTGATGGGTATCCAGGGAAACGTCTCACTAATAATGTCGGATATCGATGGCCGTCATCCCCATTATGAACGCCTGGACAACATTGAACAATATGTTAGACGTGGAGCCGAATTGACCAGGCAGCTATTAGGATTTGCCAGAGGCGGCAAATATGAAATCAGACCCTCGGACTTAAATTCCATAATCAATACAAGTGTCGACATTTTTGGCCGGACAAAAAAAGAGATCCGAATTCATAAAAAATATCAGAAACAAATTTGGGCGGTGGATATCGACCAGGGCCAGATCGATCAGGTCCTGCTAAATCTTTATGTCAATGCCTGGCAGGCCATGCCGGGAGGTGGCGACTTATTTCTGCAAACCGAGAATGTGATCCTCGATCAAGATTATGTGAAGCCCTATGATGTTGAACCCGGCCGATTTGTGAAAATATCTCTCACGGATACCGGTATCGGAATGGATGCTGCGACCCAACAACAAATATTCGATCCGTTCTTTACCACCAAAAAAAAGGACAGGAGTACCGGATTGGGGCTGGCATCTGCTTATGGAATCATAAACAATCATGGCGGAATTATTTGTGTTTACAGTGAACTGGGCGAAGGTACCAATTTTAATATCTATCTTCCGGCTACAGAAAAAAATGTCAGCATACCGCCGAGCAAATATAAAGAACTTATGAGGGGTTCTGAGGTTCTTCTATTGGTGGATGATGAGGGATTGATACTTGAGATCGGCAAAGATATGTTGAAAAAATTAGGATACAAGGTTGTCGTGGCAGAAAGCGGCAGGAAAGCACTGGACATTTATGCAAAAGATCAGAATGCGATTGATATGGTTATCCTGGACATGATTATGCCTGATATGAGTGGAAGCGAGACCTATGACCGCTTAAAAGAGATCAATCCCTCAATAAAGACGCTGCTTTCCAGCGGATACAGTATTAATGGCAAGGCCCAGGCAATTTTAAACAAAGGCTGTCAGGGATTTATTCAAAAACCTTTTAATCTGACGAAACTGTCTCAAAAGATAAGAAAAATTTTAGACGCCGAATAATCAGCAATCGCAACAAGGGAGGTTGCCGGTTCTCGCGACAAGTTGTCACGGAAAAATACCCCAAGGGTCTAAGAGGGCCTAGATTTTTCCCTTACTCTATCTGCTAGCTCCGTAATTTCTTTGATTTTCAAACCGTAGCCGGTTGCCAGTATGATTAGCGCAAACACCGCTCCGATTATCAGACATCTAGTTAAACTGCCAAATAGGGTTGCGGAGCCAATTCCGCTTAATGCCGCAGATTTAAGCCAGGCCAGAAAAAGACCCAGCGGTGCACTGAATACCATCATTTTAAGATAAAAGAGATATACCGGACTGCCATGGTTATGGGCTCTGCGATTCCAGAGCGCATATAGCACCAGAACCTGTAATATAGCGGACAACGAGAGTGCCAGCGCCACACCGCCGGCTCCCATCACCTTCAGACCCAGCAGGTAAAGGGGAATGCTCAGAAGAACGGCAATCGTTCCATAAATTGCCGGAAAAAGGGTGTCCTGCATGGCGTAGTAAGCTCTGGGCACTATCGTATTGGCGGCAAAAGCAAAGGAACCCACCAGCATAAAGATTAATACCGTGGCCGTATGGCCGGTGGCGACAGAATCAAATTTTCCTCTTTGAAACAGGATAAATATGACTTCATGCCTGAGAACCATCAGTAAAACAGAAAATGGGATTACCACAGATAGATACCGCAGCGTATTATTCAGCAATTCGTTTAGCTGCTGCAGGTTATCTTCAACCACCAGACGCGCCATATAAGGATAAGAGGCGACTCCCACGGCCTGTCCGAAAAAGGCCACCAGCAGCAGCATGGTCCTCAGGCTGTATTCCAAATCTGCGATACTGCCGGCCGGTAAATAGGAGCCAAAAAAAATTTTAAATATCTCCATTGAAAAAAACATCGTCAAGCCGAACATCAGCGGCAGGGTCAGCTTTATATAATGTTTCAGATCCGGATGCCGGAAGTCAAATCTGAACGAAAATCTCATGCCCACCCGCTGAGCCCCCCACCACTGAAGGGCAAAATTGCCGACCAAAGCACCCGCCAAAACGCCCCAGGAGAAACCTTCCATGCCGATCCGGGGACCCAGTAAAAACCCACCGGCAATGATCCCCAAATTATAGATTATCGGCGCCAGGGCCGGGATCAAAAATTTTTCTTTGGCAAATTGGACCGCCATAAACAGGCCGCCGGAAAAAAAGAGAATCTGGGCCGGGATGATGATGCGGGTCATCCGGACGACGTTTTCTCTGAATAGCGAATCCGGTCGCCCACGGGCCAGCAGCGCCACAAGGTCGGGAGCCAGAACATGCGCCATGACGGTGAAAAGTAACAGGAGACTGCCAAAGCTGGTTAATATGACTGAAAACACCTGCCAGCCTTGCTCTTCTTGATTCTTTGAAAGATATTGGGAAAAAATCGGGATAAACGTGATTGAAAGAAAGCCACTGGCCACGATATGATTTAGAATTTCCGGAATGACAAAAGCAACCTGGTAGGCATCGACATCACCACTGCGTCCCCCGACATAGGCCATGGTCATCAAACGGAATAACCCAAACAGGCGGCTTAAAAAAACCGAGGCCATCATAATGACGGCGGCGATTCCAACTTTTTTATAGATCGATGCAGGCATGAGCGATAGACAATATTACAATTTTTCGGTCGTATGGGCAATTTCAGGAGTCGGTCTAGGTCAGGTTATCAAATACTGTTCAACAAAGCAAAGAATTCCAAAGGCCCAATTCGACTCTCATGAAATCCAACAATTAAAGCGGCAAGAAAAATTCAGGCTGCCCGATGGGCTCAATTCAACAGACAGGCTAATGTGCCCATATTTAAATCGTTACCTTGACACAGGGTCCGTATTTCTTTATATTTGGAGAGTCATAACAGCCGACCGCTCTAGTTTTCTGAATCCTCACATAAAATTTAGGTTGAAATAATAGGGAACAGGTACTAGGTCTTAAAAATTACGACATGCCCGGAAAACATTATATTCCCAAAAGCCTCACCACGCTATTTGTATATGGACGCCCACCCCTGGTATTTGGCGGAATGTTATGCGCCATTGCCGTCATGTGGACCCGCAGCCCGATTCTGTACACAACGGGAGTGGTCTTTTTGTTTATCTCCATGACATTCGATCTGGTTGACGGCTGGTTTGCTGCCCGTTTTCATCCGCAACCCGTTATGGCTAAACTGGCCGACCGTATAATGGATAAAGTGGTTTATTCGATTATATTTCCGCTGGTTGCAGTCGGTACCATGTGGCGCCTTCATATTATTTCACCGGGTGCCAACCGGGCGGAGTTGCTGCACGCGATTTTGGTGCTGCTTCTAACGGTTACAGTTCTGGTTCGGGACAACTTTGCCCATTTTATGCGCGGTTTTGCGATACGCAACGATCAGGACCCCGAATACAGCGAATTCACCCGATTGAGAACCATCGTCGCCGCGCCTGTTGGCGCACTTCTATACGCCTATGCGTTCTATATTCCCGAGGGACCGGCTACCCGAATTTACACATCGGTATCCTGGCTGGGAAATTTTCCACTACGGGGTTTGTTTTTCATTGAAATTCTTTTCCTGATTATCAACCTGGGTTCGATTGCCATGTATTGCCGCAAATACGGCACCTTATGTCTGGATGAGCTCTGTCTGGGCAATGAAAAACTGCGGCGACGAATTCTGGCATTTTTTCCCAACGCCCTGACCTTCATGAATGCCATGATGGGTCTGCTGGCGATATTTTTTGCTTATCAGGGTCGGATTCGGGAAGCCTATATGTTTTTAATCGGAGCGGCGGTATTCGACAAACTTGACGGGGCCCTGGCCCGCAGACTGGGTCTTACCGAACCGCTGGCCGAAGAGACCGACAAATCGCACGGGATCAGTTTGGGAGGGGTTCTGGATGACATTTCCGATGCAGTCAGTTTCTGCGTTGCACCGGCCTGGATTTTTTATATTACCATTTCAGCAAATACAGATCCGACGGCTCAGAATCTGCCCGTCGGGCTGATTGCCTGGGGATATGCAATTTTGGGGATTGTCCGGCTGGTTTATTTCACCTTGGACAAAAGCCCCATACCAGGATTTTTTAAGGGTATGCCGACGCCTGCGGCCGCGATGCTGACCGTGGCCCCTTTGATTATTTTCGTGCAGGCCGTCAACGACGCCTCCCAATGGGCCGGGTTTTGGGGAATATTTAATTGCGGTTTAATGATATTTACGGCGATATTGATGAATTTATATCCGATTCGCTATCTTCACCTGGGACGCTTTATGAGCCGACATCCCTGGTTTGTTCGTCTGACACTACTGCTGTCGCTTTCCATCTTCACGCCCTATTTCGGTCACGTATCCTTTCTTTTCATGTTCCTGTATACGCTTTCCCCTCTGGTCACCTGGCGTATCGACCCCCAGATAGCCGCCCGGGAATCCCGCACCAAACCGGCCAGTGCGACCTGAAAATCCCTAACCCGGATGACCGGAACCAAAAAGGTCTCACGCAAAGGCGCAAAGTCGCCAAGATTTAATTAATGCTTTACCTTTGCGCGCTTTGCGGCTTTGCGAGACAATTTTTACCAGAAATGCAAAAACTTTACATTTAAGATTCTAAAAGCAAAATAAGAATATCGAATTTAAGGTATTCTATCCAGTTAAAGATTCCGCAATCCAAAATTCGAAATCCGCATTCTGCTTGATTCCGACTTCGACACGACGGAGCTCGTCGCAGGCCGCATTCCCACTTCCGAATTCTCTTTTAACTAGCTCGATCGGGTGCCAGAGTGGGACGACGGCCGCCAAATAACTTGTGTAGATCTTCAAGGATCATGTAACCGCAGGGAATCAGCAACAATGTCACCACGGTACCGAATAGCACACCGAATCCCAAGCTGATCGCCATAGGGATTAAAAATTGCGCTTGAACACTGCGTTCCAGCATCATGGGGGTCAGACCGGCAAAGGTGGTCAGAGAAGTGAGCAAGATCGGTCGAAATCGCACACCCCCCGCTTTGATAACCGCGTCGTAGGGCTTGTCTCCCTGACGGCACATGCGATTGGCAGTATATACCAGAACCAGGGAATCATTGACCACCACTCCGGCCAGTCCCACCATGCCAAAAAGACTCAACAGGCTGATGTTGAATCCCAAGATCAAATGACCGGCCAGGGCACCCACAAAACCAAACGGAATCGCAGCCATAACGATAATTGGCTGGCTAAAAGACTTAAACGGAATGGCGAGCAAAGCGTATATTCCGAACAGGGCAATGGCAAATCCTTTTAACACATCGCCAAGTGATTCTTTTTGCTCTTTGCCCTCTCCTTCCACGGTATAGCGTAAACCCGGATATAAATTCTGCAGCCTGGGTAAAGCGGTGTTTGTCAATGCCAATCTCACTTCGTTGGCATTGGTGACGGCAGCCTCCACGTCGGCCGTCACTTTAATGACCCTGAGACGCTGGGCGCGTTCAATCGATGCGTAGCCCTGCTCAATATTAACCTGAGCCACCTGACTGAAGGGAACCTCGAGACCGGCTGGTGTTCGAATTCGCATATCTTCAACAGACCCCAGGGAGTTGCGCTGCGACGCGGGATAGCGAACCATGACTTTTAGCTCATCTTTGCCGCGCTGCAGGCGCAGGGCTTCCGCGCCGTAGAAGGCATGCCGCACCTGCCGGGCCAGATCATCCAGCGTCAAGTCCAGACTGCGGGCGGCCGGTTTGAGCTTCAATTGCATTTCTTTTTTGCCCGGCAAAAAACTGTCACCAATATCGAAAACGCCCGGATATCCCTGCAGTTCAATCTTCAGGGCATCTGCTGCGGCCACAAGCTGGTTTTGATCGTCCAGGGACAGATGGATCTCAATCGGATTTCCGGCCCCGTGGATTTCACTGCGAAAGGTCACCGATTCGGCATCGGGAATATTGCCGATTTTTTTGCGCCAGCGCCGGGTGAGCGCGGCGGTGCTCACTTCGCGATTTTCACTTTCAATTAAATTGACCCAGATTTGAGCCAAATGACCGCCGGTGCCACGGGTCGCCCCCCGGCCCACATGTCGACCGATCAGCCTCATGCTGTATCTCATCAGGGAGGGTGCATCTTGAGACCGCTGACTGTCGGCCGTTTCTATGACTTCACGTGCTGCCTGATCGATGTGACGGATGACTTGCTCAGTACGTTCCACCGGCGTACCCACCGGCATGGTGACGTAACAGCGCATGGTGTTGCCTTCAACCCGCGGGAAAAAGATAAATTTGATCCAGCCGGCCTGCCAGACCCCGTAGCTCAGCAAAAGCAACACCAAACCGATGGCCATCGACGCATAGCGCCAGTTGACACATAGTTTAACCAGACTGGTGTAAGGACCCTCAATAATCAACCTCAGCCAGCGTGCAAAGCGCTTTTCTTTTGCGGGACCGGATCTGCGCTGCTGCGCTTTTTTGGCGCTGCGCGCGAGATGGGCCGGTAAAATAAACAAGGATTCCACCAGTGATCCCGCCAGGACCAGCATGACCACGATCGGTATATTGCGCATTATTTTACCCATCGTACCGGCGGCCATCGTGAGGGGCCAGAAAGCGACAATGGTGGTTAAAACGGCAAATATGACCGGGCGTCCCACTTCCAGAGTACCTTCCACCGCAGCCTTAAAGGAATCATAGCCCTGTTCCTGCTGGCGGTAGATGTTCTCTCCGACAATAATGGCATCATCCACCACGATGCCCAGCACCATGATGAAGGCAAACAGGGAAATCATGTTGATGGACACGTCAAATTCGGGCAATACCAATAACGCCGCCATAAATGAAATCGGTATCCCGAGGGTCACCCAGAAGGCCAGACGCAAATTCATAAAAAGGCCCAACATAATGCTGACCAGAACCAGTCCTATCGCAAGGTTCTTCAAGAGCAGGTTCAGACGACTTTTGAGTATCTCGGATCGATCCGAATAAAAGGCCACATCGATGCCCGCCGGAAGCCCCGGTCTGATTTTAGCCAGGTATTGTTTAACGGTCTCGGCCACCTTCAGGGCATTTTGATCCGCCACGCGGAAAACCTGGATCATGGCAGCAGCTTTCCCCTGAAAACGGGAATTCAGATCTACATCTTCAAAACCGTCCTTTAAATCCGCTATTTGACCTAACGTCACCTTGCGACCATCGGCATACGAAATAACGGCAACATCCCGGTAATCGTCGGCATGGTAACGGCGGCCTTTGGTTCGGATCAGGATCTCACCGCCACTGGTTTTGATCCGGCCGGCCGGCAGATCCAGGCTGCCTTTGCGCACCGCCTGGGCAACCTGCCGCAGGGTGAGGCCATGGCGCCGCAAGGTCTCTTCCGAGATCTCGATGGCGACTTCCGATTTTCGCAACCCTTGCAATTCTGCCAGGGTAATGCCGGGCAGATTGGTGATATCATCTTTGATTTTTTCAGCCAGATGCTTGATGGTGGTCTCCTGGGCATCTCCGAAAACCGCCACATTGATCACCCGACTGCGCCGCGTCAGGGCCTGGACTTCCGGCTTTTCGGCCTCATCCGGCAGGGTTGTAATGCGATCGACTTCGGATTTAACGTCATCCAGCAATTTTTTGACGTCCCAGTCCTTCATGACCTCGATCGTCACGGTGCCGGAGCTCTCGCGGGCATTGGAGTCAATTCGATCAATGCCGGCCAGACCGGCTACCTTTTCTTCAATCCGACGCAAGATGGCTTCTTCGACCTCGGCCGGCGAAGCACCGGAATATTCAGTGGAAATCGTAATGATATCCAGATCCGTTTCAGGAAATACCTCGATTTTCGTGTTCAGACCGGTGAAAGCACCGGCCAGCAGTAGAAAAAACATTAGCAGGTTGGCGGCGACATGATTATCGGCAAACCAGGCAACGGCAGTTCTCATGATCTGTGTTCCTCGCTTTGCGGTGAAATACGGACTTGCATCCCGTCCGTTACAGCTTTAAGACCGGAAGTGACCACCATATCGCCATCCTCAAGCCCTGAGCGCAGAATGGCCTGGTCGGTTCCCAACCTGGCCACCTCTACTTTACGAAATGATAGTTGTCCGCCATCGTCAACTACCCAGACAATGCGATTATCTCTTAAAGCCGAACGCGGAATCACCGCGGCATTTTCCAGCGTGTGTCCTTTGATTTCAACGGTAACAAAAAGCCCCGCAACAAGCGGCGGTTTGGTGGCATACGGTTTTTCCACCCGCACGACCACATTGACCATCCGCGTGCGCTCATCCAGTTTTCCTTCGGCGCGCATAATCTTCCCGGACCAGCTCAAATCCCGTCCGGCGATCCGGGCGATTACCCTGACCGATGAACCGTCTGCGTTTCCAGGGGTAAATCCCGGTACATCGAACCAAAACAGGGATTCATCATCAAACGGGATGACGATTTCCGCCGCCCGGGTCGAAAATAGGCTTGCCAGCATTTTCCCGACGGTCACATACTGACCGATATCGACCCTTTCATCACTGACACGACCGTCAAACGGCGCCTTCAATTCAGTGCGTTTAAGATGGAGCATTGCCTTCTGGAGATCAGCCCGATCAGCTGCCAACCTGGCCCTGGCAGCTGCCAGTTGGGGTTCTTTGGCCACGAGGGCCGGCGGTTCCTTGGCCATGTCCTTGCTGTTCTGGTAAAGCAGGCGCCATTCTTCTTTGCCGGAAGCCGCCTCTTCCTCGGCAACTTTCAACCGGCTCTCCGAATCTTTGACCCTGGCCCTGGCCAGGGTAACCGCCAGTTGATAATCCAAAGGATTAATGCGCAGCAACGTGTCTCCTTTTTGAAACTCGCCGCCGTCGACCATAACCGGCGATACAAATATGATTTTTCCGCCCACCTGGGGGACCAACTCGATTTCCCGCAGCGGCCGGACCGTCCCTTCCCCCCGGATGGTGACCGCTTGAGGACCGGTTTTAATCTTTGATACCCGCACCATGGGGACAGGCACCGGGGGTTTGGTTCGTTTGAGTTGGGGTTTACTGGCCGTCAGCGCCAGAAATCCAACTACCCCCAGACCTATCACAATTACCATGACCGCAAAATGAATCATCCGCCTGTTTGTTTTGCTCATAATTGCTCTCACTTTACCGAGGAAAAAACACCTGCAGTTTTTATAATAGTCATCGATTCGCCGCAGTTCAAACCGTCAGAAGCCAGAAAAAGCGAATCACGCTGAAGACATGATCTATCGATCACCTACCCGGGGAAAAGCAAACCGCTTTTATTCGATACCCTTGAATCTTTGCCCCAAATTGCGGTGACGGGAAATTTACCTGTAAGGCTCCGATGGAAGCGGAGCGGATGATCGCCACCGAAAGCGGATGCTGTCTGAGGCCATTAGGGATCGTTATGAATGAACAGATTCAGCCTCAGGGCTTGTAATAAGCATCTAAACCTGGCATCGTGCACAATGTTTTGTTTTATATGGTTTTCTGTTCATTCATTACGAACCCTTATGGTCAAGTTCAGGCGGATTCGGTGGTGATTATCCGTGCAGCGGGTCGGCTAAGGGTTCGTGCCAAAATAAATTCGCAAATTTTAAGTGATGAAGTGCCTGCCTGGCAAGGCGCGAAAGTGCAGGAATATCCTGCATATTCCGAGCTTTCGCAACGCAGCCAGGCGGGATGCAGCGGCGCTTAAAATGTGAAGTTATTTTTGCGCGAGCCCTGAGCATAGCTCCGAGGCACCTCAAATTTAGTTAAAATCAAAAAAAACCCCATCATCTTTGATCTCAATGGGTTCCGGCTCCCCCCAGCCGCCGCCCAGGGCCCGATGCAGCGCAACCCTATTTCGATAGATCGCCAAATCAACCAGAACGAGACTGTCCTCAGCCTGGAAGCGGGTGATTTGCGCATTCAGCACATCCAGATATATGACCAGTCCTCTAATGTATCGATTTTCGGCAACCCGCTGGGTTGCCCGGGCTTCTTCCAGAAATCTCAGTTCCCGTGTGCGGCGATCAAGTTGTAATTCACGGGTCAGAAGGGTCCGTTCCACTTCCGAAAATGCATCCAGCACAGTTTGCACGTATTCGGTGACGCCCTGCTGATATCTGGCTTCAGCCGCCCGCTGCCCGGCCTTGAGTCGTCCGGCATCAAATACCGGTTGGACAATGCCGGCGGTTAGATTCCAGACAATATTTTCCGTGCGCAACAATTTGTTCAAGTCTGCACTGGACCAACCGTAGCTGCCCGTTAATGTGATCGTGGGCAACCGATTGGCTTTGGCCACCCCGACGAGCTCGTTTAATGATTTTAGACTGGCCTCGGCAGCCCGGAGGTCCGGCCGTTGCCACAGCAGATCCGAAGGCAGACCCGGCGGTACCGGCGCCAGCTGCTTGTAATAATCTTCGGGCTGCCTGCGCGGCGCTTTGGTTTCCGGATAGCGTCCCAACAACACGGACATTTGCTGCTGAATAATACCCAGCTCCTGCTCGAACTGGGGAACGATGGTTTCAGCCTGAGCCAGAACACGACGCGCCTGGCGCACATCCAGAATGGATGTCAGGCCGCGCCGATAGCGGGTTTCAACAAATTGTAAACTATCGCGAAAGGCTTTAATGCTCTGTTCTGCGATCTGCAGGCGCCGCTCCACGGCCTCCATACCCAAATACAGGGAAAGGGTTTCGGCAACCACCGCCTGCGCTACGGTACGACGGGCTTCCTCTTCCTGCAAAATATCATTCCAGGCCGCCAGGGAGGATTTTTTCAATTTGCTCCATAGATCCACCTCGTATGATGCCGGCGCGGTCAATTCATAAGTGTCTAAAATAATGCCGTCATTGTTGGCAGCCCCGCTGACGTGTCTGCGATCCCTTAATCCGGACACCCCCACGGCGGGCAATCGATCAGCCCGGACCCGAACGTACCGGGCACGGGCTTCCAGAACCCGCGCCGCAGCCTGCTTGATATCCCAGTTATTTTGGAGGGCCTCTTCAACATACTGGTTGACCTCACGATCACCGAAGATTTCCCACCAGCGGTCCTCAATCACCAGCGATCGCGTATCGGCCGGGGTAAATTCAAAAGATTGCGGAGTTTCTATACCCAGGCCCGGTCGTTCATAATCGGGACCGAGGTTAATGCAGCCGTATAGAACAAGGTATATAGAAGTTGCCGTTAGGCACAAAAATAGACGCGTATTCATTTGCCAACCTCCTCTTTAACGCTGCCGACGCCGCTTAGTGAAAATTGGACAATGTGGTCAACCAAACGGGTCTCAATGTCGTTGTGTTCCTGGCCGCCTACAAAAGTTGTAATCAGAGGACGGGCAAAATTAAAATACAACACCATCGATAGGATACTGAAAACATTTAATATCATTTGTTTTTCGTCAACTGTATCCGGCATGACTTTTCGCAGGTCTTCCAGAAATTTACCGAATAGTGGTCGGAAAACCTGCTCGACGACGAGTTCAAAAGCTTCGGTGGGCTGTACCAGCTCACCGGAAATCAGTTTGAAATGTCGGGTTCGCTCATCAGCGCTCATCGGACCCTCCAGAAATGCCCGCGCAAAAGATTGGACCACCATAGTGGGGGTTGGATTCCCGCTATTTTTTAACGATTGTTTGAAGCTCTGCTGGATTTGGCTGGCCCGGGGTAACCAGCGTGAGCGAAACACTTCCAAATAAAGATTTTGTTTGTTGCCGAAGTGGTAATTTACCGCTGCCAGATTGCTCTCGGCCGCTTTGGTGATTTCTCTGACACTGACGGCATGATATCCTCTTTGGGAGAACAAATCTTCGGCTTCATCCAATAGACGATCCCGCGTTAATTCGTTTTTATGGTTATTGCTGTTTCTTATTTTTAGGGCCATACAATTTACCTCGGGATATTTTAAACGTTCGTATTAAACGATCGTTTAAATGTCAAGCAATAATTATTGAATTTTTAAATGGACAAATTGGATAAATGGAATTAGTTTAGATTTTATGTGGTATTTATTGAATATCACAGGAATTTAAAATATTTGCATTCCCCACAGACTAAAATATCTTAATATCGAAAATCTGGACCTCTGGGCTAGATTTCTTTTCTTACGGTCTAGATGAACCCATTTCGTCAATTAAGACAGGACCTGTTGGCAGGAGTTACCGATGTCTGAGAAACTGAGATCACTTGGAATGTGTCTGGGTGCATCGACGGTATCCATCGTTCAGCTGGAACTGGACCGAGGCAAGCAAAATAATTCAACCGCAAACCAAAAACCGCGGATTATAAATTTTTCCCTTCATCCCCACGAAGGAGACCCCAAACAAACGCTGCTGGATGCATTTAACCGGCTGGAGCCGGAAGCGTTTGACCGAATCGCTGCCACCGGCCGCAAATTTCGCAGATTCGTCAACCTATCATCCATTTCCGAACCTGAAGCCGTAGAATACGCCTATCCGTATGTTAAGCCTCCGAATGTGGACTGCCCGGCGGTGGTTTCAGCCGGCGGAGAGACATTTATGGTCTATGCCCTGAATCGCTCGGGCAGCATCGCCAATGTCATCACCGGCAACAAGTGTGCCTCAGGCACCGGAGAATTCTTTCTGCAGCAGCTGCGCAGAATGGATGCATCCCTGGATGAAGCTGCCCGGTGGGCGGCGGTCGAGCAGCCGCATCATGTGTCCGGGCGGTGTTCGGTTTTCTGCAAATCGGACTGCACCCACGCCACCAATAAGGGAATTCCCAAGTCCCAGGTAACGGCCGGACTGTGCAAAATGATGGCGAATAAGATTCTGGAACTCCTCAAGAAGGTGCAACGCAACAACATCATGGTTGTCGGCGGGACAGCCCGCAATCGGATGATGATCGAATACCTTCGGCAGGAGCTCCCGGGGCTGATCGTTCCGGATCAAGCGCCCTATTTCGAAGCACTGGGCGCAGCGCTGTGGGCTCTGGAAAATGAAACGGCAGCCTACCCGGGGCACGCCAATCTGATTTTGAACGAGGTTGCAACATTTGACAACCTGCCGCCCCTAGGGCAGTTCGCGGACCAGGTGGAATTTAAAACCATGGCAACCGCTACGGTGCAGCCGACTGACAACTGCATTCTGGGTCTTGACGTCGGCTCCACCACCACCAAAGCCGTTCTGTTGCGCACAACCGACAATGCCATCTTGGCCTCTGTCTATCTGCGCACCAGCGGCGATCCGGTCGGAGCCTCGCGTCGGTGCTATGACGCCATCCTGGATCAGGTGCGGCAGCAGGTGAATCCGGCCCTAATCTCTGTCTCCGGCCTGGGCGTCACCGGCTCCGGACGCCAGATTGCCGGTCTGCACGCTTTAACCGACGGCGTCATCAACGAGATCATCGCCCATGCGACAGCCGCTGTGTATTTTGATCCCAAGGTCGACACCATTTTTGAAATTGGCGGGCAAGATGCCAAATATACCTATATCACCAACGGCGTCCCCTCCGACTATGCCATGAATGAAGCCTGTTCCGCCGGTACCGGATCGTTTCTGGAAGAATCTGCTCTGGAGACACTGGGTGTCCAGATGGAGGATATTGCCGACATCGCACTCAAAGGCCGGCGCCCGCCGAATTTTAACGACCAGTGTGCGGCCTTTATTGCCTCGGATATTAAAAATGCAATCCATGAAGGCATTGCCCATGAAGACATCGTTGGCGGATTGGTGTACTCAATCTGTATGAATTATTCGAATCGTGTGAAAGGCAACCGGCCGGTGGGCGAAAAAGTATTCATGCAGGGCGGTGTCTGCTACAACAAAGCCGTACCGCTGGCAATGGCTTCCCTGGTGGGCAAACCCATCATCGTACCACCGGAGCCGGGATTGATGGGCGCTTTCGGGGTGGCCCTTGAAGTCAAAAAACGAATTGAAAGCGGTTTGATCCCGGCTGAACGTTTTGACCTGCAGACCCTAGTCGAACGGGAGGTCGTGTATAAAAAACCCTTTACCTGCAGGGGCGGCAAAGAAAAATGTGACCGGCGATGTGAAATCGCAATGATCGAAATCGAAGGGCAAAAATACCCCTTTGGCGGTGCCTGCAACCGCTATTACAATTTGCGCCACCAAGTCCGCTACGATATTAAACAGCTGGATCTGGTGCGCATGCGTCAAGATCTCATATTCCATCAATACGGCGTCACAGGACCGCAAGACAAAGGAATAGCGCGCCGCGGCAGTATCGGTTTTAACCGCTCCTTTCTGGTCAACACGTATTATCCGCTGTATTCGCACTTTTTTGCCGGACTGGGCTATGACATCGTTATGCCCGACAGTTCATCCCAGGAAGGTGTTGATCAACGCAACGCCTCATTCTGCTATCCGGTGGAACTGGCCCATGGCTTCTTTTATACCCTGCTGGAAATGGGAAAACCGCCGGATTATATATTTTTGCCGCATTTCAAAGCGGTTCCCGGTGAAAACAATTCGGCTTCAAGTTCTCAGTCCCAGGTGTGCCCCCTGGTTCAGGGCGAAACATTTTATCTGCAAACAACATTTCGCAAAAAAATTGATCAGCTCAGTCAACGCGGAACCCGGCTGTTAACGCCGTTAATTGATCTGTCCACCGACCTGGACGACGCCCGGCAGCCTCTGGTGAAAACAGCGGTTCAAATGGGGATCAGCCGCACGCAGGCCCGACATGCTTTTGAACAGGCCCTGCAGCGGCAAAGAGACTGTCAGGCGCAGATGAAGGCGCTCGGTCGGCAGATGCTTCAGACGCTGGAGGAAGACCCGCAGAACTATGCGGTCGTAATTTTTTCCCGGCCTTACAACGGCTTTGTCGAAGAGGCGCATATGGGGATTCCCCATAAGTTTGCCTCACGCGGAATTCCGGTTATTCCGCTTGATTTTCTTGAATTGGAGGAAGAGCATTCCAAACGCCATATGTACTGGGGTATGGGAAAACTCATGATGAAGGCGGCCCGTCTGGTCGAACGACATCCGCAACTGTTCGGCACCTATATCACTAATTTTTCCTGCGGGCCGGATTCGTTTGTGGTCAGCTACTTTCGCGATATCATGGGCCGCAAGCCATCGTTAACCCTGGAACTTGACAGTCATACGGCCGACGCCGGTCTCGAAACCCGGGTGGAGGCTTTTCTGGATATCGTCAATGCTTATCGCCAGCTGGTGGCTAGAAACCAAATTACCGCCAAAATGAAAACGTTCAAACCGGCCCGAACGGTGCTGAACAACGGTACCACCAGCGTTATCACTTCTACCGGTGAAGTACTGCCGATGAACGATCCCCGCGTGACCGTGCTGCTGCCTTCCATGGGCAAGTACGGGTCCGAGGCGTTTGCGGCAGTTTTAAGCGGATACGGTTTCAATGCATTGGCGCACAGTCCATCGGACGAAGCCATTTTAAAACTGGGCCGGGCCAATACCACCTGTAAAGAATGCCTGCCGCTGATTCTCACCACCGGTACGCTGCTGAGCTACATCCACAACGGCCGGGGCGACGACGAAGTCCTGGTGTATTTTTTTGCCACCGGTTCCGGACCCTGCCGCTTCGGCCAGTACTCTATCTTTATGGAAGATCTGGTCAAGCGGCTCGAGATACCGGATGTGGCTCTGTTAACCTTGACATCGGAAAATTCCTATGTCGGGCTGGGTACCGATTTCGAAACCCGGGCCTGGTGGTCGGTCATCGTATCAGATGTTATGGAAGACATCCGGTCCATGCTTTTGACCAATGCCGTGGACAGTTCTGTAGCCATGGAGGTGTTTGAAAAAGAGTGGCAACATATATTAAGCAAAATGGAAAATGGCGATTATGATGGACTGGAACGTCAGCTCACCCGCAGTTCCGAGCGGTTGAAAAGCCTCGCCTTAAAACGACCGGTGCCGGAAGTGCCCGTCGTTACCCTGGCCGGTGAGATATTTGTCCGCCGGGATGCGTTGTCGCGGCAGTATTTAACAGAAAATTTAGCCAATATGGGATTTGCCACGATCTGCTCGCCGGTGGCCGAATGGGTCCTGTACTGCAATTATCTGGTGAACGCCGGCTTGACACCCGAGGCCGAGGAGATGTCCTTTTTTGAAAAGCTAAAATTTAAAATCCGCAACAAATTCCAGGCCCGATACGAAAAAAGGATCAAAGCCATATTGTCTGCCTCAGGTCTGGTCCATGCCGAGCCGCTCGATATGGACGAAATCATTGAAAATGCTGCACCATACATCTCCAAAGATCTTCCCGGAGAAGCGGTATTGACGGTTGGAGGGGCCTTAACGGAAGTCGTATCCCATTCCTGTGGCGTAATTGCCATCGGCCCATTCGGCTGCATGCCCAACCGGCTTTCCGAATCCATTCTGAACGAAGCCATGAACAGCAATGATAAACTGGCTACCGAACCCAACAACCGTGAGCTTCGCACCGTGTTAACGGATATCGATGAACTGCCGTTTTTGGCTATTGAAAGCGATGGATCACCGTTTCCGCAGCTGATCAATGCCAAACTGGAGACCTTCTGTCTGCGGGCGGAGCGGCTGCACCAGCGAATCTTATCCACCAATAGCAGGTAGAAAAATTGAATATTGTCGATTGAAGATTGAAGATTTGTGGAATCCTACCCGTCGCGAGCCTTCCTGCGAGAACCTCGAGGTCTCATGACAGGGTCGAAAGACCGATTTTAATATGAACCGGCGTTTTCATCGGCAACTCGCAGAATTCCTGAACGTTTTTTTGACACCCGCTTTGTACGCCAAAAAACTAAAATCAAGGAGGTAGCATTTTGAATTTGGAGAAAAAAGCCGTTTGGGGCTGGGCCATGTACGACTGGGCCAACTCAGCCTATGTGACCACTGTTATGGCTGGCTTTTTTCCGGTCTTTTTTACAGAGTATTGGAGCTACGGAGCCGACGTCACGGTGACCACCGCCCGGCTCGGTTTCGCCAATTCAATCGCCAGTCTGGTCGTGGCTCTCATGGCACCTGTTCTAGGGGCTGTTGCCGATAAAGGATCCGCCAAGAAAAAATTTATGCTGCTCTTCGCCTACCTGGGTGTATTGATGTCGATCGGATTGTTTATGGTCCACAAAGGGCAATGGGCCATGGCTATTTTTGTATATGCCATGGGCATTATCGGCTTCTCAGGCGCCAATGTGTTCTATGATTCGCTGTTACCCACTGTGGCCGACGAGGATAATATTGATTATGTCTCCAGTTTGGGATTTTCGATGGGATACCTGGGCGGTGGATTGCTGTTTCTGGTCAATGTCCTGATGACACTGATGCCGGCAAAATTCGGTTTGCCGGATCTGGCGGCGGCCGTGAGGGTATCTTTTCTAACCGTGGCTGTATGGTGGGGATTGTTTACCATATTCACGATCGCCTGGGTCAAGGAGGCTAAAGGTGCCTCGCCCCCGGCCGCGGGTGAGACGGTTGTAAGGGCCGGTTTTCGCCAACTGATCGGAACATTTAAAAAATTGCGGCATATGAAAGTTGTCTTATTGTTTCTCCTGGCCTACTGGTTTTATATTGACGGGGTGGACACCATCATTCGGATGGCCGTCAATTATGGGCTTTCACTGGGATTTGAATCCTCCGATTTAATCGTAGCGCTCTTAATCGTTCAGTTCGTCGGATTTCCGGCGGCTCTGGCATATGGCAAGCTGGGGCAGAAATGGGGCGTGCGCAAGGCTATTTATCTGGGTATCGCAATCTATATGGCGGTTACGGTTTATGGTACCATGATGACCCAAAAGCATGAGTTTTATATTCTAGCCGTGGTGATCGGACTGGTGCAAGGAGGTATTCAGGCCCTCAGCCGTTCCTATTACTCCCGTCTGATACCCAAAGATAAGGCAGCCGAATTTTACGGTTTTTACAATATGCTGGGTAAATTCGCCGTCATCATGGGACCGGCCTTGATGGCGATTGTCGGTTTGATTGCCCGCCGCATAATGATGCCGCCATCCCCCACCGCAGAACAACTCATCGCCATCGGTCAGACAGCTTCGCGCTGGAGTATCGGGTCCATCTTGATTCTTTTTATCATCGGAGCGGTGCTCTTTTACTTTGTAGATGAAGGAAAGGGACGCGCGCAAGCGCAATACCTATCGGAATATTAAAACGCAAAATCGGCCTCTGGCATAAATATGGCCGACCAGGCTCATAATTGGACTCTTTCTGATAGTGTTTTTTAAAAGCGAATATCGAATAATGAATGTCGAATGTCGAATGTCGAAGGAATGTATTCTGTCTATTTTTAAAAATGACTGAGCGCAGCGATTCCACCCTTCGATATTCGATATTCTGCGGTTCTGCGGTTCTGCGGTTCACTTTTTTTACCGGCATTACGCTCAGTCTCCATAATCCGTGATGTGTTCGGCAGGCTTTTCATCGTCACAGTACATAAAGTGCTTTTTCGTGTTATTCGAATACTGACCGGGCGTTGGAGATATTGCCGGCAAACAGGTTTGGCTCCTGCCCCGCTTTTACCTTGGCTGCACATCTTCAAAACCCAATAAAATTAATGTTTTTTTTAAAACTGCCGATATAGAATGATTAGCAGCTTTAAAAACTTCATTGAATAAGGTAAAGGAAAAAACCATGAGCCAAAGTTCATATTTAAGAGTGTGCAAATCCTGTGGTGCGGATTTTGCCAAATCAGTGAAAGCGTGTCCGCATTGCGGCAAAAAGATACAATCCGGCATGCCATTGATTTTAATCATCGGCATCGGGTGTTTAGCCTTGGTCGCAACATTGGCAATTCCGATCAAAAGTGTTCAATCTGATGATATGAAAATGATCGCAACCGCCACTGTTGATCAGGTTAATGCCGCCGAATTAGCCACCGTATTGAACAACAAAAAATCTCATAATGATCCCATTGCCCAGAATAGGGTCAAAGAGGTCACGGGTAAGATTGTCCAATGGGATCTGGAAGTTTTTGTCTGCACAAAATCGGCCGATGTTTATCTGACGGTCACCAAACCGACTGCCGGCGCCCCCGGAACCCTGTTGAAGGTGTATCCCCTCAATGATCAACAAAAAAAATACCTGGCGACGATCAAAGCGGGAAACAGAATTACCGTAAAAGGAAAAATTTCAGGAATCCAACAGGGAAGAATTAAAATTGATCCGGCATTGATAATTTAACATCCCGGACATTCTACAACTAGATTGGGACCGTGATGCTGTTTACGGCCATCTGCTTGCATGAGCCGGATGGAATGGTGGAACGTTGGATTAATGGGCATGGTAAGCGGATGAATATATTTTGATGTTACAACGGGCGGATTAATTTGCTGTATCGATGATCTGCCGCACAATCGCCTGGAGTTCCGCCGCATTATTTGAGAAGATCCACTCCACACCGCGGTTGATTTCTCTGAACAGGCAGTTTTTGGACCGGGGATAGCCGGTCCCCACTTTTTGACCACTGTCGCGGTGCCTCGATAATATCGAATTATTCAGTAAAAAATAGTGTCCTGCAAGACCCCTCATTTCACGCTCCAGGGCAAGGTTACTGAAGCGGGATACGTTCCACCTGGCAATCGGCATAAAGGTTGAAGCCGGCACGAAAGTGATCAGATCAAACATTTCCGGTACAAGGCACATCAGATGATAGTCAGACCGTGGTTTAAGATTAGCAAAGCAATCCTGTAAAATCCGATTTTGCCGTTGGGGATCGGGATAGGTTTCGGCTTTAATCTCCACCATCAAATGTAATTTCCGGCCATAATTTTGAAACACCTCCGAAAGCACTGGGACTTGAGGGCACTGAGCCCTCAACAGGTCCAGTTTGACCTCTCCCACTTTAAGATCGACATTAAAAACTCGATTAAGATCCGGATCATGAATCACGACCGGGTGAAGGTCTTTTGTCCAGCGAATATCAAATTCAAGTCCCCAAACCCCCGCATCACAGGCTTGGTCAAAAGCTGCCAGCGTGTTCTCAAAAACAGTTTGATTGTCATATTCACCCCGATGGGATATTATTTTACAATGCTTGAGGCGTTCGGTGCCGGGAAACGGTTGAGGCCATAGCGCATAAATGCCATCGAGTATCCGCTCCAATCCATTTTCAATATAAGAAAAGAATTCCATTTTTATTCCAAATCGTTTAGGATCACCACGTGATTGAATATTTTCGATTGAAGATTGAATATCTAAGGTCCGCCTGCGTCGAATCAATTATAATTTGCCAGTGATCTATTCTCCGCAGGCGGATTGGAGTTAATACTTAAAGTCACATTATACACTCAAAGCACAATATGGCAATCAAGAAGAAATAAAGTTCGAAACGTTCCGATTCGCGTTTTCGTAGTGAAATATTTTTTATAATTCCAATGAATATACATTTAAGACATTAAATGTCATGACAAAGAAAAAATCAGAAAACACCGTATGGCAAAAACAGGTGGTTGATCCCCAAAAAGTCATCGACATGATTGAACCGGGGATGAGCGTATATTTGGGAACCGGTGTTGGAGAGCCCCGCACCCTGGTAAAGCACCTGATGGCCGCGGAAGGTGCAAATCTAAAAGATCTGGAGCTTATTCAGCTGGTCAGTCTGGCGGATGCAATATCGCTGAAAGCACTCCAAACAAATACCTATCGCCTGAAAACCTTCTATTCCGGGTATGTCGCCGGCGAGGCCATTACCGCCGGAATGGTGGATCTTATTCCCAGCAGTTTCTCAAAAATTCCTGGTTTGATAGAGTCCGGACGTATCCCGATCGATATCGCTTTTGTGCAGATTACCCCTCCCAACGAAGCCGGATATTGCAGTCTCGGCGTAGCGGTGGATGTGGCCCGACAAGCGATGGAAAAAGCTACGCTGATAGTCGGCGAGATAAATACGCAAATCCCCTTGACGCTCGGCGATACCTTTGTTCCGATTTCCGATTTCGATCTGCTTATCCGTTCCACCGAACCGCCGATTTATTTTAGGCGATGGCCCCTGGAAGATATTTTCGATCAGGTCGCAGCCAACGTCGCCTCGGTTATCGAAGACGGCAGCTGTATTGCCTTTACTATCGGACCACTGTTCGAAGCACTCAGCCGGCACCTGATGCACAAGCACAATTTAGGTATTCACACGCCTTTTTTCACGGATCCGTTGATGGATCTGGTAAAAAGCGGTGCGGTGACAAACCGGCATAAGGAAATCTTTCGAGGCAAATCACTCACATCCTATGCTTTTGGTACACCTGAACTGATGACCTGGTTAAACCGGAACCCGCTGGTGGAATTTCAGGGAATCGACAAAGTATTCAACCCGGCCCAAATCGGCCTAAACCCTCGTTTTGCAGCGGTAATGCCGGCGCGTAAAGTCGATATTTCCGGCCGCATCGCCTTGCATTTCGGCAAAGGCACCGTAACTACCGGTCCCGGGGATGTGGTGGACCTGTTTCATGGGGCCGGTTTATCCACAGGCGGAATTACAATATTTGCGCTGCCCAGTCGCAACCGTAATCAGGAGCCCAACATCCGGATTTCAATTGAAGATTATCCCAATCAGTTTAGTATTCGAGAATCTGTGGATATGGTGATCACCGAATACGGGATAGCCAGCCTGAATGGCCGTACCGTGCGCGAACGGGCCCAGGCAATGATCGAAATTGCCCACCCTGACGACCGCCGCCAGCTTGTAGAGCAGGCCAAAGCCCGCAAGATTCTTTATCCCGATCAAATTTTCATCGAAGAATCTGCCCATCTGTACCCGGCCGAAATTAAATCCCAACATAGGTTTAAGCAGGGGTTCAAGGTCCGATTCAGGGCGATAAAGCCCTCGGATGAAGAAGAGATGCGTCGTCTTTTTTACCGTTTTTCCGATCAATCCGTGTATTATCGATACTTTGCGCCGATTAAAGTAATGCCCCACTCCAAAATTCAGGAGTACGTGAATGTGGACTTCAGCCAGGTTTTGTCAATCGTCGGTCTGGTGGGCGATTCCGGGCAGGGGCATATAATCGCTGAAGCGCGTTTCATCAAGGATCAGCGCCGCCCCTGCGCTGATGTTGCCTTTGTGGTTGATGAGCAATATCAAGGATTGGGGGTTGCATCCTATTTGTATAAAATGCTGCTACGATGCACCAAAGATCGGGGCATCCAGGGCTTTACGGCCGATATCCTGGCATCCAATAAGGCGATGATGAACGTCTTTGAGAAGGGAGGGGAAATGATAAAGGCTAAGCTGGAATACGGCGTTTATCACCTTGAGATCCCATTTTCGTTTGAAGCATCATCGCAAGAGGATCAGCGGGTATAAAAAGAAAACGAATCCATTATGAAAACATTGAACCGTATTGTTCAAAAAGTCCAAATCAACATTCCGTTTACGATGTTATATGAATCCTATCTGGAAAAATTCATCGATTACGGCCTAAATCCGGAAATCGGTCTGGATGCCGCCGCATTGGATCGTTTTTCTCTGGCAGATTTCAGCGGCATCGCCGAAGAACTCCATAAAAACTCGAGAACAGTGACCCTTCACGGACCCTTTATAGATCTCAGCGCAGGGTCTCCAGATCCGGCCGTGCGCAGGATAACCCACCAGCGCCTGGAACAACTGCTTGAACTGGTCCCACTATTTAACCCCCTATCGGTGGTCTGCCACGCCGGTTATGATGCAAAGCGCCATGGGTATTTCAAAGAAACCTGGGCCGAAAACAGTATCGAGCTTTGGTGCTGGATGGCGGATCGCGTCGCAGAGTATGGCGCGCGATTGATGCTGGAGAACGTTTACGAGGATGGTCCGGATGACATCCAATTCCTCTTTGAAAACCAAAAAAATCCAAAGATTGGATTTTGCCTGGACACCGGGCATTCAACCGCTTTCGGGCAAGCCGATCTCAAGGTATGGTTGAACACACTGGGACCATACCTTGGGCAACTTCATCTGCACGATAATCTTGGAAATGACGATGAACATCTGGCTATCGGAAGCGGAGTGATTGATTTTAGTAAATTATTCAAATTCTTTAAAAAATATAAAAATATTTTCCCTATTGTTACCCTTGAGCCTCATGCGGAAAAAGACCTCTGGCCCAGTTTGGAGTATCTCGACCAAGTGTGGCCCTGGTGACAATAGGGAAAAGCGAATCACGCTGCAGACCTGATATATTGACCCCAGAACCTGGCAAAAGCGAACTGCAGAATTTCGAAGGGTGGTTTCGCTCCCGGCCTGCGTAGCCTCTTCAGCGGAGTGGGCCTGCTCAGTATTTTTTATAATCGATCGTTCGACCCGGTCATTTGACCTGAGGCTCACGACGGGCAGAATACCTTCCTTCGACAATCGATAATTGATATTCTTTTTTTAGGCCTCCCTTATCTCCCCATCCATAATAAAAATACCAGGAATTTGTTCAGGCTTTGATGCAAGGACGCCAATATTTAGTTAAGCTTAACCTTTGTGCGCTTTGCGGTTTGGCGAGAATATTTTTTATCTAAAATGCAAAAATTTATATTTTAGATTCAAAAAATCGCGGATCGGCCAAATTTCGGTCGCCAGATTATGTAATATTAGGATTCAGATCAGGGCGGGGGAAAAATATATGGATTAATGACCTCTTCTTGTTAAAGCCTGCAGGAAAATGACCGATATAAACCTTGTATCGTTGTGTAATTGTATCAACCATCAACTCGCTTTCAGGTAAACCATGACAGTAATCAATCAGGAAGATAAAAAAACTGCCAATACCATCGCGGATGTTCCACTTGAAGCTAAAACAATGATCCTGACCCAGACCAAGGAGAAAATTATTGGACCGCGACTGGTTTGCACAACTGCAGGCGGTGAAAGTAAAATCTACCCTATTAAAGAATCAAAACTTGTCATCGGTCGATCGGTCGAAGCGGATCTCAGTCTTCTGGATCCATTGGTTTCTCGTAAACATTGCGTTATTGAAAAACGCGACAATACTTTTATTGTTAGAAATGTCAGCACTACCAATCCGCTGTTACTAAATGATAAATCAATAGCCGAAAAACGACTTTTCACCGGAGATCAGCTTAAGATCGGCTCTGCCACTCTGGCATATATTTCCGATCGCCCGGAGGATGTTAAAAATATTGACACAAAAATGCTTAACCCAAAAAAGCAATCGGGCTTGGGTTTTTGGATTGCTGTTTTTCTGTTGCTTATTTTTACGACCTATTATGGTTACTTTCAGGCGTATACTCCTTTAAAAGTCAAATGGGCTTTAAAATCCGTATCCAAACAGATCAAGGCTGAGAAATACCTATCGGCCCAGAATACGCTCAAACATCTGCTGGATCTGGATCTGCCCCTGGAGCAGTCCCATCAAGCCATGGAATTATTCGCTCAAACGGCCCTGGCGATCACCGAGCAAAAATCCCAGCAGGAAGATCTGGAATCTGCCATGGAATATTTAAAATCATACCTGGCAGAATACGGAGCCGGCAGTGAAGCAGAAATTTTGTGGGACCGGCTGGATTATTATCGACTGAGTTTGGCACAACGCCTGGAAAACGCCAAAAAATTCCAACCGGCCTTAAGGCAATATGCCGCTATCAAAGAGGAAAGCATCTATTTTGATGAAGCGCACAAAGCCATACGCCGGATATGGCTGGCTCATCAACAGCAGACGCGCGAAGAACAGACACTGGCTCAGATTTTAAAGGAAGCCGACGCCCACTTTAAAGCCCAGCAATACCTCAAGCCGGTCAACCAAAATGCCTATGTCCTGTATCGAGCCGTCCTTTCACTGGAACCCAAGCATAAACTGGCCCTTACACGAATTGATGAGATGAAGGCTTTTTACCGTGAAAATGGCGAAAAATATTATGATCAGAAAAAATGGTCTAAAGCCATATCCTATTTTGAACGCTATTACCTGATCGATACGGACACCAAAGAAATAAACAATAAAATGAAAATCTGCCGTGAAAAATTGTCCATCGCCCGGCAGAAATCATTCAAAACCAAATACGCGAAAAGCTCCTTAAAGAAAAAATCGAGGGGAAAAAACCGAAGCAATCAAACCCAGGCCGAAAAGAAAGAGGAGATCAAGCGCTTGTTAGAGGAGTCTGGTACCGAAAGCTCCTGGATCATGCAATATCTTTTCGAAGACCAGAAGGGTAATGAAGACTCTGATAAGCCCTGGTAATATATCACCTTAGCTGTAATTTTTTTGAATATGATGGTTAAAAAACTGTATTGGGAAATTTTCAGTTCTCCGTACCAGGCCGACAGGTATCGTAAGATGAATGGCAAAAAAATAGCCCAAATGATAAAAATTTGTTTTAAAAAACCGATTAAATCTTTTTTTATCTTTGCGTTGGTTCTCACTATCCCGGCTTTGAACACATCCTGTGCGCTTCGAATGTTTCAACCGCCCCCGGAACCAGCCATCCTGCAGGAGGAACAGCTTCCCTCCAAAGTCGCTATACTGCCATTTGTCAACCGTACATCCAATCCGGAAGCCGGAGTGCTTGTACGCAGGATGTTCTATAATTTTTTCAGTTCATTGAACTACCGGGATCTCGAACCTTTTGTGATTGATGAAAATCTCAGGATCAATGATTTGTATACCGATGTGACTGCCGGTAAAAATGTTTCTCCCCGTCAACTGGGCCAACTGCTGGGGGTTGATGCTGTTATATATGGTGATGTTGTCAGCCTTGGCAAAATATTTGCGTTGGTATATTCCGACAATCAGGCCGGACTCAATGCTCGGATGGTAAGCTGCGCAACAGGTCAGACCATCTGGAAACTCGAACACACCATCCATATCGAAGAAGGTGAAGTACCGATAAGTCCTATCGGATTGGCCACAGCAGTATTTAAAACCGCCCTCAGCCACACCCAGGCCAACCACATGAAGGCCGCATCCGAATTATGTATGGAGATGGTCGCCACCATACCCAATCCGCCCGGTGTGAGCGAACCGCCCCCCAGGATCCAGGCCCTGGTACACAATGGCGCCGGCAGACTGCTGGTACCGGGTGATTATTTAAAAGTCGCGCTGATCGGTGATAAAAAGCAGATCGCCAGTTGGAGCCTACCACCGCTGATCAATAACCTCCCGCTGACGGAGAAAGAGCCTGGCGTTTACATTGGCGCTTACCGCATCAAACAAAAAGATCGTTTGGCCCACGGTCGGCTGATGGGATTTCTCAATGGCAAAACCGGTGTCGGCAGCCAGTGGATGGATACGCTAGGTCCAATCAAAATCGGTAATCCCACGGTGCTGCCGTCCGTCATAGCCAAAGACTATGTATTGAGCCTTGATAAAAGCCCTTACCTGGTAAAGGATGCCCTGGTGGTCAAACCGGGCGCCAAGCTCACCATGGAACCGGGAACGGTGATCTGGTTTCGCAGCCTGGGGATAATTGTCAAAGGGGAGCTTCAAATTCTGGGCACCGAAGATAATCCGGTTCGCCTTTCGAGTCTGGGGCGGTCCACCTGGAAAGGCGTTTTTTTGGACCACAGCTTTGGCGAAAATAAACTTAGCTATTGTGCAATATCAGGTGCTGAATTCGGCTTCAGGGCGTCTAATTCCAAGGTTTCGATTCAAAACAGCCAATTCCAGGACAATGTCTGGGGAATCGTGATGGAAGAAAGCAGTGCTGAAATATCGGGCAGCCTCATCCGGACATCGCAAAAATCAGGTATAGCTGCCCGCCAGGCGCGTATTCTGGTGAATAATTCGGTTATTACCGAAAACAGTTCCGGAGGGTTTTTACTGGAAAACAGCCGGGCCCAAATAGTACAAAATAATATTTTGAACAATGGCGGCTGGGAAATGAAAGTGATAGACGACAAAGGCCAGGTTCAAGCCGTTCAAAACTGGTGGGGCACCGACGATCCGATCAAAAATGAAATTATCGGCCCGGTTGCCGTCAAACCGATTCTAACAACACCGATTGAATTCAATATCATAGAATGAGGGGCTAACAATTGAAGATTTATGGAATTCCGTCGATATAAGAAAGATATACGATCAGTGACCAAGTTCAGTGACCGATAAAATGGTTTTCAGCCTTAATTATTCAATCTTCAATATCCATTTCTCAAATCCTTTCCTCCAACCACTGCTCCAGGTCATTGAGCACCTTTTCTCTTTGAGCTTCCACTTCGTTGTATATTTCATGATAACACCCCTCATAAACCTGCAGGGTTTTATCCGGTATTTCCAGTTTTTCAAAGAACTGTCCGGCTGTCCTGGCATTGACCAAATGATCATCACCGGCTACCTGCATCAATATTGGAACGCTAAGAGAAGCAAATTGCCGATTGACCGTTTCCATGGCTGCCATTAATTCCGTAAAGAAGCGGGCGCTGGCCCGATCATGCACCAGAGGATCGTTTTTATAAGCGCTGACGACATCCTGATCGTGACTGATTTTGCTGGCATCCAATTCATTGCCCAAAGTCAGACTCGGCCATAGGCAGGACATGAATGTGCCCAATATCTTCTTTGCGGCCGGTACTTCGATGACCATGCCCAGGGCAGGTGATGACGCCACAACCCCGTCGATAAGTTCTGAAAACCGCTGGGCATAATATATGGCAATCAAACCGCCCATGCTGTGTCCCAGCAAAAAGCAATTCTGATCGCCGGCCATACCGTCCCTGGCCAGTTTAAGCATTGATTTCAGATCAGTAAGATACTGCATAAAATTTAGAACGTGGCCGCGTTTGCCTTCGCTTTGACCGTGGCCCCGATGATCCGGCGCCCAGACGCTGATCCCTCTGGCAAGCATACGCTCAATAACATAGCCATAGCGACCGGAGTGCTCACCCAGGCCATGGGCGATCACCAACCGCGCCTTTTCGGATTCAGCCGGGTAATGGCGATAGAATATTTTGACACCGTCGGACCCTGCAAACGTGCCGGTTTTTTCTGGCAATGTACTCATAAGCCCTCCTCCATCTGGTAAATTGATAGGTACCGAAACCGTGAATAATGTAAGTATCACCTCGTAGGAGTGGATTTTAGCTGCGATTGGCAATCATTCAAAACCTAAATCGAGGTTTCGTTCACCATGCCCGGTTTAAAAAGCGAACCGCAGAATATCGAATATCGAACCGTAGAAGGTCAAAGGGTGGTTTCGCTTGGCTCCGTCCTTTTTATAAAATAGACCGTTCGACACAAAGGCTCACGACAGGCAGAATACATTCCTTCGACATTCGATGTTCAGCATTCGATATTCGATATTTATCCGCCTCGGGTGGATTCGCCTTTTTATAAACTCCGCAAGACAGGGTCTTTTTTTCGATTAGACTGGCCGCTTTTCAGGCCAGCGGCAGCGCTGACACCTGCCTGCCTTCCATAGCCTGGAAGGCGAAGGGGGGACACCTGATACCTTAAATCAGGCCTTTGCCAACATTTCCGACTTCCGCATTCCGCATTCCGCTACTCCTTGATTTTATCTACATCTTATTATATTTTCCCATAAAAGTCGCAGCCTGGGTATCATCCCCCAGAGCCTCATAGCAGCGGGCTGCAAATTGCACCGCATCTTTTTCATCCGGAAATTCAAGAAACCGGGCCAGGGCTTGATCGTAATCTGCCAGATTCATCAGGCCGACTCCCAGGCAAATGTTTAGTCGGGCATCATTTGGAAAATGGGCAAGGCCATGTGAAAGAATATCAATGGCGTCTTGCGGCGCGCCTCGTTTTTGATTGTGGATACCCAGGCCCAGGTAAGCTTCGGCGTTCGGATAATAGTTCAATGACAGTCGGTACAATTTTTCGACAAGCCGGTCTTTGTTCTCTATTACATCATTGGCGGAATAATCGCCATGATCAAATGTCATGGCAAGGCGGGCGTAAAACCTTGAGTGCTGCGGATAAAGATCTTCGCTATCAATTAACCGGATCGTCTCAACAAATCCAGGCAGGTTTTTATAAAAACTCGATCTTAGCTTTTGGCCGAACGCCAATATCATCTCCCGGGTTAGATCCGGATCGGTCTCAAAATACATGATATCCTCGATGCGGTTTAACCAGATATCATCGGTGGCATTTAAGCGTTGTTTGAAATCCTCATAGAGCGCAGTTCCCGGGAATATGTCAAGGATATAAAAAATGGCGCTCAACGGTTTTATCGTGTTGATCAGGTCAATCGTTTCCTGGATGGTTTGCCGGCTTTCCTGCGGAGCACCGTAAATAAAATAAGCCCGCGCCATGATACCGTATTTTCGGGTTAAAGCAAAAGCAGACTGGATCTTTTCGGATGAAATGTTTTTGAGTAAAAATTTTCTTATTTTCTCAGAACCGCTTTCGACGCCGTAGCTGATTTGAATACAACCGGCTTTTCTCATCCAATAAAGGACTTGCTCGCTGACATGATCCACCCGGGATATGGCATTCCAGGCAATATCCAGCTTTTTTTCAATGATCTTGCGGCAAATTTCGATAACACGTCGTTTATGGGCGGTGAAGGTGTCATCTGAAAAATAAAAAAAATGAATGCCCTTATGGAATAAGCGCTCGAGTTGACCAACAAAGTAGTCAGCGGAGTGGAACCGGACTTTGCGTCCCCAAAAGCGGGGGGAACCACAGAAATTACAATTCCCGCCGCAACCACGGGTCAAAGCAAGATGCTGGAAGTCAAAGTATTTCGCCGGATCGGGCAAATCATCCAGCCTTTCGATTGGATCAGCCTCCGGTGTCCGGATCGGTTTGCCGTTTTTCCTGAAGGCAACTCCTTTTATTTTCTCGATGGCCTGGGGACGGTTCGTCTCCAGGCACCGGATCAGCTTTAAAAAAGTGTGTTCCCCTTCACCAATCACAACAAAGTCAACTTCTTGAAAATGGGTTAAAAAATGTTCCCATAAGAAAGTGGCCCCGATGCCGCCAAACACGATCTTTACCTGCGGATTGATCTGCCTGGCGATCCGGGCAATTTCGATTCCCCCCCAACGATTGGCAGTCAGGATGGAAAAGCCGATAATATCCGGTTTTTTCTCTTCCAGTGCTTGCCTGATTTTATGGGGCGTCGCATTGATGTTGTGCCAGTTTAAAATCTCCACATCATATCGATTATCCTTTAAAACAGCTGCCACATAATACACTCCCAGCGGCACAGGGCGGACATCTTCAGTGGTATAGACCCGCGTATTCAGAAAATAGGGATATATCAGTAGCATTTTCATTTGAGAAAAATTTGACATTTGAACGGCTTTCTGTCAAGGATTCTGATGGCAAAAATTAGAAAGGACTATATTTAACATCGATGCAAAACCAGGCAATGCACATCAAAGCCGTTTTTTTCCACCTCGAAAGCACGCTGGTTAGACCGATCAAACTTGATATTCATCGATTTAAGGCATCGATTGGATGTCCGGCTAAAACAACCACCCCCGAATATTTGCAGAGCTTATCCAAAGCTCAGGATCAAATCCAGGCCCAGACCAGCCTGGATCGCCTCGAGCTTGAAGCGGCCGCTGATTCAAAATCTCCGCCCGGTACCGTGGAAATGTTACGGTACCTGGAATTGAAAGGCCTGCATCTGGCGGTATTCTCTCACGGCAGTCCGGCATTTGTTGATCATTTGCTGAAAAACTTAAACTGGGCCAGTGTGCGAAATTTCGATCCGGTCATCAGCCGACTGGAGTTCATGGCAACAACCCCGACCCCCGGAGTGGTTCAGTTGGCAACGCAGAAATTAAAATTAGCAGCGGATCAAATCCTGGTAGTAACGGCGGACTCAATAATACAACGGCAGGCACAAAACGCGGGGGCGGTGACCGTTTTTTTTGACCCTTCGGCCACGCCTGATATGGCAAAGGCTGAAGGCGCATATCAAATATCCCAGTTAGACCAGCTCAAAAAAATCGTGAGACAGGGCATCCCCCTGCCCGCCGGTAAACTGCCAAATGATTTATTGCGTGAATTTTTAGATCAGTTTGATTTTCATGATCCATCGATCCTTATAAATCCGGGGGTTGGTGAGGACACCGCCGCAATTGACGTTGAGTCCGAGGAAGTTCTGGTGCTCAAATCAGACCCCATCACTTTTGCGACGGATGCCATCGGACAGTATGCGGTATTGGTCAATGCCAATGACATTGCCACTTCAGGGGCAACACCCCGCTGGCTTCTAACCACGTTACTGTTCCCCTGCGGGGTCACCCCGTCTGAAATCCACAAGGTCATCAAAGAGCTTAAGGATTTTTGCCGGCGCTGGCAAATCACACTCTGCGGCGGACATACCGAAATAACCGATGCCGTGGTGCGGCCGGTGGTTACCGGTATGATGGCAGGAACCGTCGCCCGGCGTAATTTAATCGACAAACGTAATATGGCACCCGGAGATCGAGTGCTGTTGACCAAAGGTGTAGCGGTGGAAGGAACAGCCATTATTGCCAGGGAGTTTGGCGACCGTTTGGCAGAGCTCGGTCTGGCAGATTCCGAAATTGATAGATGCCGCCAATTTCTGGCCAACATCAGCATCATCACGGAGGCCCAATTAGCCGCTCAATCCAGAGCGACCAGCGCCATGCATGATGTCACCGAAGGCGGACTGGCCACGGCCCTTGAGGAACTGAGCATTGCAGGGGGACACCGTATCAAAATTGATATGGACGCGATTCCGGTGTTTGGCGAAACCCGGAAAATTTGCCGTCTGCTGCAAATTCAACCGCTGGGATTGATCGGCTCCGGCAGCCTTTTGATATGCTGCCGCGAAACCGGCTGTAAATCTCTGTTGCAGACTATTCGAAAAAGCGGCATTGAAATATCGTGCATTGGTGAAGTACTGGATAGCGGTCAGGGGATTAGCGCAGTCGAAAAAGGTCGGTCTATCGACTGGCCCCAATTCGAAGTGGATGAAATTACACGACTATTCTAAGAATTTTTGACGCCTCGTCCGAAAATATCAAATGCCAATTCCAAAGTCTGCTTGAGATAATCTTTTTCCTGGTTGATCAACCTTTTGGAGGTCAACCAGAGCACGACACCGGAAAACAGGGCCCAGAAAGTATCGGCCATGGCAACCGGATGACGGTCAACAAAAAGACCCTGCTCAACACCGTTTTGAAAAATTAGAGCGATTGAACCCAGCGACTTGCGGGATAAATCCTTGATCTCGGCCATCAACTGGGGCGACAGGTTCATTAACGTTTCGCTGGACTGCAAATGGAACATGTTGATGATAATCAGCGGGTCAAACTCATAGACGTCATACATCGCGTCCATCAAGGCCCTTAATTTTTCCTCCGGATTGGCGTCTTTTTCATCATTGACATGTTCAACCCGGATGAGCAGATATTGGAGTATTCTCAATGAAAGAGAGGCGTATAGTTCTTCTTTATTCTTAAAATACAGGTATAGGGTGCCGGGGCTGAGTTCCGCCTCCTGGGCGATATCTTCCATTGTCGCCTTGTTAAAACCTTTATCTGAAAAAACCCTTTTAGCGGCGACCATGATCTGCTGCCGCCGCCGCTCCTTTTCTCTCTCTTTGCGCTCTTGGATTCCCATTGCTCTGAAGCCCCCTGAATATGATTTATTTTTAATATAGACTTGTATTTTATTTGATTTATTTTTTCAAGAGAAATATTCAGTTTCTGATTTTAACTACAGTGCAGTGATTTATTGGATTGAAACAGATAATATGCTTTCAAAAAATTCGCAGTCAAGGCTTAGAGTGGATGTGGCCGGGATCCGTCTGCTAATCAAACAAGTTGGCTGAATAGGTGCTTGAGCTTTGGAATTTGATTGTCCTGTAAAACGTGCTAATGCAAATTGCCTAAAACAAACTGTGAAATTACTAAAATAGCTGCGGGGTTAGGAGATCAATATGTCCTGCAAAATCAGTCCAAGTGCCCAAAAAGTTCAGGACGCTTTAATTAAATACGGTGTATCGTGTCAGGTCGTCGAAATGCCGCAATCTACGCGCACCGCTGAGGATGCCGCCCGGGCTGTCGGGTGCCGGGTCGGCCGGATTGTCAAATCGCGGAAAGGTATAGGGCGCAAAGGGCCGGGTATAAGGTCATAAGAATTCGGAAGTCGGAATGCGGAAGTCGCAATTAAAAAATTGAAATCGGTGGAATTCCTTCCTTCGATCCGCCTTCCACCTTCTCACTTTCAAATTCAAATATTCCCCACTTCCGCATTCCGACTTCCGATTTCCAAAACATCTGTCCTCTGACATCTGTCTTCTGAATGCTAACCGATGGCGACTTGGAAAAGATCCTTTCTGGCACTCACATTCTGGATTGTCACCTGGATAAGATCCTCGGGTTTCAGTTCAAGGCCTCCGGATAGGGGAAGGTCGCATTCAACCATGTATTCGGTAAGCAGTATTTGGTAATTGTTTCTGCGTTTATTCAGAACAATAGCCTCTTCTTTGCGACCGACGTGCTGTTCGAGGTATTTTAACAGCCAGTAGCGATGCCGCCCATGTTGAATTTTGCCAACATTGCCCATCGGCATCTGCAGCAGTTGAATGAGCTGATCTATTTCCTCCGATGTGTAAGGTTGTTCAAGATCGAGTAGCGCCCTTATTTGGCGCTGTGTAATCAGATCAAAGTATTTTCGGATGGGAGAAGTTGCCGTCACATAGGCATCCAGCCCAAGGCCTGAATGCTTGCCAGACTTGTGGTCCAGCACAAAACGGCTTAAAAACCTTCGCTGCATCCAATTTTGGAACAAGGTGCCCTCTTCCCCCTTGTAAAGACGCTCCCGGGGATCCGGTTGAGACCTGAATATCGCCGGAATGCCGTTTTCGGCCAGAAATCTAGCCATCAGCCAGTTGGCTAAAATCATGATTTCAGAAACCAGCATCCGACCGGGGCTTTCGCGATTGATCTTATTCACGGATATGGATCGATCCTCTGCCAACCAGACATTAACTTCCGGCACCGAGATTTGAACCGCACCGCCATCCATTCTTCGCTGCCGAAATTTTTCTGCAATTTCACGCAGAACGATGACATCCTGGTTTTGGTCCGCTACCAGATTAACATCGTAATAGGTGAGTTGGTGTTTGACCTTGATTAAACTGGGCAGAATTTCATAATCAATAATTTCCTTCGAAGGACTCAAATTTACCATCGTGCTGATGGCCGGACGCAATTCTCCGGCCTTTAGACTGCAGAGCCCCTCGGCCAGGGCCGCGGGCAGCATGGATATCTTTCGATCGGGCATGTAAATGGAACTTCCGCGGGCAAGTGCCTCTTGATCAATGCTGTCGCCTTTGCTAACAAAATGACCCACATCAACAATATGAATACCCAGGCGATATTGCTCTGCCACTTTCTCGATGCTCAAAGCATCGTCAAAATCGAGGGTCGATTGACCGTCGATGGTTATCAGAGCCATTGATGTCAAATCCTGGCGCACTCCATCTGCCAGGAAGTCCTGACGAGACGTTACGAGATGTTCGGCACTTTGCAGGATCGTATCGTCAAATTCGGCGGTGATCTCAAGGCGCAGCAGATCTATATTTTCGTTCTCATCAAAAACTTTCAGCTTAACCAGAATCGGAAAAAGCCCGGTAGTCCATTCCAATCCTGATTTGTTGATCATTGCCCTGGCCAGGACATGGTCTTTGCTTTCGTTTTCAAACAGGTAATATGTTTTTAATATATTAATAAATTCCTGGATATCCTCCTCGTTCGCATCGATCGGAGGTGATGAACCATTTACCAGACTTTTCAACCAGGCCCCACCGAGCTCGACCATCCGGTTTTTACGTTCCTCCTCCTGCCGCTGAGCAGTCAGCCGTTCGACCTGCTGGGCTGAATTAGGAAAAAATTGGTCCAGGTTAAATTTGAAATACAGCTTGTCATCAAAAAACGCCCTGATGACCGCCGACTCCTGATCCCCGCCGGGACTGTCCGGAAAACAAAACTCGGTCATCGTCGCAAGATCAATCCACACCTGTTCTGTATTGAGAACCTCCCACAAGTCTTTAATATCCACTTGAGTGTGCAGCGCCTTGCGTTTACTGGCAACCTCCCGCAAGGCATCGACCATTCTGTCCCGGCCCATGGACAAATTAAGGCGTGTTTTATCCTTATGCAGCAGTCGGCCGACCGAAAGTTTGATCTCACGATTATTTTCAGTTAACAACCGCAGCCGTTGGTTTTTGACTTCCAGAACGACCGCACACAAGATTTTTTGGCGATCGATATATTCTACAATACTTCCTGATTCCATAGGACGTACAATAACAACCGGCCTGAATAAAGTCAATGATTCCAAAACGGTTACTATACGCTTATACCTTAAACCTATCCCTTATTTGCTTGCAGTTATAAATTACTGCCCTTATATTTAAGCATTCTAAATAGTTTAATTGAGAGACGATAAATATAACTTAATTGCGAGAAGCGTGCGGCCCGATAGCCGAAACTCGCAACATGCAACCCGTAACCCGCAACCCGTAACCCGATACCGGTGCCCAGTGACCAGATATCACCAGCCAAATACAGAAAACCAGAAATCAGTAATTTCCCTGATTAAACCCTACTTTGTTGAAAATCGTACCAAAATCCTGGCCGGGCTGCTCAGCCTGATCATCGTCGATGTGCTCCAACTCATCATTCCCCGTATCATCAAATGGACAGTCGATAATCTGACTGCCTTTGAAATAGATGTTTGGCGGCTGCTGTCTTACGCGCTGTACATGGTCGGCATCGCGGTATTTATCGGTATCTTTCGCTATATCTGGCGTCGTTGTCTCCTGGGCACGTCTCGCAGAGTCGAAGAGGGGTTGCGCAACACGCTGTTCAATCACCTGCAAAACCTATCCGCCTCCTATTTCGATGATGTCAAAACCGGCGATCTGATGGCCCATGCCACCAATGATATTCAACAAATCCGAATGGCCACCGGCATGGGGATGGTGGCGTTAAACGACGCAATCGTTCTGGGGTTGGCCGCCATCGGTTTTATGGCCTATATCAATATCAAATTGACGGCTTTTGTCCTCATTCCCATGCCGCTGATTGTCATCAGCACTCGCTTTTTCAGCAAGAAAATGCATCGACGGTATCAGGCGGTTCAGGCCGCTTTTTCCGAGCTCACCGAAGTGGTTCGGGAACGTTTCGTGGGAATTCGAATTATCAAGGCCCATCATCGCAAAACAGCAGAAGCCCTCAGAGTGGAATCCGTCTCAAGAGATTACATCAACAAAAATATCAGACTGGTCAAAATCATCGGCTCCTTTTTTCCCATGATGCTTCTTTTTTCAAATTTGAGTCTGGCGATTGTCCTTTACCTTGGCGGTCGCCAGACAATTCTGCAAACGATCACCCCGGGTGATTTTGTGGCCTTCATCAGTTATCTGGGATTGCTGACCTGGCCCATGATGGCGTTAGGCTGGGTAACCAACCTTATCCAAAGAGGTCGGGCGTCTCTGGACCGCATCAATAAAATTTTGCAAACTCTCCCTGAAATCCGAGACAGGCAAGATGCTCGTGATCTGGCTGGAGTTGACGGACACATTGTTTTTGAGAACGTTTCCTTCAGCTATGCTTCCAAAAGGGATGTCAACGGTGTCGCGACACTTAGCAATATTAGTTTGTCCATCAAACCCGGTCAGGTGCTGGGCATTATTGGTCCACCCGGCAGCGGTAAATCGACCCTTATCGGTCTGATTCCAAGACTCTATGACAATCAACGGGGTAAAATCCTGCTGGACGGAAATGATATTCGCACCTTGAAAATAAGCAATCTTAGGTCCCACATTGCCTTTATTCCCCAGGAACCGTTCCTGTTCGCCGGAACGATTCGCGACAATATTACTTTCGGCAACCAGGACATCAGCGATGAACGGCTTGAAAAAGCTGTCAAAGATGCATCCCTGTATGAAACGATCGATAGCTTTGCCGATGGCTATGAAACCGTGGTCGGAGAAAAAGGTATTATCCTTTCCGGTGGTCAAAAACAGCGCATCGCGCTGGCCCGCTGTCTATTGAAAGATGCCGGCATCCTGCTGCTGGATGATCCTATCAGCCAGGTGGATCTGGAAACCGGAACGGCCATCATCAGCACCATTAGAAAAATGGCGGGTTCCAAAACCATCGTGATTGTCTCCCACCGCCTTTCCGCTGTCAACTGGGCCGACTGTATCCTCTCCCTCGATCAGGGACGTATGGTGGAATCGGGCAATCACCGGCAGTTAATGGACGCCGACCATTATTATGCCAAGACTTTTCGTCTACAGGAAATCGAAGAGGAATTAGATGCAGCCTGACTATGGATATTTTGAGGAAAAAAAGCTGGGCAAACCCTATGATGTGAAGTTGCTAAAACGGCTTTATCCTTTTACCCGGCCTTACCGGATGCTGCTTTTTGGCTCCATCGCACTGGTCCTGTTAATCACCGTCCTGGACCTTGCCCTGCCCTATGTCACCAAGGTAGCGATTGACCGCTATATCGTACCGCAAATCGAACAGCAGCACGCGGTCACTAAAAAATCCGGCGATGGATCCCGCAGCCGGGTCATTCAGGTGGATTTGTCCAACCCGCGACATCAGGCCCTGGTAAATAAACACAGTGCGCTATTTGAAATTGAAGGCGAAACGGCCCGGATCGCATATAGCGCCCTTTCCCAATTGGATAGATCTGATCTGAGTATCCTGCGATACCATGATTTAACCGGGATAGCTGTACTGACGGCCGTTTTCGTGACCCTGGTGCTGGTCAACTTTATTTTGAGCTTCGTCCAAAGAATGATCATGGAATATACCGGCCACATGCTGATGCATGATTTGCGCATGAAGCTGTTTGTCCACATCCAGGATCTGGCTATCGCCTTTTTCACCCGCAACCCGGTGGGGCGGCTGGTCACCAGGGTGACCAATGACGTTCAGAACATGCATGAGCTGTTCACCTCGGTTATTTCAATGATTTTTAAAGATCTTTTCCTGCTTTGCGGCATTGCCGTTGTGATGCTGATCTTAAATTGGAAGCTGGCACTGATTTCCTTCATTGTTTTGCCCTTGGTAGTATATGCCTCATTGATTTTTTCGCGGCGTGCGCGAGATATTTTCCGGCAGCTGCGCATTAAAGTGGCCGAAATCAACACTCGCTTTTCGGAAACCATCGGCGGCATCCGGGTAATTCAATTGTTTCGTCAGGAAATTTCAAATTATCAAAAATTTAAAAAATTGAACCATGAAAACTATCTGGCCGGAATGAAGCAAATCCATGTGCTGGCCATATTTATGCCGTTAATCGAAGTTCTGGGGGTGGTGGCCGTTGCCCTGGTGATATTTTACGGCGGCGGCGGCGTGCTCAACAGCACGCTGAGCCTGGGGGCTCTGGTGGCCTTCATCTCTTACATCAGGATGTTTTTCAGACCCATCCGGGATCTGGCGGAAAAATATAACATCCTGCAAAATGCCATGGCATCCGCCGAACGAATCTTCTTGATCATGGACAGCCAGGACAGCCTGCCGCCACCGGCAACTCAAATAAGGCACAGTTCAGCGAACTTGCAGGACATTGAGCATGTTGAATTTGAAAAAGTTAGTTTCAGCTATGTCGCCGGCGAAACGATCCTGAAGGACATCACGTTCAGCATGCAGGCCGGAGAAACCGTGGCGGTGGTCGGACCCACCGGCGCCGGCAAAACATCGCTGATCAACCTGCTGCCCCGCTTTTACGATCCATCGTCCGGTCAGGTGCGGATCAACCACCACGACATCCGCAAGCTGGATCCTGCTTGGTTTCGATCGAAAATTGCGCTGGTCATGCAGGATCCCTTTTTATTTTCGGGCACGATTCGCGACAACATATTCCAGGGAGATCAGGTGCCGGGCAATGATCAGCAAAGATCTGTTATCGAAGCCTCCAATTGCCAATCCCTGATCGACCGGTTGCCACAGGGATTGGACACCATGCTGAGCGAAGGCGGCGCTTCCATATCAAGCGGTGAGCGTCAACTGATCTCAATAGCCAGAGCCTTTGCCCGAAACCCCCAGCTCATTTTATTTGATGAGGCCACCTCCTACATCGATTCTCCGACCGAGCTGCGCATCCAACAGGCCCTGGCAAAGCTGATGAAAAACAGAACCGCCTTGGTCGTGGCCCACCGGTTGTCGACGGTGCGCAATGCCGATCGAATCATCGTATTAAACCGTGGCCGGATTATAGAAACCGGCACCCATGGCGGACTGATGGATCAAAAAGGGTTTTATTTCAAACTGCATCATTTTCAACGGAATTTTCTTGCCAAACGATATTTCAGATGATAGGAGGCCTATAACCTGTCAGAAACTGATTTTGCAGATCAGGCCTGTCAAGATCACTGGTACACAATCAATATCGGAAACTGGAAATTGACAACTGTTGATTCACAATCATTAACGGAAAGGAGGATTTGACTATGCCTTATGATGCAGTAAAAATGGCAGACTGGCAAATTTCTGAAGCAGCTGAAAAAAACATGCCGACTCCCGAGGAGTGGCGCGACAAACTGGGACTGGAAAAAGATGAAATCCTTCCCATGGGCCGATTGGCCAAACTCGATTTTCTTAAAATCATCAACCGTCTTCAGGACAAACCGGACGGGAAATACATCGAAGTCACGGCCATCACCCCGACGCCACTGGGAGAGGGCAAGAGCACCACTTCCTGCGGCTTGATGGAAGGCCTCGGCAAACGAGGTAAGAACGTGGGTGGCGCGCTGCGCCAGCCTTCCGGCGGCCCCACCATGAATGTCAAGGGAACGGCAGCCGGCGGCGGCAACTCTCTGCTGATCCCCATGACCGAGTTTTCGCTGGGCTTGACCGGCGACATCAACGACATCATGAACTCCCACAACCTGGCCATGGTGGCCTTGACCTCGCGCATGCAGCATGAGCGCAACTATACTGATGAACAGTTGGACCGTTTGACCGGTATGCCGCGTTTGAACATCGACCCCACCCGGGTCGAGATGGGTTGGATCATTGACTACTGTGCCCAGGCCCTGCGCAACATCATCATTGGTATCGGCGGCCGCTTCGACGGCTTCACCATGCAGTCCAAATTCGGTATCGCGGTGGGCTCCGAGTGTATGGCCATCCTGTCGGTTATCCGCGACCTGGCCGATCTGAAAGAAAGGCTCAACAATATCACGGTGGCCTTTGACAAAAACGGCAAACCTGTCACGACGGGTGACCTGGAAGTCGGCAATGCCATGACCGCTTTTATGCGCAACACCATCAACCCCACGATGATGTGCACCGCCGAGTACAACCCCTGCATGGTGCATGCGGGACCGTTTGCCAACATCGCCGTCGGTCAGTCCTCGATTATTGCCGACCGTGTTGGATTGAAACTGTTCGACTATCATGTCACCGAATCCGGTTTTGGCGCCGATATCGGCTTCGAAAAATTCTGGAACGTCAAATCCCGCTTCAGCGGATTGAAACCCCACGTATCAGTTCTGACCACCACCATCCGCGCGCTCAAAAGCCACGGCGGCGGACCGAAAGTGACGCCGGGTATCGCCATGCCGGACGAGTACACCAAAGAGAACGTGGGAATGGTTGAAAAGGGCTGCGTAAACATGGTCCATCACATCAACACCATTCGCAAAGCCGGCATCAACCCGGTGGTCTGCATCAACCGCTTCTACACCGACACGGATGAAGAATGCAAAGTCGTCCGCAAGGCCGCCGAAGCGGCCGGTGCCCGCTGCGCCGAGTCCAAACACTGGGAACTAGGCGGTGAGGGTGCCCTGGAATTCGCCGATACCGTCGTCGAAGCGTGTGAAGCGGAAAACGACTTCAAATTCCTCTATCCGCTGGAGATGAAACTGCGCGACCGCGTCGACATCATCGCTAAAGAAGTCTACGGTGCGGACGGTGCGTCCTGGACCGCCGAAGCAGAAGCAAAGGCCAAGATGCTCGAAAACGATCCCAAGTACGACGACTTTGCCACCATGATGGTCAAAACCCATCTCAGTCTGAGCGCCGACCCGACACGCAAGGGTGCGCCCAAGGGTTGGACACTGCCCGTCAGGGACGTGCTGATATACTCCGGCGCCAAGTTCCTGTGCCCCTGCGCCGGCACCATCAGCCTGATGCCGGGCACAGGCTCAAATCCGGCTTTCCGCCGCGTTGACGTGGATGTCGAAACCGGACAGGTCAGTGGATTGTTCTAACATCCAAATGTGTAATTTAATTGGGGGCCGGATATATTGTCCGGTCCCCATTTTTTTTACGAAAACACAAATTACAAGCACCAAATTACAAATAGATCTCAAATCACAATATCCAATGATCAAAACAATATCGTGGGCTTCAATAGACTTCTCGTTATACAAAAAGTATCCTGGATTTTTTTTAATTTCGGTATACTTCATTTGAGTTCTAAGGCTCGTTTGGAATTTGTTTGAGATTTGTTATTTGTGATTTGTAATTTAAACTTTTACAATCCGATGTTGAATTCAGACTATTATGCGAGTTCTACTAATAAATCCCTACTACCCTATTTCCGAAACCCCTTCTCCTCCCCTGGGATTGGCCTATTTGGCATCGGCTCTATGCGAAGCCGGCATCGAGGTAAAAATTCTTGATCTGGTTGTTTATCCCTACAGCCAGACCATGCTGCAAAATGTGCTGGAAAAGTTTCAGCCTCAATTGGTCGGCTTAACCGCCGTCACGATGACCTTTGACAATGGAATGGGCGTCATCCGGGACATTAAGCGTCTGAATCCGGATATATTATCGGTTATGGGCGGCCCCCATGTGACTTTTTGTACCCGGGAAACGCTTAAAAAGCATTCGGAGTTGGATATGCTTGTACTGGGTGAAGGCGAGCGGACAATCGTCGATCTGTGCCGCGCAGTGGACACTGGCAGTGATTGGGACGGTGTCAATGGAATTGCCTACCGCAAGCATTCTGAAATCTGCCATACCGCACCTAGAGACCCCATCGCAGATCTGGATGAGCTGCCGGATCCGGCGCGCGGATTGCTGCCGCTGGGTCGCTACCGTGCGCTTGGAATGCCGATCAGCCTGACCACCAGCCGCGGATGCCCGTTTAAGTGTATATTCTGTGTGGGCCGTAAAATGGTGGGATCCAGGGTTCGCTATCGCAGCCCCGGCAATGTTGTCGATGAGTTGGAATATGTGAACTCTCTGAATTTTCATCAGATTAACATTGCCGATGATCTGTTTACCGCCAATCGAAAGCATTGTCTGGCCGTGTGCGACGAAATTGTCGACCGGCGACTGGAACTGAGGTGGACATCTTTTGCCCGGGTCGACACCGTTTCCGAAGAAATTTTGGCCAGAATGAAGGCTGCCGGTTGCAGCGCAGTCAGCTTCGGCATCGAATCGGGCAATCCGCAAATCCTGAAAACGATTAAAAAGGGCATCACCCGGGAACAGGTGGTTGAGGCGGTTGACATGTGCCGGCGCAGCGGGATTACCCCTCACGCATCCTTTATCCTCGGTTTACCGGGAGAAACCCGGCAAACCATCCGGCAGACCCTGGATTTTGGCGAACAATTAAAAGAGCTGGGCCTGTCATTCGGTTTTCATCTGCTCGCCCCCTTTCCCGGCACGGAAATACGCGAGAACAGCGATCAATACGGCATCAAGATCTTAACCGATGACTGGTCTGAATATCATGCAAATCGAGCAATTGTAGAAACGCCTGGGGTCGACCGGCAAACGCTGGATAAAATCGTGATCGGTTGGGAGGATGAGTACACCCTGCTGCTGGCGGATATCCAACAGCGCATGCTGAAAGAAGCTGCTTCAGCCCAGGAAGCAGACCAGGTAAACAATCTGGAGCGCATTGTCCTGGTGTATGATCTGATGATGAAAAACGTCATTGAGCAAAATGGATCCTGGCCACATGCTGGACAGCCGTTGAGCACGGAAGACACCCTTAAAATCCTTTCGGATAAAATCAGCACCGAATTAGAAGCAAGGCCGCAATTGATTCGGGATACCCTGATTCATGCGCTGCACCATGGGGATTTGATCTGTCAGGAGTCAGGCAACACGATTCGGTGGCAATGGGTGGACTATATTTGATTGAAGATTGTAAATTGTAAATTGAAGATTTAAGGTCCGCCGCCGGCGAATCAATTTAAAAAGACCTATCATAAAAAGGGCGGAGCAAAGCGACTTCCACAAATATTCATTCTTCAATCTTCAATATTCAATTAATATCCTACTGGATCATCAGGATATCAGCCAGTTTGTTAACCCCGGTCAGGGTCTCTTCGGCCAGTGACTCCAGATGAACGGGTTTAAATCCTAAACGCTCGGTTACCGAATTAGATGGCACCGTTTCAATTCCGTTGCCGCCCTTGCCAAAGCCGATCATCAACCCCAGAATATTGGCGACATGCACAATATCGCTGAAAGTGCAGTGGTTCTCACATGTTTCGGGATCGTGATGCCAGTTGACGGCATTGACCAACTCTTCGGGAAAGGACCAATTTTCCAAAATTCGAGCGCCGATATTAGCATGATCGGTTCCAAGCACGATAAATTCGGCAACCTCAAAAGCAATACCTTTGGAGACCATGGCTTCTATCTGCTGTATATCGTTCTGGACAAAGCCACCCAAAACCAGTTTTCCCACATCGTGCAAAAGTGCGGCCGTAAAAACTTCGTCGGCGCCGGGTATTTTCAATGCTTTCACCACCAACTCGGCCGCAACGGACACCGCCACCGAATGCCGCCAGAGCTCGCCGTGAGGCATGTCATAACCGGGCACCGGCTTTTTCATAACCGTACTCATGCACATGGTCATCACCAGCTGCAGCAGGCGTTTCCAGCCTAGCAGAACGACGGCCTGTTTCACCGAACTCACCTTGGAAGGGATCCCAAAATACGCAGAATTGGTCAGCTTCAAAATATTTGCAGTCAGCCCTGGATCATATTTTAAAACGTTTTCGATTTGGGTGGCTGAAGATTCCGGATCTTTAAGCATGGTAAGCAATTGTGCCGAGGTTGCCGGCATGCCTGGAAATGCTTTGACCTGGGCCATGATACGATCAATTTTTTCCTGTTTCACGCTCGCCTTCGCTCCCTGATAACGCAATTTGACTGAGGGCTAAAATTTTTAAAGTTTACACCATTATGTATCTCTAATCGGTCAAAAAGGAACAAAACTTAAGCATCAAATCCTTCCCCCGGCCTGTGGCAGGATACCAAAGTTAAATGTTGTGGGGATGTGAACCCCGCCCACAGGACCAGGTTTTCGATTTCGAATAAAAAAAGCAGAGCCGCTATGGCTCTGCCCTTGACACGATTAAAGATTCAGGATGGAAACAGATTATGGACGAGGAGGATAATACTCGAGTATTCTCTGGACGGAGGTCTCTATGACTTCATCCTTCTGGGCCGGGGTCATGTCGAAAAACAAATCGGCTCTGGCCTCCGCCCACCAGATTTCGTTATGGGATTCGGCATCATACATCGCCAGTTTAAGTCGGCCAACATCATAAACGGCATAGTCCATCATTACGGTCATATCAACTGCTTTATAGCCCCCGCCATACATGACGAGAAATATATCCGGATTATCGATCTTAACCTTCAAACCCAGGGCCTTTAATTTAGCATTGACGACCCTCTTAATCCGTATCTGATTGAATTCGTCTATTCGTGATGTTGCCGGCATCTTAACCCAATTATAAGTTTTTATTCGGTTAAAGTCGACATCCACATCATATTCGTAAGTCACATCATGATAGATGGGTTTATCCGGGGCGCTGCACGCCACGAATAAAGTGAATAAACAAATAAAGGCACCGGCATTCAATGCTTTCATGCAGAAAAACCTTTCTCGCAATATTTTGAGTTGCAAATTATTCCAAGGTGTTACCTATTATTATGCCTGTAAAGTGATGTAGAAGTCAAATTATTTTAAAGTATACATGCTGGCGGGGTGGCTTATTCTTTATGCGCCAGGTGTCGGGTTTTTCCTGACACCCGAAACCTGACACCTGAGACCTCTAAAATGCCCAAACACCCGGCAATATCGACAACAACATGTCGCTGCGACGCCGCTAAGGCACGATTAACGTTTTCACGACCGATGCCGCTCCGGCAGCACCGGAACGCTATCCCATTCCGAAGGCCAATTCTGTTTTGGATCCTCACCCAATTTACCCTTTAATTTCTGAAGCCCGGGTCTGGCAAATTTAGGATGTCCTTCTTTGAGGGTTCGGCCGTTAACCGCTGCTTCGCTGCGTAGTCGTTTTCCCACAGTTCTTTCCATCTGACGGCCCAGCCAAAGTACGCGATCGACATTATAGCCGTGCTCAATGCCCATCTCATCAATTTGAACCAGCAAATCTTCCAAACAGATCAGGCCGACATACCTCGGATCTTCATAATAATACGCCCCTGTGCCCGGTACCGGGCAATCATCCAGGAAGTTCGCCGGCTGACCACCCATGCCGCCGATGGTTGCCTCGAAATGCGTAATGCCCGCCTGCAATGCCGCCAGAACCGAAGCGGCGGCCACACGCTTGGTCTCGTGAAAATGGGCAATGTGCAGCGAGGTGTCGGGTATTTCATCCAGTATCATCGAAAAATATCGATACACATCCGGCGACGAAGCACTGCCGTCATGGTCAGCATGCTCAATGTCGGAAGCACCGATCTCCAGCCAGCGTTTGGTAAACTCCACAGCATCCTTAAGTTCTGTGGCTCCGGCAATGGGACTGCCCCAGATCGTGCTGACCGTGCCGCACATTTTGAGACCGGCATCCGTGCATTTTTTAATGCAACGTTCAGCTTCGGCCCAGTAGACCGGCAGCGTCGTGCCGGAATTGGCAAAATGGTGCTCCTCTTCCGTGGACACCATCATCAGGCAGCGGTCGGGACCAATCCCCTTTTCTTTGAGTTGGATCGCACGATCCACAGATTTTTCACGAATGGTCACGGCCGTAATACAGAGGTCATCGTAATTTATACCCTTCCTATCGCAGCGCTTTTTGAAGCGATCGCTGCGCAGGTGAGCCAGAATCTCTTCCGCATCGCTAAATTGCGGCATCAAATAGGGATTTCCAAGGTTGGTAACTTCTATGTTGCGGCAACCGGCAAAAATCAGTTCTTCGGCATAGAAAATTTTGGCCCTAGTTGAGATAAACTGTTCCAGGTGTTGAAAGCCATCTCGGACGGTAATATCACCGATGGTAACCTTTTCAGGCATTCGCGGAAAAATTTTTTTGTAATCATACTCTGTCATGATAACCTCCAGATAAAATTTTAACAATTACGTATTGAATACTCTAAAATAGATAGCATTCCTTAATTTTAGGCATTTGACCCTATTTGCCCTTGAACACCGGTTTTCTTTTTTCTTTGAAAGCCGCCAGACCTTCCAGGCGATCTTCGGTGGGGATACACACCCAATAGGCATTTGACTCGATGGCCAAACCGGTGTTAATATCAGTCTCGAAACCATGATTGATGGCGTATTTGGCCTGCTCAATCGCTATGGGACCGGTTGCGCAAATCATGGCGGCCATCTTTTTGCATTCATCGATCAAGTCCTGCGGCTCACAAATCTTGTTCACCAATCCAATGTCGAGCGCTTCCCGGGCATTAACCCGTCCACCGGTAAAGATGAGTTCTTTGGCTTTTCCTTTGCCCACCAGGCGCGGTAATCGCTGGGTGCCGCCGGCACCCGGTATGATCGCCAGTCGGGTTTCGGTAAGTCCCATGATGGCGCTGTTGGACGCGATCCGAATATCACCGGCCAGTGCCAGTTCTGTACCGCCTCCCAGCGCGATTCCATTCACGGCGACAATGACGGCTTTATTTAATTGTTCAATCGATGTGAAAAGATTTCGGATGGTAAAAATATATTCTTTGACCTTTTCGGGAGCCAGGGTGGCTCGCTCCTTCAGGTCGGCGCCGGCACAGAAGGCCTTTTCACCGGAGCCCGTAATTATTACGACCCGAACATCTGCTCTGAATCGAAAGGATTCGATCTGATCCCGCAGTGCATGCAACAGGGGAAAATTCAAAGAATTCATGAATTCCGGACGGTTAAGCGTTAACGTAACGACCCCGGCATCTTCTTCTACCAGCAATACACTATCACCCATGTGTTCCTCCCCGACTAGGCGCTTAATGACGCCGTATCGAAAATTGTTGTCGAACTTGATTGAGTATTTGGCTTAACGGTACTCGGTGAGCCGAATTCTTAATATGAGCGAGCGCTCGCTCATAATTCATTTTTTTACTTGAACATTTGGTATTTGTCAATACCTTTATTATTATTTATATGTCAAAAATATCCACTATAATAGATTGTTATTTTAGTAGGTTATATTATAAATAACTAAGTATTAGAATCGCTTGACAAGAAAAAGAAAAGCATGTTATTTAATATGAGTGAGCGCTCGCTCATAATTGCAATTTTATTATCCGGGTTAAAGCGTTACCATGCAAGAACTAATCAGAACCAAGGACATTCCGACCCAGGTAAAGGACCCTGATCTGGTTCAACGCAGACGCCGCCAGATCGCCGATGCTGCCGTTCAGCTTTTCATTGCACGGGGCTTCCATAAAACAACCACCCGTCAGATAGCCCGCGCATCCGGTATTTCCATCGGCTCCCTGTATGAATATTTCGCCTCCAAAGAAGATATCCTTTATATGGTGTGTGAATCAATTCATGCAGAAGTGGAACGCGGCGTCACCGAGGCCATGTCTCGAACAACAGCCGGCCATGCAGCCTTGGCCGGCGTAATCCGTGAATATTTCATGGTCTGTCACCGCATGAGTGACTTTATTTTACTGATTTACCAGGAGAGCCAGTCATTGCCGTCCCAGTGGCAGCAAAGAGTGCTTGAAAACGAGCTTCGCATCACCGGCCTGTTTGTCGAAGTGCTGGCCCGCCTTTCGGCTTCAGGCGAATTGCAGGGTCTTGAAGAGCAGGATATTGAACTTGCAGCTCACAACATTGTGGTTTTGGGGCATAAATGGACTTTCAGGCGCTGGTACCTGGCCCGCCACTACAGCCTGGAAGATTATATCCGCCTTCAAACCAAGTTCATCCTGAAAATGTGCGCCAAGTAGGGAAATGAATAATGACTAATGACAAATTAAGGTATTCTATCGTTTTAAATGGGAATTACAGCTATAAAAAGTCGGAGCGAAGCGACTTCATCAAATATTCATTAGTAAATTGTCATTAGTCATTTAATGAGGAGACAACATGGTTGAAGTTTACAAACCCAAAAATTTTATTCGAATTGTGACAGCGACATCCCTTTTTGATGGTCATGATGCCGCCATAAATATTATGCGGCGGATACTCCAGGACACAGGCGTTGAAGTTATTCATCTGGGGCACAACCGATCCGTCCAGGAAATCGTGGATGCTGCCATTGAAGAAGATGCTCAAGGCATTGCGGTGTCAAGCTACCAGGGTGGTCATATCGAATTTTTTAATTATCTGGTGGATCTATTAAGAGAACGAGAGGCACCCCATATCAAAATTTTCGGCGGCGGCGGCGGGGTCATCGTGCCGGAAGAAATCAATGAACTGGAGGCTTACGGGGTCACCAAGATTTATTCACCGGATGACGGTACGACAATGGGACTCCAGGGCATGATCAATCACATGGTTCAAAACATGGATTTTCCCACTGTAAAAGACGATTCATTTTCTTTTGACGGCCTGTCACCGCAAAACAAATTGGCCGTGGCCAATCTGATTTCAGCCGCCGAGTTGGCAAAGGTCCAGGGAGACGGCAACCTGGCAGCCCTGCGGTCCGAAATGGCTAACAGAATCGCAGACCGCCTGACCCCCATCATTGGTATTACCGGTACCGGGGGCGCAGGAAAATCGTCACTGACCGATGAAGTTATTTTGCGCATTCTGCATGATTTCAAGAACCTTCACGTAGCCGTCATCAGCTGCGATCCATCGCGACGCAAAACCGGCGGGGCCCTGTTGGGAGATCGCATCCGTATGAACGCCATCGGAAACCCGCGGGTGTATCTGCGGTCATTGGCCACCCGCCAATCCCAATCTGAAATCCCTGAAGTTCTGGCCGATGCCATCGCTGCCGTCAAGGCGGCCGGCTTTGATCTGATAATTGCCGAAACCGCTGGAATTGGGCAGGGGGACTCAAGGATCGTTGATCTGGTTGATGTCGCTGTCTACGTCATGACCAGCGAATTTGGTGCCGCATCCCAGCTTGAAAAAATCGATATGCTTGACTTTGCCGACCTGGTGGTGGTCAACAAGTATGAGAAACGAGGCGGCGAAGATGCCGTGCGCGATGTTCGCAAACAGGTGCAGCGCAACCGCAAAGCATTTGACCGCGATCCGGCTGAGATGCCGGTCTTCGGCACGATTGCTTCCAAGTTTAACGATGACGGGGTCAGCGCTCTTTACCATGCCATTCTGGATACCATTCAATCAAAAACCGGTGTAAAACTCAAGGCTCGGCTGCCTAAACCGGAGAACAATATTTCTTCGTCCAAAACGATCATTATCCCCCCCCAACGGACCCGCTACCTGAGCGAAATTGCCGATACGGTCAGGGGCTATCATCAGAAAACTGAAGATCAATCCCGCGCATTGCGTGATTTCTGGCATTTGAAAGAAACGGCCCACAGATTGAGCAGCGACAACCTTAAGGGCGATTCTCAACAAATACTTGATAGACTGAAAGAGGAGGTGCACAAAGCCAAGGCTGCTTTGGATCCGGATACGCTTGGCTGTCTGGATGAATGGCAGAATATCAAAGAAACTTACTCTCAAAAAGAACTGGTGTACCAGGTGCGCGAGCGGGAAATTCGAGTTCCGCTGCACATTGAATCTTTGTCACACTCACTGATACCCAAAATCGCCTTGCCCCGTTTTCAGGATCCCGGTGAACTCTACCGCTGGATGCGGCAAGAAAATGTGCCCGGTCGCTTTCCTTATACGGCCGGCGTCTTTCCCCTAAAGCGGGTGGATGAGGACCCGACGCGCATGTTTGCCGGCGAGGGTGACCCGGCCCGCACCAACCGCAGGTTTAAGATGCTGTCGGCCAATTACGAAGCCAAGCGCCTTTCGACCGCCTTTGATTCGGTAACCCTTTATGGATACGATCCGGACATTCGGCCGGATATATATGGCAAAGTGGGCACTTCGGGCGTCAGCATCTGCACCCTGGACGATATGAAAGTGCTCTATGACGGGTTTGAACTGTGTGCCCCCAGCACGTCGGTTTCCATGACCATCAACGGTCCGGCACCGATTATACTGGCCATGTTTCTGAACACCGCCATCGATCAGAAAATCGATCAGTTCAAAGCCGAAAACGGCCGGCAACCCACCGAGGAGCAGCACGCACTGATTCGAGCCGAGGTATTGTCCAATGTGCGCGGAACCGTGCAGGCCGACATCCTGAAAGAGGATCAGGGGCAAAACACCTGCATCTTTTCCATTGATTTTGCTCTGAAGATGATGGGCGATATCCAGCAGTACTTTATCGACAAAAATGTCCGCAATTTTTACTCGGTATCCATCTCCGGATATCACATTGCCGAGGCCGGGGCCAATCCCATCACCCAGCTGGCCCTTACCCTGGCCAACGGGTTTACCTACGTTGAATACTATCTGTCCCGCGGTATGCCGATTGACAGCTTTGGCCCGAATTTATCGTTTTTCTTTTCAAACGGCCTGGATCCTGAGTACAATGTTATCGGTCGCGTTGCACGGCGCATATGGTCCATCGCCCTGAGATCTAAATACGGCGGCGCTGACCGCTCTCAAATGTTAAAATATCATATTCAAACCTCCGGCCGATCGCTTCACAGCCAGGACATTCAATTCAACGACGTTCGCACTACGCTGCAGGCTTTATGCGCGATCTATGACAACTGCAACAGCCTGCATACCAACGCTTTTGACGAAGCCATTACAACACCGACCTCAGAGTCGGTCAGAAGAGCCCTGGCAATCCAGCTGATCATTAATCGTGAGTGGGGTCTGACAGCCAATGAAAATATGAACCAGGGCAGTTTCATTTTCGAACAATTGACGGATCTGGTGGAAGAAGCCGTGCTGATGGAGTTCGACCGCATCACCGAGCGCGGCGGTGTGCTGGGGGCGATGGAGACCGGCTATCAGCGCAGCAAGATCCAGGAAGAATCCATGTATTATGAAATGCGAAAGCACACCGGTCAGCTTCCCATCATCGGCGTCAACACCTTCCGCGATCCGGATGCCGATGACGAGCACCTGAGTGAGAGCATCGAACTGGCCCGCGCGACCGAAGCAGAAAAACAATCCCAGCTAACACGCCTGGCGGATTTTAAAAAGCATCACAAGCAGGAAGCGGCGGCAGCCCTGGAGCGTCTGCAGCGAGTTGCACTGTCCGGTGACAACATTTTTGCGGAACTGATGGACACCGTCCGGACCTGCAGCCTGGGACAAATTACGCAGGCGTTGTATGATGTGGGTGGAAAATTTAGGCGCAATATGTAAGCGTTTTAGATTGCGCGAGTCAATTTTCCGGTATCGGCAAACTTGACAATAATATTGACTTAGATCAATAAACCTCTTAACTACCATGTTTTGGTCATTGGATATTCGAATTTGTGATTTATTTGAGATTTGGTACTTGGGATTTATGATTTTAAATTCTGAAAGGAGACTCATCCTATGAGAGAAGCAGTGATAGTAAGTGCTGTGCGCACGCCGTTAGGCAGTTTCAACGGGTCGCTGGGTAAAATTGGTGCAACACAACTGGGGGCGATTGTTATTGAGGAAGCCGTCAAAAGGGCCGGTATCGAGAAAAGTGCCGTTAACGAAGCCATAATGGGTATCGTGCTTCCCTGCGGTTATGGCCAGAATCCGGCCAAACAGGCGGCGGTCAGGGCCCAGATGCCCTGGGAGGTGGAATGCATCACGGTCAATAAAGTTTGCGGATCCGCTTTAAAATCGGTGATGCTGGCAGCCCAGGCGATCCAGCTCGGGGATGCCGACGTGGTCGTCGCCGGGGGCATGGAAAATATGACCATGGCACCCTATTACCTGGAGAAGGCCCGTTTCGGATTTCGCATGGGAAGCGGCACGCTGCAGGATCACATGGTTCATGACGGGTTGTGGGATATTGTCAATGATTTTCATATGGGTATTTCCAATGATCTTTGCTCCGAAAAGTACGGTGTCAGCCGGGAGGATCAGGACCGGTATGCCGTAGAATCCTATCGCCGCACCCTGGAGTCGATCACTAGCGGTAGATTTGTAGATGAAATTGTACCGGTCTCAATCCCCCAGCGCAAGGGCGACCCGGTAGTTTTCAGCCAGGATGAATGCCCGCGGGAAACCAGCTATGAATTAATGGCCAAAATGAAACCGGCTTTTCAGAAAGACGGATTTGCCACGGCCGGCAATGCCTCGATCATCAGTGACGGGGCGGCGGCCGTTGTCGTGATGTCCCGCGACAAAGCCGAAGAAATGGGATGCAGCATCCTGGCAACCATCGGTGCCCAGGCCTCAGCCGGTTTGGATATGAAATATGTCCTGGTGGCACCGATTTTGGCGATTCCAAAATGCCTGGCAAAAGAAGGAATATCTATCGATGAGGTTGATCTATTCGAAAGTAATGAAGCTTTCAGTGGATCGACTGTGGCGGTTTTAAATGAGCTGAACCTGAATCCGGAAAAAGTCAATGTCAATGGCGGCAGTGTCGCTCTCGGTCATCCGATCGGCGCCAGCGGATGCCGGGTACTGGTGACCCTGATCCATGAAATGATCAAACAGGATAAAAAAACCGGCCTGGCCACACTCTGTCTGGGGGGTGGCGAAGCGGTGGCACTGGTGGTTAAAAGATAATACGGGTTGCGGGTTGCGGGTTGCGGGACGACGGAGCATAGCGCATAGCGCAAAGCGTAAAGAGTGTGCGCCGAGTTTAAAAGATAATCAGAGGTGGAGGATTTCGGGTGTCAGGTTTCAGGTGTCAGCGATGGTGAACCGCCTCAAAGGCCTGACACCTGAAACCTGAAACCTAATTACTTATTACTAGGAGGAAAAACGATGGAAGTAAAAACATTCGGTGTCATCGGAGCCGGTCAGATGGGCAATGGAATCACGCAGGTTGCCGCGATGAGCGGCCTGGATGTGATCATGAACGATATCAAGGCCGAGTTTGTCGAGCGCGGTCTGGCAACGATTACTAAAATCTTATCACGCAGCGTCGATAAAGGTAAAATGACCGGCGAGGAAAAAGACGCGGTTCTGGGAAGGATAAAAACCAGTGTCAGCCTGCAGGACCTGGCGACCGCTGATTTTGTCGTTGAAGCAGCCACCGAGAATGAAACCATCAAAAATCAAATTTTTAAGGACCTGGACGAAATTTGTCAGCCCGGTGTGATTTTATCGTCCAATACCTCTTCAATCCCCATCGGACGGATTGCCGCCCAAACCAAACGTCCCGCTAAGGTTATCGGGATGCATTTTATGAACCCCGTACCGGTCATGCGGCTGGTTGAAGTGATACCGGGCATTGCCACCTCGGAAGAGACATTTAAGATCACCTGGGATCTGGCAGAAAAATTCGGTAAAACACCGGCCAAGTCCAATGACTATCCGGGATTTATTGCCAATCGAATCTTGATGCCGATGATCAACGAGGCGGTTTTTAGTCTTTATCACGGTGTTGGAACCCGGGAAGACATCGATACCGTCATGAAACTCGGTATGAATCATCCCATGGGTCCGTTGGCACTGGCGGATTTAATCGGCCTGGATACCTGCCTGGCTATCATGGAAACACTTTATGACGGCTTCAAGGATTCAAAATACCGCCCCTGCCCCCTGCTGCGCAAATACGTAGAAGTCGGCTGGCTGGGAAGAAAGACGGGGAGGGGGTTTTACGAATATACATAAAATTGCAGACTGCCTAAACTGCCTAAACTGCCTAAAATTATGGTGTCGCTACGCTCTGTCTTCTATTGGGAGGGCGATGTCCGCCGCATGGTAAATCACAATTCAGAAAAAAACATCACAGCGAGTCTTGTGTTTTTCTTTTAATAAAAACGACGCAATTCCCTAACTTTAGGCATTTTAGCCATTTTGAATTTTAGGCATAATATTTTTGGGGAGGTCTCATGCCACGCAAAAAAAAGGCCGCACCGGTACCGATCGGTAAGAAAATCAAAAAGGCCAGGACAAGCAAAAAATTTTCCTTTGATCGTGTCGCCAATGAAACCGGATTTTCCACCGAGTATTTAAAAGAGGTTGAGAGCGGCAAAGCCATTCCACCGGTCGGAGCCTTATTGCAGATCGCCCGGGCTTTGCAAATAGACTCCGGATCTCTGCTTAAAGAACCGGAATCGAAGCTGGAAAGTCGGATTAAAGCCCAAACCAAGCGTACGGATAATTATGCCTATACGACCTTAACACCGGGCGCAGAGAATAAGCACCTGAAAGCCTTCCGCGTAATAATTGAAGCACAGCAGGACCACAAGGGCGTAGATTATCATCACGAAGGAGAAGAATTTGTGTATGTATTGGCCGGCAGAGTCGAGGTGGCGGTGGGTGAGCATGTGAATACGTTGGAGCAGGGGGATTCGCTTCATTTTAACTCGGGGATCCAACACAAACTTAAAAGTGCCAGCGATGAAAGAGCGGAGCTGATCGTTGTGATCTATTCGCCGTAAGGCCATCTACAAAGGTTCTTTGGTTTAGAAAATTTGGAATTTTGAAATTTTAATGTTGTTTCGAGTTTCGAGCTTCGTGTTTCGGATTTCCGGTGCAACCGGAGGATGACTATGTCTTACAAATTTACCGAAGAACAGCTCATGATCCAATCCATGGTCAGGGATCTGGCACGATCGGAGTTTGCACCCAAGGCTATGGAACGCGATAAGACCAAAGAATTTCCAGTAGATAATCTGCAGAAACTGGGGGAACTGGGACTGATGGGTATGATGGTGCCACCCGAATACGGCGGTTCGGGTGCCGATACTGTCAGTTACGTGCTGGCACTTGCCGAAATTGCCTATGCTTGTGCTTCAACAGCCGTGGTGATGTCAGTTCACAATTCGATTGTCTGTGAAAGTATTATGCGAAACGGCAGCGAGGACCAGAAACAAAAATACCTTAAGCGCATGGCAACCGGCGAAATCATTGGGGCCTTTGCGTTGACGGAACCCAACGCCGGTTCAGATCCGGTTCGCCAGACCACCAAAGCGGTTTTTGACGGTAACAGTTATATCCTGAACGGCACGAAACGTTTTACGACCACCGGTAAAAATGCCGGACTGACTATAGTTACGGCTAAAACGGACGAAGAAGCTCGTCACAAGGGAATCAGTGCCTTTCTGGTTGAGCAGGGGACACCGGGGCTGACGGTTGGACCGCTGGAAGATAAAATGGGGTTGCGGGCTTCCGACACCGCTGATCTTATCTTTGAAGATTGCCGGATACCGGCTGAAAATCGTCTGGGGAATGAGGGCGACGGCTTCCTGATCGCCATGACGGGTCTTGACGGCGGCCGTATCGGAATTGCGGCGCAATCCGTTGGCGTGGCCCAGGCCGCTTTTGATGCGGCCGTTCAATATACCCGGGAAAGGGAGCAATTCGGTCAATCAATATCTAAATTTCAGGGCCTGCGGTGGATCGTTGCCGACATGGCGACTGAAATTGAAGCAGCCAGGCTAATGATGCTGTCCGCCGCCGAGATGAAGGATCATGGCGAAAACTTCACCCTGCAGGCCTCAATGGCCAAACTCTTTGCCTCTGAAATGGTCAATCGCATAACGGCCAAAGCCATACAGCTTCACGGCGGATACGGTTTTACCAAAGAATATCCCGTAGAGCGCTTTTACCGGGATGCACGGGTATTTACCATCTACGAAGGAACATCAGAAATTCAACGGGTGGTGATTTCAAATCAGATTTTCAAAGATAAGCGGAATCCATAGACGGAAGTTGGAAGTCGGACCCGGCGTCGTTCAGCTGCAAGCGGAACGACGCCGGGTCCGACTTCCGCATTCTATTCACACTTAAAATATCTTCGCCGCCAGGTCAATATCTTCCGGACAGAAAACAAACAGGCATTTGGAATCCGGGGACTGCACCGAACCGTAGACGTAATTGATGTTGATGCCCTCCTCGCCGAATTTGGTGGTGATATTTGCCAGTTCACCGGGATGGTTATCCAGTTCCAGGGCAATCACCGGCATCAGGTCAAATATATATTCGTTTTGCGACAGGAGGTCGACGGCTTTATCCGTATCACCTACCAGCAGTCGAATCAGGGCATATTCGACTGAATCCTTGCGCATGGAGTTGTAACTGGCAGCCGATGCGATTCGTTTCAGCGATTTGCCCCTGGCCTTGAAAAGTTCCTGAACATAAGAAGAGGCATCCTGGATGGTGAGGGCATCAATATTGACGCCCTCGCTGCCAAAAAGTGAAGCCAGTTTGCCGAGTTCACCCGGTGCATTTTTCATAAAAAGGGAAATTTCTGTTCGGACCATGTCATTCTCCCGCTAAAATCGCTGCGCGCTTTTATGTTTAAAAGATTAATAATTAAATATATGGGGGGGCTTTATTTGGAAGAATATAGGCCAGTCAGATTGGTAAGTCAACCAAGAAGCAGAGATAGTGCCGAGTGCAAAGAATCGGGGAGAATTGATAGAGGACGATGAGTGGGAGGATATGCACTAAGAGATTATCTGAGTTGACACCACAAGTCATTTAGGCATTGCATTCAACTCATCAACTTTTTCAAACAACCCTGATGCTGTGGTCCACCTTATGATTTTTTCGCCGTACGCCTTGAGCCGTCTGCCTTGCGCCGTTTTGTTTCGGGCAAAGGAACCAATTTTCCACTCATTTCTCCGAATATTTCTCGTCCTGTAATTACCCCCTTCAGGGGTATGTTGCAGCAAAGGCCACCACCCGCATCACGGTGCCGGCCCTGAATACAGCAGATCCTTCGGTAACGGAAATCGGAAAGGAAAAATCGGGAGCGCCGGTCCACCACTTCTCCAGAACGTGCCAGGGTGAAATCTTTTTATCCTTGAGTTTCTCAGCCTCGGGCATAATCAACGCCAGCAATGTTTGACGGGTATCAAACATGGCCGGCACCCGCAGCAAATTAGTTTTGCCGTCGGGGATCCACATGGCCACCGGTGAGATGGCATTGTTTACCTTGAAGCCCTCAAACTTGACGGCAAATGAAAAACCATCCAGCATTATCGGATACTGATTAGGATTATGGATTTTATAAACAAAAGTCATCAGCAATGGTGCGCCGTAATTGTCTGCCTTCCCCCTGGTAGGCGTCACATCCTTACTGAAATAATAATAACCGGCGTAATAGGAAATTTCCACATGATCCAAACCGATCAGCGGATCCCTGAAATTGCCCTCTTCAGGCTTCTGCACACTGACACAGCCAGTTAGGGCAGCGATGAGTATAATACCCAAACCCTTCAATAAAAGTATTTTAGTTCTCATAATTAAACCTTTGTGGGAATAATCTGCCCATTGAATATTGAAGATTTGTGGTATCCTGTCGTTTTTAGCCCTTTCTATATATATGACCATAGTTTAATTGAGGGGTCGGGGAGTATACCGCGTAAGGCATTGATAGTGGCGGAGTGGATGATCGCCATCGAAATCGGATGCTGTCTGAGACCATTAGGGATCGTTTTGAATGAACAGCTTTGGCCCAACGGCTTCCGATTAACAATAAATCCCAGCATCGAGCACAATATCTTATTATCATGTTCTTTGCTGTTCATTCATTACGAATCCTTATGGCCGATTTCATGCGGTTTTGGTGGCGATTAGCCACGTAGCGGGTTGGCTTTGAAAAACTCCCCAAGCCCTCAGTTTAATTAAAATAGATAGAATACAATAAATATTCAATCTTCAATATTCATTCCAACAATTACCATCCAAACCACTCTTTAGCCCACTTAACCGGCCAGCGGCCTTTCAGATCAATTTTGGTCATGAATACAAATTTTTGGTTCTTGATTTGGTATATATTCACCTCTCCTGAGGCCCGGTGGTCGGTGGAATTATAGGTTAATGGCGATGCGCGCAGGCCGATGTCGACGCCATCGAATGTCTCAAATCCCTTTTTCATTATATTTTCACCGGATAATTCTCCGGCCGCATCAGCCCGTTTCAGGGCTTCCCGCAGGGCCAGCACATTGGCCCAGGCCTGTGTGGTGCGCACTGAACGTTTTTCAGCGGGCACCCCGGGATTGTATTTCGTTGCGTACATCATAATTGTATCCATCAAAGGGACGTCTTCGCCGTAAAAAGCGCAGCCACTGGCACCCATAACCCCTTCAGCTGCTTTGCCGGCCAGCTTGATCAAATTCTCATCAAATGCCCAGCTATTAACAATGTGATCGGCCTCTAAACCTGAGACAAAGACCTCCCGTAAGGTTGCGATCACGGACAGCGATGTATTTCCGTGCCATACGAAATCCGGCTTGAAGCTTTTCATCGCCTGAACCTGGCTGCGGGCGTCAGTGGCAAATATAGAGAGGTCCTGATCCGGACCGACACTAAAGCCGAATAGCTCGGCCTGGTCTTTAATCGCTTTTAGGGGTGCCCTCAAGTTGGCCGAGGCAAACATGTAGGCAAATTGTACCCGCGGTTTACGGGTGCCGTAGTCCTCTTTTTGGGGCCATTTCTCATCAAACCAGGCGGTGAGCGCCGCTCTGGCATTGGAGGAATCATCGGTGGCGGCAAATAGATTAAAAGGTGATTTTTTCGGATTGGTCAGATCAGCAGAATAGAATGCAGTCAAATAGGGCATCTTATCTGTGGCGACTATAGCGGACAGCGCTTTCGTGTCGACGATATGCCAGCCAAGTACAGCTGCAACACCGAGCCTCTTAAAATGCTTGTACTTGGCATGAACTTCAGGAATCCGGTAGCCATAATCATACTGATACAGTTTGATCTGCTTGCCGTTAACGCCTCCCTCATCATTGACATAGCGAATGGCTTCCGCAATTCCCATGGCATAGTCCTTGCCGACATCGGCAGTCGCTGCGCTCAAATCATTAAACGCACCGATTCTGATAGTCTCGGCGCCGGCTGCACCAGAAACGGTAATGATTATTAACGTTGCCAGAAATACAATGATTAAATTCGAGTTCATTTGAGTAGTATAATGAGGAAGACTCAGTTTATCTTTGAAGGAGAAAAGTAGTCAATTAGGGTATCTAAAAGCAGGCGCAAGGCACAAGGCTCACGACGCAAGGTAAATGATGTTTTCCATTTTCGCCTAAAACCTTATCCTTTAACCCTGCCACACTCATACCCAGCATCTTGCATCCAGCATCCAGCATCCAGCATCCAGCATCCAGCATCCAGTATCCAGCATCCAGCATCCAGCATCCAGCATCCAGCATCCAGCATCCGGCATCCAGCATCCAGCATCCAGTATCCAGTATCCAGCATCCGGCATCCAGCATCCGGCATCCAGCATCCAGCATCCAGCATCCAGCATCCAGTATCCAGCATCCAGCATCCAGCATCCAGTATCCAGCATCCGGCATCCAGCATCCGGCATCCGGCATCAAGTAACCCGCACCCCGTAACTCGCAACTCGCACCCCGCAACTCGCACCCCGCAACTCGCAACTCGCACCCCGCAACCCGCTATTTCTGCTCCCCTCCATATAGCTTCTTGACCCTGGCCCTGTCCGGCCCACCTTCTTTTAGCAGGGGAAGCTCGGCGACAAATTGGACATATTGGGGTTTTTTGAAGGAGGCGATGCGGCTGCCGACAAATTTAATCAACTCCCGCGCTTCGACCGTCTGGCCGGTTTTTAGCTGGCAGACCGCCTTGATGCCTTCTTTCCACTTGGGGTCCGGCACCCCGAAAACGACAGTATTTTCAACAGCGGCATGCTCGAGAATTGCTTTTTCAACCTCAGCCGGGTAAACATTTTCTCCGCCGGGTTTGATCAGTTCTTTTTCGGCTTTACGACCTTCATACCAGAGGAAACCGTCTTCATCAAAGCGCCCCAGATCACCCGTGTGGTGCCAGCCGCCGTGAAAGGCCTGATCGGTATCTTCCGGCAAATTCCAGTAGCCTTTAAACACCATGGGGCCTTTGACGGCAATTTCACCGGTTTCTCCGGCCGGCACCGGTTGATCATTGTCGTCGACCAGGCGCACATCGGCCAGTTGGATGGTACGTCCGGCCGATCCCGGTTTATCCGAGTAGGCAGCCATGGTGGCAATAGCCGATGTTTCAGTCTGGCCGTACATACAATAGAAGGTACCGCCGGTCAATTCCTGGTATTTTTCAATTACGGCCGGTGCCTCCAGTCCGGGCACATGCTGTAAAGTTTTAATGTCTTTGCCGGATTTTTCATGTTCTTCAAGAATGGAAGACAAAATCGGTGCAAAATCAAACATAAAGGTAACTTTTTTATCGGCAATCAGGTCGACAGCCTGGCCGGCATCGAATTTGCTCATGTTAAGATTCAACGCTCCGGCGTGAAATCCGGCGGTCGCCATAAAAAGACCGCCGACATGAAAAAGCGGCAATATATTCAGGTGAACATCATAGGCCGACAGGTTCAGCAGAAGATTGATGTGGATATTGGCGCTGATCAAATTCCCGTGACTCAACAGCGCCCCCCGGGGTCTTCCGGCCACCGCCGCTGTATGAATAATGACCAGGCCGTCCTCAGTGGCCACATCCGGCGCCGAAAACTCACCCTCATTATCAAGCAGTGCCTCAAAATCGGAAAAATTACCGCCCGGTGGCTTGAGGTTATAAAATTCTTTAACAGTTTTAAGCAGGTCTTTAGCGTCGGAGATCATCTCCTGGTAATCAGGATCAACGAAAAGGAGTGCGGGATTACAATCGGCCAAGTTAAACACCGTTTCTTCAGCCGAAAGGCGCCAGTTGATGGGCAGCACAATGGCCCCCAGGGCGCCAGCGGCACCGTAAAGTAAAAAATATTCCAGGCTGTTCTTACCGATAATCCCGATACGATCGCCCTTGCTAATTCCGGCTTTTTGCAATCCACAGGCCAGTTGGTCCACTTTTAGCTTATACTCGGCAAATGTCAGGGTGCGTTGATCGTCAACCTCAAACCATGCCGACATATTGTTATAACTCACCGCATTCCGACAAATTAGATCATAAAACGTGTAGTCATGAAGTCCCATTGTGCATTCCTGATTGATTGGTTCCGAATTTTAAATTTAAACGCTCATTTTAGCTAGTTTCTGGATTCTGCATGAGCCCTCCTGAGGCGGACAAGCTCTCCCGGCGAACAAGTCGGAGGTTTTCATATTCTCAATAAATTTCATGTATAATTCAGGAGGTTATTTGACTGAAGTAACCGGGCATTTTGCCTTCAGGATGATGAATTGTGCGGTGGAGCCAAGGATTAATTTGCTGGTTCTTGATTTTTTGCGGATCCCGACATAAATCTGATCGATGTCATTTTCTTCAGCATAAAGCACAATATCTTCTCCCGGCGTAAGGCCCCGGGCAAGCTGCTCCACTTCGCATTCAATACCGTTTTTTGATAATTCTTCCTGTATGTTTTCAAGATCGCGTTTGATTTTGTTGATGTCTTCGAGTTTCTCCCCTTTTCCACCTTCACTGGATGATATGACAACCAGTTTGGCCCCGAATATTTTAGAATGACTTTTGGCGAGTTCCAGCACGGCTTCCGACTCTTTGGTCCCGTTGTATGCCACTAATAATTTCATCGTAAATTCCTTTCCCGCGGACGCCAAAAAGATGTTAATTATTATTAGTTATTTGTCATTAGATCTAAAATCGAAAACCGAATTTGGCTGCTTTAATGATTCAACTGACCAATAACCAATAACTGATAACGAATAACTTAATCTTTTTATTCAAGCGGAACGCTACATCCAGCGTTTACGGCGCTTATAGGATTTGACTTCTTTGAATGATTTTCGCCCGCCACCCTGGGTGACCCCCATATAAAATTCTTTGACATCCGGGTTGTTTTTCAATTCTTTAGAAGGGCCCTCAAGGACGATTTTCCCGGTCTCCATGATATAGGCATAGTTCGAAATTTCCAGCGCGATTTTTGCATTTTGCTCCACGATCAGCAAGGTCGTGTCCATCTCCTGGTTGATGATTGTTATGTTTTCGAAAATTTCTTTGACCAGCAGCGGGGCCAATCCCAGGGAGGGTTCGTCCAGCATCAACATTTTGGGAGAAGACATCAATGCCCGGGCAATGGCGATCATCTGCTGCTCGCCCCCGGAGCAGTAGCCTGCCAACCGGTTGGTGACCCGGGCCAGGCGTGGGAAGTGATCGTACATGAGATCCTGGTCCTTGCGAACAGCCTGAGTGCCATCCCGGCGGGTGATGGATCCCACGCGGATGTTCTCATCCACGGTGAGGTGCTTGAATACCCGACGCCCTTCCGGCACCATGACCGCGCCCAACTTTACGACATGCGTGCCCAGGACGTTGGTGATGTCGTTTCCCTCGAATTTGACATATCCATCCTTGATAAAGCCGTTTTCAGGCTTGAGCAAACCGCTGATGGCCCGCAGGGTGGTCGTCTTGCCGGCCCCATTGGTCCCCAGCAGGGAAACGATACTGCCTTCGGCCACGCTCAGGCTGACGCCGCGCAGAACCTGAACGATGTCGTTGTAGACGACTTCGATGTTGTTGACATCGAGAAGATTGCCATTGGATGTTTGCATAGCCATTTTTCTTGCTTCTGAATGGGAGGGCTGCACCAAGCAACCCTCCCTTTTTAAAAGCGGCGTAGCCGCGTTTCACATCATCGTGCAACGATGCTATTATTTGATCTTCTTGACATATTCCGAGGCGAACGGCAAACCGAGCTCGTGGAATACACCGTCCTTGGCCACATACAGCTGCAGGGTGTCCACGCCTTCCCGGTCGGTTTTCGAAAAGGTGACCGGACCGACGGTGGTCAACGGGTAATAGGCGTTGTAGCCGTTCATGGCCAACATTTCTTTATACAGATTCGCCCGGTTAACTTTTATACCCTTGGTCTTTGCCCGGCGCATCGCCTCGACGGCAACCTGAACGACCATGATGCCGTTGGTGTAGTTCTGCGAATTGGCCACTTTCACGTCGCGACCGTAGCGCTTGGCCAGGGCCAGCTGCGCATCCGTTCCCGGCCCCTTGGCGGTCATCAATTTGTAGGACGTGGTCCAGTAGTAGTTTTCAGCCGCCGAGCCGGCCAGGCCAATCAGGTCCGGCCCGCCGGCATAATGACAGCCCAGGAAGGTTATTTTACCGGCCTCACCGTATGTCGCGGCGATCATCCCCAGGCTCTGGGCCCCTTTGAGCATGGTGGCCACCGGCGGTTGAACGGTTTGACTGATTACGTACTGCACACCTTTGCTTTTCAGTCGTTTCAGCATGGCTGTGTTGTCCAGGTCCTTGCCGTGCTCCACCACTTCCACGAGTTCCACGCCGAGGCCGGCGGCAATCGCTTTTTTGACATCATCGCGCGGTGCACGCCCGAAGGCCGACGGATGCAGGAACAGGGCGATTTTGGGTTTGCCACTGCCCTTGTGATTGGCCGCCACATATTCAGCCAGCCCCACGGCCTGGCTGGAATAGGAGGAAATCGGCAAAAAGATGTAATTTGAATCGACCAGGTTCCCGGCATGAAAGGATGCGGGCAGGACCGGAATTTTTTCTTCGTCAAAATCCTGTCTCAGGGCCAGGGTGCTGCCGGTGGAGTAGTTCAGATAGAACACGATGTTCTCATCCAGGAAATCTTCGAAATTCCGTTTGGTAACCTCTGTCTTGTAACCGTCATCGCGGATGAAGCACACCAACTTGTCATCGCCCAGCAGTTTTTCATCGTTGACATATTTGACATAATCCTCGGCACCCTTTGAATAAGGGCTTCCGACGTCTGAAGTAGGCCCGGTAATCGCCAGGGACAGAGCGATATTATAGGTTTCACCGGCCAAGGCCTGAACAGAAAATCCCAAAACCAACACAAAAGACAGTACAACCAGCATAAAAGTGACTTGTTTGTTTTTCATTTCTTCCTCCTTTTTTGTTTTGGTTAGCAGTTTACGATCTTAGCGAATGTCAAATACTGGATTTTGTTGTTTTACCACCTGGCCCTCAATAGCGGAAGGGCCATAACTTGAAATACGAGCGGATGATCCGCCACCAGTTGGCGATGCCGCGAGGCTCGAACATCAAAAACAGAACGATCACAAGACCAAAGGACAGTGGCCGAAGTGCCGTGGCCACATCCCCCACGGCCGTAAAGTAGTGACCCACAAATTCAGCAACGTTTTCCACCTGCAGTTCCAGCATCAGGATGGCCGCTGGCCCGAGGAAAGAACCCACCAGGGTACCCAGGCCGCCCACGATGGCCATGGCCAGGTAGGAAATGGAGTGGTGCAGCGTAAAGGACTCGAAGCCCACACCCCGCCACAGGTAGGCGTGCAGTGCCCCGGCTACGCCTGCGAAAAAGCCCGACAGCGCAAAGGCGTACACCTTGGTAAAACCGGGGTGCATGCCCATGGCATCGGCTGCCCGGTCATTGTCCCGCACGGCCACCAGGCATCGCCCGTGCTTGCTGCGCAACAGGTTGCGAACGGCAAATCCCAGTACCACCACGAAGAACAGAATGACATAGTACCAGAAAAAATAGTGCTGTTTACGGACTACCTTGCCGGTAAACCAGAAAACCCGGCCAATGGCGATGGTCTGTCCCTGGTTGAAAAATTGCATGAAGTTGATGGTCCACAGAAAAATCATCTGAAAGGAGAGAGTGGCGATCACCAGGTAAAGGTGCTTCAGTCGCAGCGACGGCAACCCCACTATCGCGCCAACAATCCCGCCCACGCACCCGGATACCAGGATCATCAGGGGCCAGCAATGCGTTAAAAGCACGTGGTTGCTACCTAGAACCCGGGCAAAGGACGCCAGGGTGTAGGCCCCCATGCCTACAAAGGCGGCGTGGCCGATGGATATCAGCCCGGCAAATCCGGTCAGCAGATTCAGGCCATATACCGCCACAATGGCGATGAGAATGCTGTCGATAACCAGCATGTATTTGTTGCTGACCTGAAACAGCAGCGGCCAGACAAACAGCAGCACCAGAAAACAGACAAAAATCAACCGGTCGGCATGCGTCAGAAATATGCGCTGCTCGGCCCTGTAGGAGGTAAAGAAGTTACCCGTGGCTAACCATCGATTTTCAGACATAAACTATACTCGCTCTATTTCGTGTATCCCAAAAAGACCATGGGGTTTGATCAACAGGATGATCAGGAGAATAATATAAGGCAGCACATCCGCCGTCCCGTTCAGTCCCCAATGACCGTCCAGGTAACCGGCAGCAAATTGCTGGATCAGCCCCATGATGATGCCCGCCACTATCGCTCCGAAAATGGAATCCAGCCCGCCCACAATCACCACCGGAAACACGATGATGCCGAACGATTGCAGGACATCGAAATTCAACCCCGTGATATTGCCGATGATGCCCCCGGCCGCAGCCGCACTCAATCCCGCAGTGGCCCAGGCCAGGCCGAAGACCTTGGGTACTGAAATGCCGATGGACATGGAAGCAAACTGATCGTCCGAAACCGCCCGCATGGAAATGCCCACGGTAGATGCTTTAAAGAACCAGGTAAAGGCTCCGATCATGATAAAGGTGATGATCACCCCCACCATTTGGGTCCAGGAAATGGAAATGCCCCAGAATGCTATCGGTTCTTTGGGTAGAAATTCAGGAAACGAGAAATTTTCCGCCCCAAAGGGTGTCATGTAAATCAGGCCGTCGATAATCGACATCAGCCCGATGGTCACCATGATCACCGATATGATCGGTTCGCCGATCAACCGGCGCAGAAACACCCGCTCGACACTCATGGCCAGGAAAAAGGTGATGACCATGCTCAATATAAACGAAACTGCAATGTGGATCCCCAGCCACACCGTCAGCGCATAGGTAATAAACGCTCCGGAGGCGATGATCTGTCCATGGGCGATGTTCAGCACGCGGCTCGACTTGTAGATCAGCACAAATCCCAGCGCCGACAGAGCATAAATGGACCCCACCACGACACCACTGATCACCAGCTGGAAAAAATAACTCATGCAGCCCCTTCCATTGTATAAAACGACATTTCAGCCTCCACGGTTGTGGTCTGGCCATCCTGATACTGGAAAAATGCCTCGACCTTCTTTTTGCTGACGCTTTCATCGTAAAGAGCGTCATAAAGGTCTTTGTATTTTTCCATGACAAACTTTCGGCGTATTTTGCCGGTTTTGGTCAGCTCGCCGTCATCCATGTCCAGTAGTTTGTACAACACAGCGAAGCGTTTGATTTTGAAATGATCTTTTTCCGCACGCGCGTTGATGTCGGTCACCGCCTCCTTGAGCAACTCCGCGACCTCCGGGTTGTTGGAAAGATCCATGTAGGTGGTAAAGGATATCCCCCGGTCTTCGGCCCATTTGCCCACCACAATGGGATCGATGTTGATCAGGGCGGACACGAAATCCCGTTTGTCACCGAAAATAACCGCCTCTTTGATGTAGGGACTGAATTTCAGCTTGTTTTCCAGAAACATGGGGCTGAACATCTCTTCCTTGCTGTTGTGCATGACGTCGGCAACCCGGTCGATCACGATCAGGTGGCCGTTGTCATCGAGATAACCGGCATCCCCGGAATGCAGCCAGCCGCCCTCCAGCAGCTCCGCGGATTTATCATCCATCTTGTAGTAACCGGCGCAGACCGACGGTGAGCGCGACAGGATTTCGCCCTGTTCGGATATTTTACATTCGGTTTCAGGCAGTGGTATGCCCACCGTGTCCGGGCGGACATCCCCGTCGCGATGCATATAGGCAATCCCGACAATCTCCGTCTGGCCGTAAATCTGCTTCAAGTTGACGCCGATGGCCTGATAAAAGGTGAACAGCTCAGGCCCGAGTGCCGCCCCACCGGTATAGGCCCGCCGCAGCCGTCGCAGTCCGATCTGGTTGATCAGCGGGTCCATCAGCAGGATCTTTCCCAGCCAGGCCATGAAACCCAGGAATGCGGGCATCCGTTCGCCGCTCATCCGATAGCGGGCGGCTTTTTCTCCGATCTTGATGAATTTATTGTAGATCAGGCGGTTGAGCCAATAAGATTCATCGATCTTGAGCCATATTTGGGAGCGGATGGTTTCATATATCCTGGGGGCGCCGAACATGAAGTGGGGTCCGATTTCCTTGAGATCCTCCATGCTGGTTTCGACCGACTCCGGAAAGTTGATGGTGATGCCGGTGGCCATGGCCACCCCGAAGGAGTTCATCTGCTCACCGATCCAGGCAAAGGGCAGAAAGGAGAGGTATTCATCGGTGTTCTCGAGTTTGTCGACCTTACTGATCTGGATGCCCATGTTGATGTAGTTTTTATGGCTTATCATGGAACCTTTGGACAGCCCGGTCGTGCCGGATGTCAAACAGAAGTGACAAATATCGTCAGGGCTTCCCTGGTCGATTAAGGCGTCGTATTTTTGAGGGTTTTCAGCGTGAGCCGCGGCACCCATTTCATAGAGATCATCTATAAAGAGATACCAGTCGTCGGATCGGTATTCTCGCATGCCGCGGGGATCCTCGTAGATCACCTTGCGCACCTGGGGAATTTGGTCGCGGACATCCACCAGCTTGTCCACCTGTTCCTGGTCGTCGCAAAAAACGGCCGTTACGTCCATATAATTGATCAGTTGGGCAATTTCTTCGGGCAGGCTGGTTTGATAAATCCCGGCCGAAACCGCACCGATGGACTGTGCGCCAATGGCCATGAACAGTATCTCCGGAATGTTGTCACCGATCAATGCCAGCTTATCGCCCTTTTTGATACCCACCTTCTCGAGCCCCAGGGCTATTTTCCGCACGCGGTCGTAATAGTCGTTCCACGTGTAGTTGTTCCAGTATCCAAAATCTTTCTCACGCAGGGCGACCTTGTCGCCGGTCTCATTAACCCGCCAGCGCAGCAGCTGTGGAATGGTATATTCTAAGAGATGGTCTTTGTTTTCCATAGCAAAATTGTAGAATTGAACTAAAATTTAAAATGAACTAAAATGAGCTAAAATTATGGTATTCTATCCATTTTATAAAATCTGATGGAGCGTAGCGTTTCCTTAATTTTAGGCATTTTAGGCAATTTAGATCACTTTAGGCATTCGTTTATTAAGCTAATTTATCCAGTTATAACAAGGTGCTGAAACAAAGATAAATCTGACAAAGCATAACCGACTTCTAATCCTCTCCGATATAAGCCTCAATAACCTTGGGAATTTTTACGACTTCATCAGGCGTTCCGGCACCGATGAGCTCCCCGAAATCGAGGACATAGATGCGGTCTGATATGTCCATGACGACACCCAGGTCGTGCTCCACAAGGACCACGGTTGCGTTACGCTCTTTCTGGATGTCGATGACAAATCGCACCATGTCTTCCTTTTCTTCGATGTTCATGCCGGCCATGGGTTCGTCGAGCAGGAGCAGCTGGGGCGCGAGGGTGAGGGCGCGGGCCACCTCGACCCGTTTTTGAATCCCGTAGCTCAGGTTTCCCACCGTGTGTTTACGGTAAGGCTCCAGCTCCATGAAATCGATGACCTCTTCCACATACTGCCGGCTCTTCGACTCCTCCCTGGAGGCTTTGCCAAAAAAAACCATGGCATGCAGAAGGCTGTAATGCAGTTTTTGATGCCGGGCCAGCATCAGGTTATCCAGAACCGTCATGCCGCGGAATAGTTCAATATTCTGGAAAGCCCGCGCAATTCCCATATTGGATACCTGGTGGGGTGATGCTTTATTGAGTTTGTGATCTCCGTAATAAATATTACCTGACGTCGGATGGTAGAACCCGGAAATACAGTTTAGCAGACTCGTTTTGCCGGCACCGTTCGGACCGATAATAGAGGTAATTAGACCCGGTTGAATATCCAAGCTGACGCCGGACAGCGCCTTCAATCCGCCAAAGGACAGGGTTACATCAGATATGGCCAATTTTTCCATAGTAGTCAGCAATATTCGATTCTTGATGCTTAAACGCAAAAAAGGCCTGCAATAGTAGACCTTTTCAATCTACAGTTTCGGCGTCGGTTTCGCTTCGGGCACCTGTTTGAACAGGTGCATATCGTGTTTTCAGATCAGAAATTTCCTACCCAAATTCAACACCAATAATGGACTCGATCTCCCATCCAAATTAAAAGCTGATAACCGATTCTCACATAAATTATGAATTATATTCATTCCATGGAACGCTATTTATCGGATATAATATCTTTAGTCAAGCAAATAAAATTCAATTTTGCAAAAGGCGAAAAAGTTATTAATTATAGATAGTTGCAATGATTTTGAGTAAACAAATGAATCCCGGTCGATATCGGCCTTCGATTTGCCAAACTTAGCGCAACTATTGATTTTTATATGGAAATCGAATCGGGCAAACCACGCCGAACGGGTATTCAACCATACCTTATACGCGGTCAATGTCAAGTTGATAATATAGTGGTTTAATAGTGGGTAATACCCACTAGGAATCATAGGACAATAGGTGAGATCTCAGGTTGATTTTCTTATTCTTTAACCCGAGCTTTTGGCGGATATTGTATCGATGAAATAAAACGGTATTTTTTGATATACAGAGCAACTCTGCTATTTCCTTGTTGGTTTTACCCTCCTTCACTAGATTTGCAACGCGCACTTCCCCGGGCGTTAAATTGAAATATTTTGAAGACAGCTTGCTGATAAAAGGTGAAATCATATTGCTCAAATTTGAATCAAGGATGTTGATCAGCGTTTTCTGGTTGGTATTCAGGCGACTCTTTTTCAATCTTTCAAGGTAGGGCGAGATTAATTCCTTGACGTTGGACAACACGTTTTCTCCGAGTTCCTTTTTATCATCCTCTCTTTGTTTCAGCAGCACTTTCAAGGCAGTGTTGACTTCCTCCAGATGGTGTGACTGGCCTTTGAGTTCGATCTCGCGTTTTCGCAAAGTTTTTTCAGCTCTGCGGCGCTCATCAATCTCCAGCTCGAGCTGAGCATTGGTTTTAGCCAGCTCGGCGGTACGCTCTCCAACCAGTTCTTCAAGCTGGTCGTGATATCTTCTCAACTCGATCTCAGCTTTTTTCTGAGCACTGATATCCCGCAGGGTAACGATGTTGCCGGCCGGTTCACTGTTGCGGTTATGATAAAGGGTGGAGCTTATCTGGACATCCAGTACACGACCGTCTTTGGTCAGCCGCTTGGTTTCAAAAAGGTGTATTTTCTGGCCGCTCAACATGTTTTCGATGGCTTCTTTGGTTTCGGGCCAGCTTTCCTCCGGAACAAAATCGACCTGTTTACCGAGCAGTTCGTCACCGGTAAATCCAAAAGTCTGTTCAAAAGCAGGGTTGACATAGGTCGCTTTACCCTGGATATTATAAAGGACAATCGGATCAGGAGATGACTCCAAAAGCAGGCGATAGCGCTGTTCGCTTTCTCTCAGGGTTGCCTCTGTTCGTTTTCGTTCCGCCAGTTCCCGGCGCACATCGGCATACAGCTTGGCTTTGTCCAGGGCCACCAGGGCCAGTTCGGCAAAACGACCTAAGATGGCGATATCCTCCTCTTTAAACCGCCGACCGGGTTTGACGGTGGCCAGCCCGATAACGCCATGCACCCCGTTGCGATCCTTTAAAGGAATTCCCACAACCGAATGAAGATCATCCAGCGATTTGTCTCTCAGACGCCCTTCCCACGAGCGATAGTCCACCACCAGCAGGGGCTGCTCATCCTGCCAGACCTTGCCCCCCATCCCCTCGCCTTTTCTTACGCTCAGGCCCAGGTGGCTTTTAAAAAAACCCATGCCCACCCGCATTTGCATTTCAATGTCCCCGGGCTCTAGCAGATAGATATAGCCGTGCTCGGTGCCCGTCAGCATGGCAGCCCGCTGCAATACGGCCTCCAGCAGTTCTTCCTTGTCCAGGTGGTCGATTAGTTCCAGGGAGGTTTCATGCAGGGCGGTGAGATACTCGTTTTGGCGCCGCAGGGTTTCTTCCGCCTGCCTAACGTCCAGAGGCTCTTTATCAAGCTCGCCGGCCCTTTCGGCGAGTTCTTCACGGATCATGTTTGCAGGAGTTGAATCTGACACAGTAAAGGTCTCCCAATTTGGAATGAATATTGTACCCTAATTGAGTGAAGCCCAATTAGCAGGTATTGGGTATTGGCTATCAGGTATTGGTTTGGGGGACACGGCCCTAGTCAACCATTTTAATTATCGTCCTCCCGATATGTTTTCCCTGCAGCATCAATTCAATTTTGTCGTTTAGCTCATCGAAGGACGCTTCGGTCGTAATGGTTTGCAGCCAATCAATTTTCCATTCAGAAGCTATTTTCTGCCAGATTTTTTGCCTGATCGGCATCGGACAATTCTGGGAATCAATTCCAATGAGCCTTACCCCCCGCAGGATGAACGGATAAACGTTCAGTGGCAGATCCGCAGAGGCCACATTACCGCAACAGGTGACCGCCGCACCATATTTGGTTGATCTGATTGTGGTTGCCAATATATCACCCCCAACGGTGTCGATGCCGCCAGCCCATAGGCTTTTCAGAAGAGGCCGCCCACTCGTATCGCCGGCTTCGTCAATGCTAATGATATGCTTTGCACCGATCTCATTTAAATAGTCGGTTTCATCCACCACACCATTGATTGCAGTCACAGAATAGCCGATCTTGGATAAAATGGATACGGCGATGCTCCCCACCCCGCCGGTGGCGCCGGAAACCAAAATATCGCCGTCATCAGGCGCCACACCGCTTTCAATCATATTCCAAACTGACAATGATGCTGTAAAACCGGCTGTGCCATAAACCATGGCTTCCGCAGCCGTAAGGCTTTGCGGCTGGGAAACGACCCATCCGGCCGGCACCCGGATATACTGCCCAAAACCTCCGGCAGTGTTCATGCCCAGATCGTATGAGGTGACAATGACCGGGTCACCGGGTTTGAAAGCTTCAGTCGTACTATCGGCAACTATTCCGGCCGCATCGATACCGGGCGTGTGTGGATAATTCCGGCTAACGCCCCGATTACCTGTGGCAGAAAGAACATCCTTGTAATTCAGGGAAGTATAAAGTACTTGAACCACCACATCTCCTTCAGGCAGATCGTCGATCTTTTTCTGCGCAATGGATCGGGTGTATTGATTTTCCTGGGTTTCTGCAACCACTAATGCCTTGAATTCATCTGGTAGTGTCATTATTAAAGTTCCTGTTCTATTGCCGAAAATGCGCTCGGCATAAGCGGCCCCGCTGGGCCGGATTAATATTGAAAATTGAAGATTGAAGATTTGTGGTATTCTATCTATTTAAATTCGCTCTGGTAATCAATAAAGTCAGAACTATAGTATAAGTGCCTAATTCGTCCGAATAAAGGCGAACAAAATTATCGAAAAAGCTTAAGCCAGTGTTCTACTGCCTTGAACCTTGCGCCTATTTGCTAATCGGCCTCCGGCCGATTATTCACAACCCTCAAGTCTTCCCTTCAAAGCCGATGGTCACCTTCTCACCCTCAACAATGACCGGGACTTTGCGTGCGCCTTTGGAATACTGTAACATGGTGTCAAGATGATCAGGCTCTTTAATAACGTTGTAATAGTTAAACTGCCGGCTTTCCCTGGCAAACGCTTCACGAGCGGCCCGGGTATAGGGTCAAGCATCTTTTCCGAAGATCAGAATATTGTCGGACATGTTTTATCCTCCTCGTTTTTTTTAAGATGTTACCAGTGATGAACATTGTTTGACATCTAGTATACCGATTTACCCTCTCATTTCAGATCCTCTGGTATAGTTTGAAGTTTTATGAGACAATAGCTAAAATCGGTTGCAAAAAACTTAACAACCATTATCTTTCAAGTCAATATTTTCGAATTGACAAAAATATGAATTTTGATAAATATTGAAAGTTTTCATGTTGAAAATAGGACCGGAAATACATAAAGTTGCATTCATCAAAAATGAACTGGGCCTGCATGCGCGGTCCGCAGCCCAGATTGCCGAAATCGCCATAAATTCCAAAGGCAATATCTGGGTAATGAAAAATGAAGAAAAAGCAGACGCATCAAGCATCATGGATATTTTAACGCTGGTATGCGAAAAAGGTACGAAAATAAAGATTATCATCGAGGACTCGGCCGACACCGATATCTTGAATGCGATTGTCGATCTCGTTGATAACGGATTTGGGGAATAAGTAAAATGTCACAACCGTCTGGAGAGCTCATACTTAAGGGCATCAATGCGTCTCCCGGTATTTGTATCGGCAAAGCCTATCTGGTCGACAAAGAGGGTGTGGATATTGTCGCAAGGTATTATATCGAAAAGAAAAAGCGGCAAGGTGAAATCAAACGGTTTAAAGCCGCGGTAAAAAGAGCAAGAGATGAAATTCGCTCCGTCATCGATGCGAGTCCGGAAGAGCTGCAACGCGCCCATATTCTTGAAACGCACCTTGCCTTGCTCAAAGATAAAATGCTATACGGCAAAACCATTGAAATCATTGAGACTGATGGGATTAATGCCGAATGGGCGCTTAAGCAGGTTGTGTCAAATTTGAAAGCAGTTTTTCTAGGAATGGCCGACTCTTATTTGAAAGAGCGCGCCTCAGACATCGTCCATGTATCAGACAGCATCATGCGCAATCTGGTCGGGGCCAAAGCTGAAAAGATAGCAGACATTGATAAGCGGGTCATTCTGGTTGCTCGCGATCTATCTCCGGCAGACACCAGCCAGATAAACCTGGAAAAAATTATGGGCTTTATTACGGATCGCGGCGGCAAAGCCTCACACACCGGGATCGTGGCCCAGGCCCTGGAAATTCCCGCTGTAGTTGGCTTGAAATATGCGACCAGCCGGATCAAAAGCGACAATCTCATTATCGTTGACGGAAATGCGGGCAAAGTAATTGTCAACCCGGACGAAAAGTCCCTGGTTGAATACGAAGAGCGCAAGATTGATTATGAACAGTACCGGGCAGTTATCACCCGCGAGAGTCATCTGAGCGCCGAGACCACCGATGGAATACAAATGGAGGTCATGGCCAACATAGAGCTACCGGAAGAGGTTGTTTCGGTAAAAAATTATGGCGGCGACGGCATCGGTCTGTATCGTACGGAATTTCAATATATGAATCGCACGATTTTTCCGAGCGAGGAAGAATTGTTTGAAAAATACAAAGATGTCGTCGAAGTCATGGCTCCCAAGCCGGTTACGATTCGAACCCTGGATATAAATGGTGACAAGGCGGTGGCCAATCAAAACGGCCAGGATGAAGCCAATCCGGCCCTGGGTCTTCGGTCCATCCGCTACTGCCTGAGAAAACCGGATGTATTCATAACCCAACTGCGGGCAATATTAAGGGCAGCTGCATATGGCAATGTTCGCATCCTGTTCCCCATGATTTCCGCTTATTTTGAAATTTGTGAAGCTAAGAAATTACTGGATCAAGCTGCCGAATCTCTTGAAAAAGAAGGACTGTCGTATAACCGGGAAATAGAAATTGGAATTATGATTGAAGTTCCTTCAGCAGTTGTTCTGGCTGATTTCTTAGCGGATAAGGCCGATTTCTTCAGCATCGGCACCAATGATTTGATTCAGTATGCCCTGGCCATTGACCGGCTCAACCCGCATGTAGCCCATCTTTATCAGCCGCTGGATCCTGCCGTTATCCGCCTGGTAAAGCAGGTGGCCGATGTAGCCAAAAACAAAGGCATCGAAGTTTACATGTGCGGTGAAATGGCAGCAACAGCCCATCACATACCCCTGTTGCTGGGAATAGGCCTGGATGAGCTCAGTATGAACCCGCAATCGATTCCGCACATCAAAAGGGTAATTCGCTCTTTGAGTCTTAGCGATGCCCAAACTTTCATGCAGGAAGTTCTCAATAAGAGAACTGCCAGAGGGGTCTTTGGCGTATTAAAAGAAGCATACGGGGAAATACTGAATAATCGATACTAATTATGCAGACCAACGCCAAAAAGATCATCGCCGTCAATCGCAGGGCCCGGTACGACTACTTTATCGAAGATGAATATGAAGCCGGCATCGTCCTGACAGGTACCGAAGTAAAATCTCTGCGACTGGGCAAGGCCAATATCAAGGACTCATATGCCAGAGTCGTAAATCACGAAGTGTTCGTCTACCAGTTGCACATCGGCCCCTACCCGTTTGCCTACTATGGCAACCATGAACCGCTCAGAACGCGCAAGCTTCTTTTGCACAAGCAGGAAATCAAAAGGCTGTATAGCAAAGTAAATGAAAAGGGGCACACCCTGGTGCCGCTTAAACTCTATTTTAAAGGCGGTAAAGTCAAACTGTCCATTGCGCTCGTAAAAGGAAAGCGACAGTATGACAAACGCGAGAGCATTAAACGCCGCGATGAAAAAAGGGACCTTGACCGCGCCCGCAAGCAGTATATGTAAATGAGGAAATAATGGCCGAAGCTCAAGGCTCAAAGCAACCCAGCCGAATGACAATCGTTTTAACAACAAACGACGGACTCCCTGATCGAGCCTGATAGCCCAATCAGGGGTAACGCTATTGGTAAGCTTTCCGAAGATTATCAACGTTCCGTCGCATCACCGTCATATAATCACCTTGATCCGGCACGTTGAGGCATGGGTCAAAGATGATGCTGGCGACCCCGAGAGTTTTGAGCCCATCCACGGAAGCCTGGAGGGGCGGCCCCTGCCAGATCATCCATTTTGCCGGATGCTGTTTTAAAATCGCTTTGAGTTCTCTTCACTGCTCGTCGCCGGGAACCTGGTCCGGCTCCCAGTGCACACTCACAATTTTCAATCCATAGCGCCTGGCAAAATAGTCGTAAACCGGATGGGATACGATCAATGGCAGCGACGGTTTCTGGGATACAATCGTTTGAAGGTCTTGATCCATGGATTGTAAATCCCTGGCCAGCGCCTTAAGGTTGCTCTGAAATGTGTCTCGCAATTGCGGTCGTTGACGGCCCATGGCCCAAGCCACCGCTTCGGCCTGTCGGATGGCAAGCGTCAAATCAAGCCAGGTACTAAACGCAAGGGCCGCATGGGCATGTTGGCCTGCGGCACCATGGGTGTGTGTCATGGCTTGTTTGGTTTGAATATACCGGTCTTTAAATTTCCTGGATGTGTCCACCATTTTCGATTGCGGCAGGCTGACTTTAGCTATCCATTTGGCATAACCCGCTCCGTTTAGCAGAATCAGATCGGCCTTCTGGTAGGCTGCAATGTTTGCAAGATCTGGATTCCAGTAAGCCGGATCCACATCTGCCGGTACGGGGAATTCCACCTTGACGTGATCCCCACCAATACGCTCGCTAAAATATTTCAAAGGGTAGTTCACGACGTATACCGAAGCGCTCCAGCCGCCGTGCTATTTTGTACGCTGAACACAATGGCAAATAGTATAAATGCAACGATCCAGGGCAAAATCCCCATTCTTTTGGTATTTGAAACGTTCATATTAGGTTTCATCTTATAAACAACATCCTCACTAGATCATTGGACATACTCCGAACCGCTATCATCATGATACTGCAAAACACAGCACTTGAAAAAACAATGATCATGATTTCCGCGGCGATCAACTTGGCGATCGTCATTCGGCTGCAGCCTATTTTAAAAATCGTTTGAATCTCGCGTTGCCTGAGCCGCAGCGAAAGCGCAAAGACGAGGATAACAGCCAGCACAGTGGCCAGGGCCACTACTGCGATGACCGCATCCAGTACGTTTTTTATCCGGAATATGTTTTGCAGCAGTCTATCGATGACCGCTTCAGGCCTGACGATCTGCTGCGACTCTTCTTTGGATAGATATCTGCCCCTGAGGATCGTGCCCGATTTGGTGTCATAGGGTACGGCAATTAAGGCACTGATCGGGTAAGCCGACAGGTTACCGTGAAAATGGAAGGAGGCCATGTTCTTTTCCGTGATTTCGGCGAAGTGAAACAGTTTGGCGGTTGCCGCGACATTAGATTCGGTTCGTTTAAGTACCAGGGTGGGATCTTTAAGCTTGGTGACATCCTGATGGCCGTGACCCAATCCCTGAATTATCCAGGCGGTTTTCAAATCAACAAACACGGCCCGATCATCGGAGGTATGGCTCTTGCCAAGTATCCCGGCCACATTCATTTTAAGCGGACAGGATCCGGCCGACGTGGCCGGATACTAGAGCCCTCGCCCTTCGGGAAAATCCAACACCATCGGCTTTATCTCAGCTTTATTTCTTGTGAAATTGACAAGCAAACCGACTTTGATGCCGGTCGCTTTAAGATAATTCAGCAGCTGGGCCTGAGGCGTAGCCTGCTGATGCGCAACTGCTTTTATCTCGACAATCACGAGGCCTTCAACGAGAAGGTCAGCAAAATACTCACCAACGATCTCTTCCTTATAACTGACCTTAAGCGGGGCTTGGTTCGTAACTCTCCGTCCCTGTCTGCGTTTGTCAGCGGCTAATCTCCTGCTTTTTTGAAAACCTTAAAATCTACAACTCTATCAAACCGTTTCAGCAGTTCATGATCATGGGTGACCGCCAACAGTGTGGTATCATGGTCTTCCACCGCGCGAAAAAGCAGATCGAGAATACGGGCTTTGTTTTCCGGGTCGAGGTTGCCGGTGGCCTCATCGGCCAGAATCAGCCGGGGTTGGGGCAGCAGGGCCCGACAGATCGCCGCCCGCTGTTTCTCACCCTGGGACAGATCGGTCGCCCGCTGTTTGAGCTTATCGCCGATGCCCATTTCTTCGGCCAGCATCCGGGCACGCTGCCTAACGGCTGGATCCAGTTTCCGGGCAGAACCTTTGTTATCTGGAATGGGTGCAAGATGTTGTCATAGACGTTGAGATAGTCGAGGAGTTCAAAATCCTGAAAAACAAAGCCCAGATGGGTTATGCGAAATTGTCGCCGTTGTCCATCATTGAGTTGATCAACGGAAGCATCATTGACGCGGATGCTCCCCCGACTCGGCACAATAATGCCGGCGATCAGATTAAGCAATGTGGTTTTCCCGGTTCCACTGGGACCAATGACAGCAACCTTTTCATGCTTATCAACCGCAAATTCAGGAATATTCAGAAAAAAATTTCCGCTGGAATAAGAAAACTCTAAATTACTGATCGCAATCATATCAATCCAATTTATGAAATTATTCAGACTCTGTACCCGCATTTTGAGTACTTTTCAACTAAAGATGTCAAAATAATTATTGGAGCATTGGCAAGCTGCAGAAAACGCCTAGGTCATTAGCGGGATTTTAAAATATTGATAATATCAGATGGTTCTGGCCTTTTCGTATAGTCAGGGTTGGCATCAGCGCTGATGATTGTCCCTTGCTGATCCAAGATGAACCTGCCTTGAATATTTGTGTTAGGATTGGGGATGAAATAAATTGAACAAAGATTGCGACGGATTTTGGTTTGTATTCAAGGCGCGTTGAAGGTCGCATACTTACCGTACGTGGGCTTTAACGCAACGCAGAAGACGGGCCAAAAGACGAGCAATATTGTTCAATTTATTGAGTTCGCAATCCTTAGCTTCTGGCCGGAATTCGACTTACAGCGGCGCACGCTTCAGCATCGTCATCGTTTGTTGCCCGGCCTCGGATTGCACAAAATCCAGTATCACGACGACGTACTGGTTAACCATATCCGGTGATAATCCGAGTTTAGCAAAGCTGTCTGTCAAGGCGGACATCCCTGCCAAGAGCCGGGCGAACTACCAAAAATAGAAGCGGCCTTTCCGGCTAAACCGCTAACCCGGGGAGCAGCTTTAATAAGCCAAGCAATACCGGGTATGGCATTTAGAAGCTGGGAGTAATCGCCGGAGCTCATATTATTTTTTCGGACCAACCCGCCTCAAAAGCTCCCAAACCGGTACTGCAGTCAGACCTCCGATCACACCGCCAATGTAGCTCGGCAAGGTGAAACCGAATAGTTTGTGCCAGATCAGGCCAACAATAAAACTGGCCACCACTATTGCCACGATAGTCAATACCAGCCGCTGCCATATTGGCATATGTAGCCTCCTATTGTACGTTTAGATCGTTAGGGTCAGTTATATTCGTTTGGATCGTTGAATGGGTTTGCGATCGTCATCTTATAGCTCTTTAACGATTAAGATGCAAATTAGATGTTATTTTTCTGAAAATAAAAGGCCTAAAGGGCCGTTAAATAATGAGCATAATGGAAGTTGATTGCACAAAATATAGCACCTGACCGGTTGCAAAATTCTTTGGTTTTCGGTATGGGTGATATAGAAAACCGCCACGGGCGGTCAGGCTAACGCTTTCAATTTTTTTTGCCATTAATTTTTTCGATAATTTAGTGAGGATGAGCGCTATGACGATGAAACTTGTAGGTATCGGCGGAATGGGGCTGATGTTAAGTCCATCAGCAAAACATTTAAAAATGGGAGGAGCAGCGCGTTTCCTTCGCATCCATGATCGCGGAACAAAAGACGACCGGCGGGATATGTGCCGACAGACCTGGCAAGACCATGGTGCCGGCCTGGTGGATGACTATGAATCCCTTGTGGGCGATGGCGATTATGACGGGGTGGTCATTTGTGCCGGTAAAAACGGCGACGACTGCCATATCTTCCGTTCACTGGTGCCCCACATGCAGCAGAACAAAAAAGATCAGCCGTTTATTTTGCACCTTTCCACGGTAAGCGCCGGATTTGCCCGGGCGGCTCATGATTTCCTGAGCGCTGAGGGAATCGATTATGTGAATTTTCCCCTGACCGGCGGGCCGTTGGGTGCGGAAAACGCCAACATGCTCATCCTGGCCAGTGGCGACGAATCCATCTATTCGAGGCTGGAACCCATGCTGCAAACCATCGGCAACCCCAGGTATTTCAATACCAGCGTCACCGCCGGCGCCGAAGTCAAGCTGATCGGCCAGCTCATGGTGTTCAACGGCCTGGTGGGCATCTGCTCGGCGGCCGCGCTTAAATCTGAATGCTTCCAGGAGGAACTATCCGGGTCCGGGCAGGCCGAATTCTTCGATTTTTTAAACGGCGGTGCCGGCGGCACCCGCCAGTGGGATGTCGCCATCAGCAAAGGGGTACGGGATAACACCTGGGATCAGGGATTTATGATCCAGCATGCCGTGGTGGATGCGATCTACGCCGCCAAGCTCTGCCGGGAACGCGGTCTGCCTGCAATGGCTGTCATCCCGATGGCCTCCATCGCCCTTACCTTCGCTTATCTCCTCAGCAAATACGAAGGGGCACCCCTGGCTACCCATGCCATCGTCCGGGAAATGGTCAAGGAAAATGCATCCGGTCTCGACCACTTCCTGAATCAATATCTCAGCTATAGCGACGTTGATGCGAGCATTAATAATTGTATTGCGGTCCTGCCTCAACGGGTTAAAGATTCGGTAATGCTGGATATAGATAAGGATAGCTTCAGCACTTAGAGTCTTAGTTTTGATATCCGCGCATTGGATCCAGACCGATTTTCTTTGAGAAGGGTCCTTCTGGCGCGCACCAACTCTTTAACCCTAGCGATTCCGCCTGCCTATATTTAGATTTGAGAACTACCATGGAGTCAATTGATGAAAAAGTAGATTCCATGACATTGGGCGAACTGAAAACCGTGCTTAAAAAATTGCCAAGACTGGAGGAAGAACTGGATGCCTTTGCATCAGATCTTGCAGAGGTCTCCAGAAATCAACCGCTTCTGTCAACGGGGGAGGTATGGGAGTAATATTGGATACAAGCTTTCTTATTGAAGCAGAGAGACGGGAATCTGAAATCAGCCGATTTGCAGAAAATCGAGAAGAAGAGATTTTTGGAATCAGCGTCATCACAGTCGCTGAGCTTCTTGACGGAGTGCATCGAGCGGATTCAACAAAAAGACGCTTAAAGAGAAGTGCTTACGTAGAAAAGGTCATCGAGTTGTTCCCAATTTATAATTTTGAGATCTCATCTGCCAGGATATATTCAGAACTGTGGGCCGACTTAAGCAGGCAAGGTATTCAGATCGGTTACCCGGGTTATTATCACACCGGAGCAGGCGGCCATGTACTGGTTATCATATCGGATTTAAAACTGGTCATCGTGGAACGATACGATACGGATCAAAACTGGGATGACCCGCTTGTCCATCTCTTCCACAAGCTCTTTGAACACCGAAACCAGGGACAGTCCGCAGACCTCGACGACCGAGGGTTCCAGGAAGGCCATCTGTTCAATGGTTATCTCAAACACTTTGTCCACCGGAGCAAACATTTCTTTTACAATGCCGCAGGCCAGTTCGTATTTTTGGCGGGCGCCCTTCCAATGGGTGGAAACGATGTCCTGCAGACCGGATATGCCGCCAAAGTGGTCATTATAGCCTGCGAGGGTCGGCTGGTCCTTGAAAAGTGCCGGATGGCAGGGATGGATTACCGTGTAGTGCAGATCGTCGCGGATGCACACCTGATTCATATACGCAGCAGCCGGATCCAGCAGAATGACCGTCGCATCGGATTGCATATCCGGCACAACCTCCGTTGAAATTTTATTGATGAGGATGTCCGGTACGGCTAAAATCAGAACATCGACCTGGCCCATGACCGCCGCCGGATCAGAGACCTTCATCCCGATTTCCTCAAGCCGCTGAATGCCGGTCGCAGCGTTTTCGATATAAAAAATTTGATTCGGAAGTTTTGCCAGGTTTGCGCCGATGCGCAGCCCCATTTTTCCGCCCGCGCCCAGGGGATCGAGCCTACCAGCCTGTTAACCCCCGGCCTCGGATAGTCTGGTGCATCTTTCTTTACCCGCCAAGAGAGTAATTGATAACAAACTCACCCTGCATTTTTAAAGCCAATGATTTAATTTGCATGGTACGCACTGACATTATGAAAAAGGGTCGATGCGCCGGATTTTATCCACGAACTCAAGTTAAGACCAGGGGGTGCGATAATTTTATTCTTTTTCCTCAACCGGATATTCGGACCGAAACCATTCACGCCATCCGCCTTTAAGAGCATAGACCTTGGTAAAACCTTTGGCCATCAGTTTGCGTGCCAGACCGGCACTGGTGAATTCGTTGGGTCAGGCGCAATACAGAATCAGGGTCTTGTTTTTGGGGTGGACTTCGACCCATTTGTTAAATTTATTGGGGTTGGCCCGTATGGCTCCTTTGATTTTAAACTCGGATGATTTCCAATCTCCGCCGGTTCTGACATCCAGAATCATGACATCCGCGTTGTCCAGCTGAGCCTTCAGTTGCTCTTTGGTCATGATAGAGACGTTTGCGGCAGCAGACGGTGACAGCCCCATCGAAAGGACCAACAATGTCAGAATGAAGTGAAATGTTATTTTTAAAAGATTTTTACTCATGATTCCTCCTTTTTGTTTATTCATCAAATCAAATATTCAAATTACTTGCCATTCAGGACATAAACCCTAACATTGCATAAATTCTTGTCATCTAGCCTGGCCGTTATGTCTGAGATCGTTGCTTTTTCCGGGCTGATGCTGGATGCTTGATACTCGATGCT
>CACVKW010000604.1 GCA_902749685.1 Olavius sp. associated proteobacterium Delta 1 | reverse complement strand
TTGGGGAATAACCAGCAGGGGTTGCGATGTTTGCACCATAAGGCACGCAATGCTTGATAGGTCAAATCGGGCAGCGGGACGAAACGATCCTTATGCCCCTTGCCGCGGCGGATATGTACTTGTTTGAGCTTAGCGTCGATATCGCCGACCTGCAAGGCCAAGGTCTCTGAGAGGCGCAAGCCCATCGAATAGGTTGCCAACAAAAAGACCCGGTATCGCAGTTTGCGTGTGGCGCCGATCAATTGTTCAACTTCGCTGATGGTGAGAATATCTGGCAATGAACGCACTTTGGGGATTTTGACGATCTTAACCCACTGCCAGTCGCGTTTAAGAACA
>CACVKW010000603.1 GCA_902749685.1 Olavius sp. associated proteobacterium Delta 1 | reverse complement strand
GTCGTTGAAATTCACCGATAGTGTCCTGTTAGATATCCAGCATCAAGTATCCCCGCTGAAACGGGATCTCCGCTCCGCTCCGACAAGCATCCAGCATCTATTAGATTAAAAGGTTTTACTGAGGGTAGCCTTGTGATTTTTTATCCGCGGCATCTCGATTGCGTGACATATGAAATTGTTTGGCGGGCATTACGGCCCGTCATTTCTCAAGCAGTTTCGCTATTTATCGTGAGGCCACATTCGAATGACTTTAAGCACTCTTTTTACTCTTTCTGACTAATGTTCTTTCTTCTTCAGGAATCGGCGGCGGAACCGGTTGGCCGGAAACCTGATTTACGGCACCAAAGCGAGGGGGGCAGGCTTCATAGCATGTTCCGCATTTTATGCATTTGTCCTGGTCAATGACATGGATCTGGTTTTTGGCGCCGGCAATCGCCTCTACCGGGCATCTCCTGAAGCAGATCATACAGGCCTGGCACTTGTCCGGATCAATATAGTAGGAGTTTACTTCACTAAATAACTTGCTTATCTCGTCACTGCTGAAAATTTCGCCGTATTCTTCTTCGTTTTTAAGGCGGGACGCCAGCTTCTTCCTTTTTACTATCTTGATGTAGGGGACCAGCTTTCTGACTTCTTCAAGTTTGGGCTTTAATTCATCTTCGTCTAATTTTTCGCTTTTGCCAAGTGGCCCTAACTCCTTAACGGTTTTGGAAAAATCATCTACAACTTCGGTAAAAAGATTTCCTTCGCCGGAAGTCATGAATTCGACCCTTAATCTTGCTGGATTCAACCCGAGGTGCTCCATTATTTTGCGACATAGAAGCACCATGTTCAGTGCATCGTAATTGCCATGAGTAATATAATTACATTCATTAAGGCGGCATCCACCAATAAACACCCCATCCATTCCATTTGAGAAGGCGCGCAGTACAAATTCCAGGTCGACTCTACCGGAACACATGACGCGAACAAGCCTGATATCAGTTGCATATTGCAGTCTGGAAACTCCAGCCATGTCAGCAGCGCCGTACGCTCACCAATGGCATACAAACCCGAGTATTTTTGGTTTGAATTTAAGTCCGGTACTCATTCGTTTTCAACTCCTTTTCTATCCATCTGCAACCGCCGCGTCAATCTGGCTCAGGAGGTCTTCATCGGTAAAGTGCTTTAGATAAATCGCCCCGGTTGGACACTTGGCGTTGCAGAGGCCGTCTCCTTTACAGAGAATCGGATTCACCACAGCTTTATTGCCCTGGCGGGTCTTGCGAAACTCGATGGCATTATAGGTACAGGCTGAGATACATGCCCCGCACCCCATACACTTCTTTTCAGTGACCTCGCAAACAGAACCCGAAACAGTGACGGTGTCATGTGCCAGGAGGGTTACAGCGCGACTGGCAGCGCCATAGGCCTGGTTAATCGCTTCCGGTATATGCTTGGGATAGTGAGCCATGCCACAAAGATAAACGCCTTCGGTACCAAACTCAACCGGTCTTAATTTGACATGGGCTTCTTTGAAAAAATCATCCGGTCCCAAAGAGACCTTGAACAATTGAGATAATTCCCGGTTTCCGGCGGGGGAAATCACGGCCGCCGCCAGCGCAAGGTAATCGGCATCGATAGCAAGCTTTTGACCCAAAATGGGATCGGTCACGGCAACCCTTAAAACAGGTCGGCCCTCCTGCTCGGCCGCTTCCACCCGGGGCTCATCTTCCGGCTCGTAGCGGATAAACTTAACATCGTTGTTTGAGGCTTCGCGGTAATAATCCTCTGCGAAGCCGTACGTTCTGATATCCCTGAACAGAATGTAGATATCCATCATTGGATTTATCTTTTTTAGTTTCAGGGCGTTTTTGATCGACTGGTTACAGCATATCCGGGCGCAGTAATTTCGATCTTCGTTTCGGCAGCCGACACATTGGATCATCACCAGACTCTGGGAGTTTATCAGCTTTTCATCTCCTTTGATGATCCGGTCCTCCAACTCGAGGTTGGTCAGAACCCTGTCATCTTCCCCGTACAGGTATTCGGCAGGCTTATATGCCTGCGCACCCACAGCGATGACGGCCGCGCCATGTTTTATCTCTGCCGGCCCCCTTTCAGACTTCACCTTAGTTACGAAATTCCCGACATAACCGGTCGCCTCAGTGATGACGGCATCGGTATAAACATGAATTGAGGGGTGCTGATAAACCTGGCGCACAACGCCACGTAAATAGGCCTGAACATCCATCCCATCCAGCGTGTAGTGGATTTTTCTGGCCGTACCCCCCAGGTCTGTATCCTTTTCCAGCAGGTAAACCTCATGGCCCTGTTCAGCGATGGAGAGCGCACACGTCATGCCGGCGATACCGCCGCCAACCACTAACGCCGTCTTGTTTACCGGCAGATCGATTTCCTGCAAAGGCTGCAACTGGCTGGCCCGTGCCACCGACATGCGGGTTATATCCTTGGCCTTTGCGGTGGCATCTTCTTTTTCTCGAAAGTGGACCCAGGAGCAATGTTCCCTGATATTCGCCATTTCGAAGTAATATTGGTTGATTCCCGCCTCCCGCAGCGTATCCCGGAATAACGGTTCAAGGGTTCGGGGAGAGCAGGCAGCGACCACCACGCGATTGAGCCCCTTTTCCTGGATCATCTCCGCGATGGAGTGGGCCGAATCAGTCGCACATGAAAATAGCTGCTCCTGGGCGTGGACAACGTTGTCCAGGGTCCGGGAATATTCCACTACGGAAGGAACATCGACCACTCGGCCGATATTCGCACCGCAATGACACACAAAAACACCGACCCTGGCCTCTTCTTGCGAAACATCCTTTTCCGGAGGATAAATCCTTTCTTTGGAAAGCTTCCCGCGCCGGTAGTCCAGGAATTCTCCACATTGGGAGCCGGCTCCGCTGGCGGAAAAGACCGACTCGGGGATATCCATCGGACTCTGGAAGGCACCGCTGGCAAAGATCCCGGGCCTGGTGGTCTCCATCGGATTGGCAGGAATGGCTTTGCAGAATCCGTGTGAATTGAGCTCGATGCCGAACTTGGCTGCCAGATTTTTATAATCTGCAGGCGGATTCAATCCGATTGATAATACCACCATATCGAATTCTTCCTGCTTTACGCCATCGTCGGCGGTCGCATATTTTAGAATTACATTTTTGCTTTGCGGGTTCTCTCCGACTACAGCTGGGTAGCCTCTGATAAACCGAATCCCGGGGAGTTGCTCAGTTCGCTGGTAAAATGGTTCGAAATCCTTGCCATAGGAACGAATATCGTTGTGGAATATCGTACACTCTGCCTCGGCGTCATGATCTTTGGTTAATATCACCTGTTTCTGGGTATAGGTGCAACATACAGCCGAACAATAGCTGTTACTGCCCGGGGTAACCCGCCTGGAACCGACGCATTGAATCCAGGCGATTTTATGGGGATGCTTCATGTCGGATTCACGCAGGATCTCGCCTTCGTGCGGCCCGGTGGCGCATAACAGCCGTTCGAAGTCAAGACTGGTCACCACGTTCTGCATCTTTCCGTAGCCATATTCACCCCCCACCTTGGGATCATAGGGCTCAAGACCGGGAGACAAAATTATCGCGCCTACTGTTACATCCATTTTTTCCGGCGCCTGTTGAAAATCGATGGCGTCGGTTTTACATACGCCTTCGCAAATACGACATTTCTTTTCTTTAAGGTAAATACAGCTTTGATCAATATATGTGACCAGGGGAATTGCTTGAGAGAAGTATATATGGACGGCTTTATTCTTTGATATTTCCTGATTATATTTATCCGGGTATTCGACCGGGCAGTATTCCATACAGGTAGCACAACCCGTGCATCTGTCCTCGATAATGTATCTGGGTTTCTTGGTCAGGGTTACATTAAAGTCGCCTGCTTGCCCTTCCACGCTGTCAACTTCAGTATAGGTCAAAATCTCTATGTTCGGATGCCGGCCGACCTCGACCAGTTTGGGTGATAGAATTCACATGGAGCAGTCATTGGTGGGAAAGGTCTTGTCAAGCTGGGCCATGTGGCCGCCAATGGCAGGATCTTTCTCAACCAGATAAACCTTAAAACCGGCAGTGGCAAGATCCAGAGAAGCTTGAATACCGCTGATCCCTCCACCGACGACCATGACGTCTCCAAAATTTCTGTCTACCAGACTTTGACAAAGTTGTTGAATATTTTCTTGCTGCAACAGTTCTGTTTCCACTTTCTAGGTCCTCATCAGGTTTTCTAAATTACTTCTGCAATAATTTCCGTGATGTCCTTAATCTCGAAGCTTTCACTATCCCCCAGGGTTAGCCTGCTTTCCTCGAAATGGGTAATGCAGTATGGGCAGGAAGTCACCAGCACCTCGGCCCCAACGTCGACAGCCTGTTCTAGCCTGAGGTCGGAGAATCTTTCACCCTTTATTGTTTCCATCCAGATCCTGCCGCCCCCGCCTCCGCAACACAGGCTATCTTCCAGCGCATCAGCCATCTCCGCCAGTTCCAATCCGGGTATCTTCTTTAAGGCCTGGCGGGGCTCGTCATATATGTCGTTATGCCGACCCAGGTAGCAGGGGTCATGATAAGTTACTTTTTTGCCATACTCCTTGGTGAGCTCAAGCCTGCCCTCATTAATCAGCTCGAATAAATATTGGGCGATATGAACCACCTCGAAATTCACCTTGAATTCAGGATACTCGTTTTTGAAGGTATGGTAGCAATGGGGGGAAGATACCAGGATTTTCTGCACACCACTATCGATAAACGTTTTGATGTTTTCCCGGGCCAGGCGTTTGAATAATTCCTCGTCGCCCGTCTTGCGGATGCTTTCTCCACAGCAATTCTCTTTGGCACCCAGTATTCCGAAATCTACGCCGGCCCTGTTAAGGATAGTGGCGGTGGCTCGAGCGACCTTTTTTAATCTCGGGTCATAGCAGAGATAGCAGCCGGGAAAATACAAAATTTCCATCCCCTCGGTGAACGTTTTTACAGAAAGACCTTCTGCCCAATCCGCCCGCTTATCCCGATCTTCACTCAAGGGATTTCCTTTGCCCAGAAGGCTTGCGCTGACGCCGCGCACCGGGCTGACAGGAGTCGGGAAAACCCCATATTCCGTGGCAATCCTGCGCAAAGATACCCCGGCTTCTATAATCGCAACTCCCCGGGGGCACTGCCGGGGGCAGTTTCCGCAGGTCGTACAGCGCCACATCTCTTCACTTTCTATATCAGTCAGACCGAACGTCGCCTGCCGGATTATCTTACGAATACTAAAGGATCTAACCCGGTTCCACGGGCAAACCGTATCGCATAATCCGCACTGATAACAAAGTTTGAAGGCTTCGCCACCATTCGCCTTTATGACATCTACGATCTCTTTATAGTCGGCTACGTTCTCCACTGTCTTTATCAATCCTCTATTCCTTTTTTGACATTCGGGCTATGGTATCCAATATTTTCTGCAAGCCATGTTTGTCTGCCAGTGCTTCCAACCCGGTCTCCAACTCCTCCTGCTCTTCCTCTTCTTCGACCTCCTCTTCCCTTTCTTCCAAAACCAGGGCATCAGATAAGCACCACTTTACGCACAAGGGCTCTTCTTCGCCTTCACACATATCGCATTTCAACGGCAGACCGGAGTCGGGCTCCTTGAACTCGTCTCTGGACGGGCAGGAAGCTCGACAGAAGGCACACTCGTCGTATTCCTTGCCGTCAATCGTATATTTGTCACGGCCGGCACATTCGGCCGGCGCATAATCACCCGCGTATACCGGAACATAGATGTCTTTAAGTGGTTCACTAATCACGCGAATACGAGCCCGCGCCGGATTATTGCTGCTATATTTCGGCTTTGCGTGAAAGGCCGAGCAGACTAACTCACATGCCCGGCAACCATTGCATTTATCCACATCAATTTTAATTGATTTTATTATTTTCTTTTTTTTCTCACCCGTCACGGCCGTACTCCCTTCGCTTTATTCCTGAACTTTTTCCGCCGAGGGCTCTTTGGCAGGCGCATCATCACCATCGGCCAAGATTCCTCGCTGTATGAAGTCCTCACTTACGTAATCCAATTCCAAATCATGCAAGGACTCTTTAGTCGGAATCCCCTCCCTGTTCCACCCCTTGAATTTGTAGTACGTATCCAAGAGCTCCTCTTCAAGTTCGGGGAATCTTTTTTTCCAATGGTTTTCCGGCGGCTGGTCATCTTTTCTGCGCAGGCCTCTTCTGATATTAATGGCTCTGACTAATGTCCGGTACCTTTTGGCT
>CACVKW010000602.1 GCA_902749685.1 Olavius sp. associated proteobacterium Delta 1 | reverse complement strand
TTAATCTTTTTGGTGGCAAGGTTCTGGAAGCCCGCAGACATTATCTGGAGTTCGTAAAGCAAGGCGTTGCGGCCGGACGCCGGCCCGATTTAACAGGAGGTGGGTTGGTGCGAAGCGCCGGAGGATGGTCCGCATTAAGAGCCATGCGCA
>CACVKW010000601.1 GCA_902749685.1 Olavius sp. associated proteobacterium Delta 1 | reverse complement strand
GGATTCTATTCTGATAAGCCTTTTCGACCCCCGGAAAGGCCTTTTTTTAGGGGGGACCTTCCAACCGGTCACCTTATGTAAAAGAGCTGTTTTAAGTTTAGTCCATTACCGGCATAATCTCAAGTTTTGTTTGCGGTTAAAGAATAAAGGAGCTTTTTTGTTTAACCGCAAAATAAAAATCGATGGGTTCCTTTCGGCCCAATTAAAATCGACCCGATCCTTATTTCAAGGGTGGTGGGCGGGAATAGATATTTAAATTAGCCAGCCGCTTACCTTCCGTGTTGGTCCCGGCTGGC
>CACVKW010000600.1 GCA_902749685.1 Olavius sp. associated proteobacterium Delta 1 | reverse complement strand
TTATGTAAACGGCCATTTATCACGCCAGGCACAAACTCAACAGCAAAGGTAAGCGACGGATCTGATTTTAATATCTATTCCCACCCACCTCCCCTGATAAGGATCGGATCATTTTAAACCGGCAATTAAAACAAAAAGGCGAAAAAGGAATGAACTCTCTTTCGCCTTTACTTCTTCCTGCAATAGAATCTTATATTTTCTATAGGAACTCGTAAGTCAACTCAGTCAACAACGTCCCGGATTTACT
>CACVKW010000599.1 GCA_902749685.1 Olavius sp. associated proteobacterium Delta 1 | reverse complement strand
TGAGCCAGCTATTCGACCTGCAATGGAGCGATATCGCTGGATTTTGCCTCACTCTGGAGAAGCTTCTGCTTTACCGCCATGCTGCGATCACAGGCTGAGCGGAAGTAAAATCCAAGTCAGAAAGTAAAAAGCATTCATCATAATTTGCGCTCATAAAATACCGATTCAGGCAACAACCCGTCAAGACTTGACCCCGCGGTTTTATGACCCCGCGGTTTTACGTTAAGGCCATGCTATCATGAAAAGCATCTGGCCCGCTGGTTATCCGCAAACGTTCTATATCAAGATAAAATAAGTACTTGCATTGAGTCTCATTTATGTATATTATTGAGTCTCATTTGGAGGTAATTTTATGAAATTTCTAAGTGTAAGAGATTTAAAAACAAAATCATCACAAGTTTGGAAGGAACTGCCGGACCAAAGGGAGATGATCGTTACCAGTAACGGCAGACCAATAGCCCTCCTTTCATCAATTAATGAAAACAATCTTGAGCAAGTTTTAACCGCATTTCGTCATGCTCGCGCAACTAATGCTGTTGCAATAATTCAATACGAATCAGCTCAAAAAGGGACCGATAAGATATCCATGGATGAAATCAATGCCGAAATTGGAGCCGTAAGGTCTAAACGGGAAAAATGAAAATCGTATTGGACTCAAATGTTCTCGTCTCTGGCTTACTTACCCCCTTTGGTCCAAGCGGTGAAGTTGTTCGGATGGTATCTGCAGGTGAGCTTATTTTATATATTGATGCACGCATATTATCCGAATACCAGGAGGTTCTTCACCGTCCAAAATTCAAATTCAATAAGGATCATATCAGCATTTTGCTTGATTTTATAAAGCTACATGGACAATTTATTTCGAGTTTGCCCCTTAAGAACCGCTTGCCTGATCCAGACGATGAGCCATTTCTCGAAGTTGCCATTGCCGGAAAGGTACGGTCCTTGATTACAGGAAATATTGTCCATTACCCTCTTTCATCCAGGGAGGGTATTAAGATATCTTCTCCCTCGGAATTCCTTGAATTTTTTAGAAAACAATATAGGACCACAGAACAAGGCGCTTAACTCAGACGGCTAGAATCATGCGGGTTTTCAAATATTGCCGTCTAAAAACGTTTTCAGCTTTCCGGAAACCTTGGCTTTAAACCCGCCGCTGGTTAGCTTTACGTTGATGATCCAGAATTATAGCCATATAAGGAGGATTTGTCATTTTCTTTTTAGATCCTAAAAAGCCAATTTCCACATGTATTTCTGAGAACTGTGATAACTGCACTATTCATAAAGCTCTAAATTGTCATTTTAGCCTCAAACAGCTATCACATTTTTACGCCATTGTTTTACCAACCTTTCTATCAGGTGGCGCCGGAATCTATAATGTAAGTGGGAAGTTGCTAGTCCTTTGGCTTTTGATAAGCGCCGTATTTTTCTCAATGATAGAAATCCGAGTAATGTGCTCTCATTGTCCACATTACGCAGAGCCAGGAGCATCTTTGAAATGCTGGGCTAATTATGGCATTATAAAAATGTTTAGATATCGCCCTGGACCGATGACATTTCTTGAAAAAGCTATCTTTTTATTTGGATTTACAATTATTTGGGGTTATCCTCTTTCATTCTTTTTCATAGGCTCGCAATGGTTTTTGCTGATGGTATACATATCAACAGTGATCGCGTTTTTTATGACCTTAAAGACATTTTTATGTTCGCGGTGTATTAATTTTGCCTGTCCGCTAAATTGCGTTGAGATTAAAGCCAAAAAAGAATTTTTCAAACTGAACCCAAAAATTGCAGATGCTTGGGATGAGGATGTTTAACATCAAATCGGTGGAGCAGACGGCGAGATTACCGCGGGCTTACGTCAAGGCCGTGCAAACTTGTTATTAGTTTAGGCCGCTGCTCACCTCATTAGACTGATACAGATGAAATGGATATTGATTAAACCTAAAAGCCTTGATAAAGATGATCGACTATTAATCTATTATCTTCGCTACTCATTGATATTTTGTTCTGTAGTATCAATTACGGTATTTACAATAGTAATTTTTCCATGAAATGATGATAGATATGAACCTCAGTTTTTCAGAATTTTCAATTGAAGCATATGACCAAGTAATCTCGTTGTGGCTGCTTTGCGAGGGAATTGGGTTGAGCAGGGCGGATTCAAAGAGTAACATCCGGTATTATCTTGAGAGAAACCCGGGAATGAGTTTTATTGCACAATACAATGATGTAATTGTTGGTGCTATTCTGAGCGGCCACGATGGTCGTCGAGGATATATTCACCATCTTGCGGTACATCCAGATTATAGAAAGGAAGGCATTGGCAGAGCACTTGTTGAAAATTGTCTTGTTGCCCTTCAGTCTATTGGAATCCAAAAATGTCACCTTTTCATTTTCAACGATAATACTAAGGGAATCCATTTTTGGAACAAGGTCGGCTGGACTCAACGCTCCGATATCAGTCTAATATCCAAAGCAATCGAACAAAGCGTATGAGCCAAACGGGAATAACATGCGGGTTTATCGGAGTCGGTCACTCTTGGATATGCGTATTAAATGATACAATTGACTATGGATAAAAATATCACATTAAGAAAAGCTGAAACTGGCGATATTGAGCAAATAAAGGCGATTTTATTCAGTTCATTGAAAGAATACGAAATAGCACTACCAGATAATTACTCAGTTTCTGATATCGATTCTATTGCTGATAGAAACAACAACGAACATGTTTTTGTCCTCGTAAGGAGTGATTCTGTTATTGGTTTTGTAGTTTTAAAACCAATTGCTGCAGATTGTATTGAATTGAAAAGATTGTATTTGACCCCTTCTGAAAGGGGACGAAGTCTTGGCAAATATCTATTGAATTATGCAATAGATTTCGCCCAAAGAAAGAATTTTAAATTTATTCGACTCGAAACAACATCTAAATTTAAAGAGGCCGTGTGTCTTTATAAAAAAAATGGTTTCCTGGAGTTGAAGGACGCGCAAAAAGCGCCCGGGCATGACTTGGCATTTGAAAAATATTTAAAGTTATAACAAGCGAGATGACGCTGACAGGAAAAGCTAGGCGGTTTTACGTAAAGTCTACAGGTCTTAAAAGTGTGGTAGCCTGCAACTCATCTCGAAACGTTCGGAACCTTCGGCTAATTGTAGGTGAGTATAACTATTGGAATTCGATAACTATGTGCATTCCAACTCCCATAAAACAATTCTGGAAATCATTTGAAGCCGATATCGGTCATGATGCAACATCCCGATTCTACGAGTCTTTCCACTTCGATGATAACGAGACCAATGCAAACGCATTGGGTGATTTAGTTTTGCAAGGTCCGAAGCGAGCGACTGCAGGTCTTCTATGGACAAACGAAATGAACAGTAAGCCAATTCCTAGAGTTGGAGACCTCAGCGTGGTCACCGATTGGCAGCAGGAACCGTTATGCATCATTGAAACGACCCAGGTGGAGATTGTACCTTACGAGGAGGTCGGCGAGGCCTTTGCTGCTATTGAAGGTGAAGGGGATGGATCGCTGCGTTTCTGGCGAGAAGTGCACTGGTTATACTTTTCACGAGAATGTCAGCGTCTGGGCAAAGAACCGAGTCTACGTATGCCTATTATCTGTGAACGATTTAAGGTGGTCTATCCCTATTGCGATTAGTTTCGTTGCCCAAGCGTTAGGCCATTGTCTATTCTACCGGTTTGATGGGTTGTTCACTCTGGTTGTTTTCTGCCCAGCTCACACAGAAATATAGGAGGTGTTCTGATGCCAGAGATTCAAAAATTAGACGAGCAGGTCGCTATTGTCACCGGTGCTGCCCAGGGAATAGGTAGAGGGATTGCTTTGGTATTGGCAGGTGCTGGCGCCAGGGTCGTGATCGGAGACATCCAGGATGCGTCAGGCACCGTTCAAGAGATCCGCGCCGCTGGTGGACAAGCTATCAGTATCCTTGCAGATATCAGCAAGCCTCACGACGATAAAGCTCTCGTGAACTTAGCACTGACCGAATACGAACGCCTGGATATCCTGGTGAACAACGCTGCTATCGACGCCCCGGACGGCAACGCCTGGAGCCTGTCTGACGCGGAGTGGGAGCAGACAATTGCTGTCAATCTGAGCGGTGTCTTTTACTGCTCCAAGGCAGCCCGCTGGGTATCCGGAACTAGCCTGCATCTCACCGGCGGTACTCAGAGGGGATCTTCCGTGCTGTAGATGGAAGGCGCTCATCCCCCACAAGGATTGGGGCATTACGCTCAAAATTGTGTGCCCTAATACCACACCCAGTTGACAAGGTGGCATTTTTTAAACGGAGGAAAAATTAGTATGTAATCTGCGATACATGGGCTTCAATAATTGCCGCAGTGGGGCTTGCTATGGCTTTTGCTGCTCTGATCGTTTTCGTTTTGGCAAATTTTTACTGCGAGGTTTAGGTTATGCATGGATTATTTTTCTTATGGAAAGTTCACTTGATAGTATCATATCTTTTATTTATGGTCTGGTGATCATGCTACCCCTGATCTACTCGATTTTATTTTTAATTAAAGCCATCTTTAGACCGCAATCGTTACCGCAAATATCTTCTTTTTTCGATTCACCTTTTAAATCCAAGGTATTTAATATCATAGCGACTAAATCAATATTGTGTGTTATGCTTTTATTTGCCGTATTCTCAACATATTTCGGAATTTCTGTATATTGCAGTAGTTCTCTGGCTTATTTTTTCTCGAAATTAAGTATCGCATTCTTGACAAATACGACATAACAACCGCGTGCAGAAGACCAGTCTACGCTCTGTAGAGCTTCGCCGCGGCACAGCGGCCTGACGATAGCGGATTTACTTAATACCATACAAACTTGAAATTTATTTAGGCCGCTGCCCACCAGCGGTCGTTGGCCCACTAAAACGATGCAAGTCGATTATTTAGACTATTTACCTGATGGTTTTAAAGCTTCAGCGATCCGGCTTTATTTCAACTCGCTCAAAGAAAAGCTTGAGCCCATTCTCGGCAGTGATGGCAGAGCTCAAGAAGCACTGGCAAGCAATATTGCGACCGATAAATGTCTAGTTGCAATCTGAAACGGGAATCTTGTTGGCATTATGGGTATTCAGACAAACAAGCGTGGATTTGTGAATCCTAATCTGAAAACTATGGGCTAACCCGTGGAGCAGATAGCGAGAAGTTTGCGGTTATACGTAAATACCGTGCAAGCATGAAAATAATTAGGGCCGCCACTTATGCCCGGCGTTTGAATATAGGAGGAACCATGGATCGACCCTTTGTTGCGGAGAATACAAAAGAGCGTGAAAGACTGAGTGCTCTTGTCCAACGCTTAACAGACGAAGAACTAAGCCTCCCTTTGGGGGATGACTGGACGATCGCGGTTGGCCTTGCACATCTATCATTTTGGGATCAGCGATCACTATTTCTGGTACGAAAATGGAAAAAGAGTGGGGTTGTCGAACCATCACCGATAGACATCGATGTCACCAACGATTCTCTCCTCTCGATTTGGCTGGCTATACCGCCACGGGCTGCTGCTAACCTCGCGGTTTTATCTGCTGAAGAAATAGATCGTGAATTGGAAGAGGCTTCTTCAGATTCGATTACCAAAATTGAAAGCCTTGGTGAAAAGTTTAGGCTTTATAGATCTATCCATTAGATTATAATGCAAATGAAGCTGACGTGAAAAGCTGGGCGGTTTAGGATAAAGGCCGTGCGGGCTTGGAATTTTTTTAGACCACTGCTCACCGAAAACGTCAGCCAACACAAGATGAAGAAAAAAAATCAAAAAGTAATCAGACTGGTTTTTCTTGTAGTGACGATCCTTTCATTCACCGCCCTTTTCGTAAGTCGTTGCGGGTTCGCCCTCTTTCCTGTCACGACCAGATACGCGTACCAGCCGATACTCAAATACAGATGGGAAAACAAAAATATTGTTGAACACTTCCCCACAAAGATTCCAGACGAAGCCAAAAATATAAAGTTTTACTATCGTGCAGGTTTGATGCAGGGCGGGACCGCTATCGAGTTGAGAATGCAAATGTCCCAAAGGGCGTTCGACTCGATCGTGCACAAGCATCGTGCCATGGCGAAATTGATTCTTGATCACTTGGGAAAAGATAATGAAACAAAATCCCAAGAGAAGATATATTTTGAGCCACCATTGATGTTTTACACAGTGTCCAGAGCAGAGCTTACCGACGAATATGAGATAGGGCCTCTGCCAGATGGCTACGAGATATTTTTGCTTCATTCAAAAAAGTATGAGCGTTATTGGAACCACGGAAAAACAGCTGGAATTGCAGTCAGTCAAGATAGAAATGAAATCATCTACTGGGCGGCGGTATGGTAAACTTTAGGCATAGCCGTCCACCGTAAATCGTACTCAAACTTAACACCAGAACCGTTATAAAACTTTTGACACTGTAACAAAAATTGTTACAATATTGTATATGATTAAAAGCATTTGAGCAGCCTTGCTTTAATAACATTGCCGTGGCTTTAACCCTAACATTGCATAAATTCTTGTCATCGAGCCAGGCCGTTATGTCTGAGATCGTTGCTTTTTCCGGACAGATGCTGGATGCTTGATACTTGATGCTGGATATCTAACAGTACACTATCGGTGAATTTCAAAGACATCCAGTATCCAGAAACCAGAATCCAGGATCAGTCAATACTTTCAATGGTCTTCATTGCAGCAGCGAGGTTGGATTTCAAAACTTTATGCAACTATTGGGTTAATACTTGCCGGGATTCCAGCCACCCGTCACTTATGCCCGGTTAGGTAAAAAAACAGGAACACCTACAATGACAATAAATGGCTCATGTTTTTGTGGTTCCATTACTTACAGGGTAAAAGGCAAGCTACGTGACGCCCGTTCTTGCCACTGTTCAGAGTGTCGAAAAGCATTTAGTGCTCAAGCTTCTGCTTATGCGCTGGTAGATCCCGACGAATTCTCCTGGGTTTCTGGCGAAAACCTACTAACAAGTTATGAATCAATAAAGGGTGAAGGTCTGCAGTTCTGTAGCATATGTGGCTCAACACTCTGTGGCACTAATAAAGGTAGGATAAATGGAGTTACTCTAGGGTGCGTGGATGGCGATCCAGAGATATCTATAGGCATGCATATATTTGTAGGATCAAAAGCGTCATGGGAAACAATTCCAGACGGCGTCCCTCAGTATGAAGAGGGGCCGCCGGAAGGCGCCTGACTTACCATATCAACGAAGATCGAGAAAGGTTCGTGACTGAATAATGGAAAATGCTCTTGGGTTTAAATTTGCCCAAGACGTTCAAGCTGACCGATGCCACTTCGCGGTATTGGCGGCTTAACTTTACGTTATGGTGCGACACGATGTCGCATAGTTGAGTGTACTCAGGTATTTACCTTGAGTACCCGGCATGTTCCTGCCGGTCCCTACGCGGGCATGCTTGCCACGCGCTGTGTGGTTGGTGTGAAGCCCCGCGGACAATGTACCGAACTGGGTTCAAATGGTGACAGGCGAACCCCTCGGGGAACCCTCCCCCGTTAAGGGCTAGGGACGGATGATATGGTGAAACTAATTGAATGTCTGTAAGCGTCGTCAAAGAAGTGCAGACCTACGAGGATTAACAGGTCGGAGGCCGTTACCCAGTGTTAGCGGATGTGGTCAGGATGCAGGTCTCATAACTGCCTGCACGGAACTGTGGCACCACCGGCGTAGAGGGCGCACCTAAGTCATCTAAAGGATCAACTGTGAGGAACGTAGTAACCCTGTCCTTCGCCTGGAGCAATTCCAGGCAAGCGAACCGTAAGGCACGCCGATGGAGAGGCGGGTGAGAGAGGTTGGAAGAAGCGAATGCTTTCGGGAAAGCCGGAAGATAGAGCATGAAACATGGCTCAATGCCAAAACCGGTAAGCCTCAGCCCCGGTGAAAAGCGTGCAGACGTCCAACTGGTGTCTCATTGCGAGAGAATTTGGAGAACCTTTGAAGATGGGAAAGCAAATGACGGCTATAAAAGCTGGTGCACCTGTCGACGATGCCAAGAAGTGGAGTTCCATTGATTGGAAGGAAGCGCAAAGGCAAGTTAGAAGGCTGCAAGTGCGTATCGCAAAGGCTGTGAAGGAAAATAGATGGAACAAGGTTAAAGCACTACAGTATCTATTAACCCATTCGTTCTACGCCAAGCTATTGGCTGTGAAACGAGTGACTTCCAACAAGGGGAAAAATACCCCTGGCGTTGACGGCGTGCTATGGAAAGGCGCCCGAGCCAAATGGCGGGCTGCGTGCAGCCTGTGCCGACGTGGTTACAAAGTTTTGCCACTCAGACGGATCTATATTCCGAAGAAGAACGGTAAGAAACGACCTCTTTCGATACCTGTTATGTTGGACAGAGCAATGCAAGCCTTGTATAAACTAGCGCTGGCACCAGTAGCGGAAACGACGGCCGATGGAAATTCATACGGCTTTCGGGAAAGCCGCAGCTGTGCGGATGCTATACAGGCGGCATTCAATGCACTGTCAAAGCCAAATTCGGCAACGTGGGTATTTGAAGCGGATATCACCGGATGTTATGACAACATCTCGAAAGAGTGGATGCTCTATAACATCCCGATGGATAAAGTCGTTCTTCGTAAGTGGCTGGATGCGGGATACGTGGAAAACGGCATCACGTACCCGACGCGTAAAGGAGTTCCACAAGGAGGGATAATCAGTCCCACGCTGGCTAACATGACACTCGACGGGCTGGAGGAAGCCGTCCGACGTGCAGTCCCCCGTCGATCCCGTGTCAATTTCATCCGGTATGCAGATGATTTCATCATCACTGGTAAGTCAAAACGGATGCTGGAAAAGAAAGTTAAACCAGCGGTAGAAGCATTCCTTGCAGAGCGCGGCCTGACTCTATCTGGGGAAAAGACCGTCATTACGCACATAAAGAATGGATTCACATTCCTCGGGCAAACTTTTCAAAAGCATGGTAGGGTGCTGCACATCACACCATCCACCGAGGGAGTCCGCGCCCTCGTTCGAAAGGTGGGAACGTTAATCAAGAAACACGTCGGCGCCCCGATGCCGGTTCTGATCAAGAAGCTGAACGAAGTACTTCGAGGTTGGGCTAATTACCATCGCCATGTGGTGTCATCGGAGGCCTTCAGCTGCATCGATACATATGTCTTTGAACAACTTAGGGGCATGGTAAGGAAGCGTCACCGGAATAAATCCCAAAAGTGGCTACACAGGAAATATTGGACAGCCGCTGGACGGAAAAATACTTTCTCAGTCATCGCCAAGATCAAGAAAGGCGTAAAGAAAGTCTACCAGGTGGTACGAATATGCTCCATCGGCATAAAAAGACACATTAAAATCAAGGCGGCTGCTAATCCTTACGACCCAGAATATGCTTTATACTTCTGGCAGCGAAGGAATAGAAAGGAGAGCAAACTATTGCCGGCATTGTCGGCACGTGAATTTCGCGCACAGTTTGCTTAGGAAGTTACACAGCCGGGCCGTCCCACAAGGGCTGCTTTTAGAGATGCTTGAGCTCCGTGAGGTGAAAGTCTCACGCGGAGTTCTTAGGGGGGAAAGGGGCCGAGAGGCCTCTGACTTACCCGATCGATATAGGGGTGAACGATTGGTCCGCAAGGAAGAATTCATAGCTCCCGGGGTTCCGACAGCACTAATCGAGCGGCGAGGACTATCACCGTGCCCCGAAGCAACAAATCTTGTATGTGCCGAAATCGAAAAGGATGGAAGGAAGCATCTCCTAATACCCGAAGCTGCTGCTGCATGGAAGCAATTGAGACCATCGGCGCAAAAAGAAGGAATTGAAATTTACATCGTTTCAGCTTATCGGAGCATTTTCCGGCAGGCAGAAATAATTCGCAGCAAGATCCTTGCAGGGCAAAGTATCGAAAAAATCCTTATGGTATGTGCGCCACCTGGCTATAGCGAACATCATAGTGGGCGTGCAGTAGACCTCGCTACCCCTGGTGTAAAGCGGCTCGAATTGGATTTTGAGAACTCGGCAGCCTTCCGGTGGCTGCACGAAAACGCTCAAAATTTCGGGTATACTCTTTCTTACCCGCGAGGTAACTCAAAGGGATATGCGTATGAGCCATGGCATTGGTGTTACAGTTTTACATAACAAAAGTACGCCCGGTGCCGAAGGCGCTGAATATATAGCCGTCTGTTTACCGGCATTTTCTCCCGAAATTGTTCATCGCGATGGATAAATAAAAAAGGGGCAACCGATATGATCATTAGAGAGCGTTTTAGAGGTCAGGGGCTCGGAAAATGGTTAATGCAGTGCATTTGCAATCATCCGGAAATTAAGTCCCTCAGACAACTCCTCTGGACAGGTGATGCGGATAACTTTTACCGGAAAAGTGGATTTGAAAAAATGACAACGCTTAAGTTCATGACTCGAAACTGGATAATGTAAGTATTTCCTGTTAGGCCAACAGGCAGCCAAAGCAGAGCGTTGATCAGAGCTCCAAAGGTGGTGTAGCTCGGTCTGTTGCCGGCCCCCGCGTTATGAATACAATTGGAATAATTTTTCAACCGTTAAGGGGTTAATAGCAAAATCAATCGCTACACCAGGTTCAGACCGCTTCGCGGTTTTCACAGATGAACCAAACGCTATGGGCGATTAAACCGATGGCTAAAGCGTATTTAGATAAATTAAACGAACTCATTGAAGAGCTCGATTTAGAGTATGAAGTTGTGCTAGGTTGGGAAGTGAGACATTTCTTCAGTGGTGCTGCGCTTTATGTTAACGGAACCATCTGCGCTTCCTGGTCTCCTGTCGGTTTGGCATTCAAATTGCCAGGCCAGGAAGTAGAAAGTTTAATTTCCAGGGGTCTAGCAAAGCCCTTGAAATATTTTCCTGGCGGTCACATAAAAAAAGAGTACGCTCTTTTTGAAAATCCAGCTGAAAATAAGGCAGGCCAATGGAAAAAATATTTCATGAAAGCTGCCAGGCTAGCTTAGCGCTAAATTTCTAACCTAAAGTTGAGCCAACCAGGAAAAGGATTTCCGATCGAGGAGAAAGACAAAGCAATTGAATTCCTAAAAAACGCATTACATTATGTCAAGTTTAGCGCTGACTCGCAGACTGGATAAAATACCCTTTGCGGTGGGTTTAACATTGCTATTGGCCACTGTGCCGCATGCAAATGGGGTATTGAAAATACATTTTGATTAAATTATATCGGGTACTGGATTAACAAGTATCATCATGGGAGTGGGCAATGGACACACCTCTCAATCAAAAATCATCGGTAGCGGAAATTAAAGAAAGATTTGATCATGATGTTGAACGGTTCTCAAATCTTGCCACCGGCCAGGCAGCGACAATTGATGCGCCATTGGCCATGGAATTAATTACACAGGCAGCGTATAATTCCACCATGAGCATCCAAAGGGTTCTGGATATCGGCTGCGGCGCCGGTAACAACACGGTAAAACTTTCTCAGTATGTTCCCGCTTTCGATTGTGACCTGGTTGACCTCAGCTTACCCATGCTGGAAAAAGCTCGTGATCGGATTTCAACGGTCAACACTGGTAAAATCAGAATATTTCAAGGCGATTTTCGCGAAATCAACCTGCCGAATCAAGGATATGATGTCATTCTTGCAGCCGCAGTTCTGCACCATTTGCGTGATGACCAGGACTGGGAGTCAACATTTGAAAAGATTTATCGACTAACAGCCCCGGGTGGAAGCGTTTGGATTACGGATCTGGTATTTCACGAAACGCAACCCGTTCAGTATCTGATGTGGCAACGGTATGGCGAATACCTTTGTTCTGTAAGTGGTGAAGATTTTAAAGCCAGAGTTTTTGAGTATATCGACAAAGAAGACTCGCCGCGGCCGGTTACGTATCAATTATCTCTTCTAAGGAAAGTTGGATTTGAGCATGTTGAGCTTTTACACAAAAATTCCTGTTTTGCCGCTTTTGGTGCAATCAAAACCGCCTGAAAGGGCGGGATCTGTTCCGGAAAAATGATGGGTATTCAAATTCGACATGCCGAAGACCGTGACGGTCATTTCATCACCGGCTTAATCCGGGCGACACTGCAGGACATGGAGTCAGTTGGAGGACATGAAGTCAACCAGAACGAAGATTTCTGGCGAAAGTATGCTGAAAAAATTGTCGAATCTATCCGCAAAGGCGATCGAATATATTTGCTCGCACAAACCGACCGCAGCATCGTCGGGTTTTTGGAGGGAAAAATAGTTAAGCTGCAGGAAGTGTTCGCACACCGCAAAATCTTTCATATAAGTATTGTCTATGTAATTCCACAAACCAGGCGCCGGGGAATTGCCGCCTCCCTGGCCGAGGAAGCGCTGCAGTGGGCTTCCGGGCAAGGGTGCCATGAGGCAGATCTAAACGTTCTTTTCAACAACGACAAAGCCATTGGGCTATATAAAAAGCTGGGTTTCAACGTGTTCCGATACCAATTGAAGAAGAAACTCCTGCCTATTGCATGAAGATGGACAGGCTTAATCCCGTGATGTGATGTCTACCGCCTGAGCTCTACTTAAAATGGAGAATCCCAACCAGAATGAATATATTGGAAACAGACCGCCGAATCCTTTGCAGACTCACGATTGACGATGCCGCATTTATTGTTGACCTGTTGAATGATTCTTTGTTTTTGCGGTTCATCGGTGATAAAGGTGTAACAAGCCGTGACGATGCCCGAAAGTATATATTGAATGGACCCGTTGACAGTTATCCCTATAGTTGCATAAAATATTGAAATCCAACTTCGCTGCTGCAATGAAGACCATTGAAAGTATTGACTGATCCTGGATTCTGGTTTCTGGATACTG
>CACVKW010000598.1 GCA_902749685.1 Olavius sp. associated proteobacterium Delta 1 | reverse complement strand
CCAGTCAACAACTCGTTGAAACTAAGACCGAATAAACCGAGCACTCGATCCACCAACCAGTTAAAGTCGTACCCCAGAGCACGGATCATAGACTTTCGATCCAAATTCTCCTGG
>CACVKW010000597.1 GCA_902749685.1 Olavius sp. associated proteobacterium Delta 1 | reverse complement strand
GCATCCACAACCGGCGCATCGGCTGACTTGACCTCAATCAACGTCTTAAACGGCACACATATGATGGCTTCCCCCGTGTGTTGGATCCAGCCGATATTGACACACAGCTGGCGGGGGCATGTTGATTTTTTAACCCGTACTTTTTTCCCCTTGATTTCAACAACCATCTTGCCGTTTAGTAAAATGATTTCCTGATCTTCAGCCAGTTTCAGGTGTTTGTGCAATTTGCCGTCGTGATACACAGACGCTTGGGTAACTTTCTGCGATTGCCAAATCAGACCAAGCTTTGCCTGCAGAATGATTCCGACCGACAGCAGCAGAATGCAAACAATTACAATAACATCGGCAACAGTAATCTTGTAAATATCAACTCTGTGCCTGGAAGCATTTCTGTTCACATCATCAACTTTTCTCCGAAAACGCAAGCGGGATGTTTATAAATTCTAAACCCGGCTTTTGGACCGGGTTTCTTCAATCCCCCCGGGCTTTGACCGCTGCCATCCGGCAGCAACCGGAAAATCAAAAACGGCACTGATTCTAGTGCAGTCTGACGGCACCGCTGTAAATGATGCCATTGATCAGTAGATAGACGCCGCATGCCAGGGCGGCGTAGCCGAATACAAAATAAACGACTCTGTACCACAGAGCCGGCGGCTTTGAATTCACAAGCTCCAGTTTGCCCTCCTGCGATAGACGCGCAACCCAGGCCGGTCTTTCCTCCAGGGCCTCTTCCAGCGGTATGCTGCCCGCAAACATGGCCTCGTTCATGGGAAAACTGGCCGGCCGGACGTGTCCGATAAAAAAATGAATGATAAAAATATAGGAGGTCGCCAGGACGGCTTCCGCCCTGTGGAGAAGGAGTGCAATATTCAGAGACCAGCCGGGCAACAGGCGGCTGGTTACCAGCGGATACATGATCATCAGACCGGTAACGGCCAGCAAGGGTAAGCCCCAGTAGACCGCCCAATAATCGAACTTTTCCCAGTAGGTCCAACGATCGAATTCAGGTGGCGGCCCCAACCCGAAAAACCACCTGAATCGCTGCCAAAGATGCCGGGCATCATTAAAGTTGGGAACCAGAGAGTCCGGTCCAAAAATGCTTTGGGGTAAATTTCGCCACTGAACCCGGGTGAGAAGGTAAATGGTGTGGATCACAAAACCGATCATCATAAAAACGCCCACCCATTTGTGGATGATCAGTGAGGTTTCATAGCCCCCGAAGACGTTGCCGAGCTGCTTGCCCCAGGACGTCGTGAAAAACAGGCGACTAAAACCGGTCGCGGACTGGATCAGAAAAGTCAACACCAGGAAAAGATGGGATACCCGGTCTACGGCACTAAAACGGTTAATCCTTGTGTTTGTCATGGCGTTACCCATCTTTGGGGTCATCCCTTTTGACATCGTCATCCTGATTGTCATCGCGTTCGTCATCACGTCTATCATCGTGTTCGTCACTGCGTTCAATATCTGCCGGTTTGGCATCTGGTTCGCCATCGCCTTCAGCATGGCGTTTACCGTCTCTTTCAACCGGCATCACTTTCGCAATTAACTCTCTCACACCAACTAAAAAAGTGTGCGGTATAAAGAAAGCCAGCGTGCCGACCAAAAGCAGGAAAATAAACCAATACGAGTAGTACAAAATGGGAAAATCCTTTTTGGCGGTAAGCGATCCTGCCGCTGGTTCATGCACGATATAGCTGGCAAACGATACACTGGCGCCTTCGTGGCACCTGGCACAGACATATGCATGCCGCCGGATCGGATTCATCGCCGAAAAGGCGTGTTGGATACCGGCAATGGGTTCGCCCCCATGGCACTGCCGGCAAGTGAGGTTGGCCCTGACCGTGTGAATATCCCTGGTCTGGTCAACGTGGCAGTATTCACAACGCAGCACGCTGTAAAACTTGATGCCCTGGTGGGAGTCGGCTAAGCGTGTCCGGATCCGCACGCGGGCTGCAGTCGGGCTGTAAGGGAAGGTGCCCCGTCTGAGGCCGGGGACTGAAATCAGAGGCCGCTGGCGGCTTGGCAGTACTTCATATTCCTCATAATAGCCGGTACTGACCTCACGGTCTTTATAACGTCGCAGCGACGACGCCACCTCTTCCTGGGCAGCCACGGGGGCGGGCAACACCAATGCCTGAAACAGCAGTGCTGTTGCGGTCCAGAAGACAGCGCTATTTTTATAGATTCTCCTCGTCATTCAGGCCTTCCGGTGAGCCGATTTGCGGGGGCACATCCTTTATTCATGGGCGCTGCATACTTTCGAACAGCGGCCGCCGAAATTCGCACCCCGGCCGGATGAATGCCACGCACCCCATACATAAGGTTGCCCCTGTCCGTGGCTGTTTGGTCACTATTGCGCCGAAGTGCCGATTTAGAGCCCGGCAGTATTACCAGTCATCCAGCGATCCGGGAAATGCCTTTTCCTGGAGTTCTTTCAGATCGGCATCTTTGTGTTTATGACAGCTCTGGCATGAGTTGGGGACCTCTGGATTATCGATTGTATCTTTGGGTAACAAGGCCATGAACACGTGGCTGTGGAGATCGCCCGACTCGGCGCTCTTGGCAATTCTGGGCATATGGCAGCCGATACAGTTGGCAAACGAGTGGATCGCATGGGCGGTGGTTTTGTTTAAGATCTGATGGCATTCAAAGCACTGTTGGGAGCCGGCGCCAATGGTCTGCGAACGGGTGGGCGGCAGACCGATCTGATGCACATAATGGCAGGAGGTACATGTTACGCCCTCCTTGTAATGTTGCGATTGCCGCCAGTCAATATATTGCTGGTGATGGCCTTTGGAAAATTCGTTGGCATAGACTTGCTTGACGTCACCAGCAGCGTAAGAGGTCGATTTATAATAGCCCTCCAATGATTTACCGGGTTCGTAACCGACAGGCCAACCGGCACCCTTGTATTGAGTAGCCTCTCCCCGGTTGTGGCAGGAGCCGCAGATCTGAACGGCCACGCCCATGGTTAATTTAGCGGGATTGACAATCGTACGGCGTTTTTCGAAAACGGCCGTTTTGGGTAAGGCGGCGTGCCATGATCCTTTGCCGTGGCACATTTCGCAAGAAACACCCAATTCCGTGTAGGTCTTCTGCTCAAGATCAACACCGGTGGCGTGGCAGCCGCCGCATTTCAGCAGCCAGGGGTTTTTGTCCCAGTCCTTCTCATGGTAGTTGACCCAGCGATGGGTCTCCGCATTGTACTGAACGGGGGCAATGTAAAGATCTCCATTCTTTTCAACAATATAACGCTGTTTCCACTGGGTTCCGATGGCGATTTTGATATCCTCGATTTTGGGAACATAAATCTGATCTGCCGGCACCTCGAGTTCGTCACCCAGTTTGGCCAGATCTTCGCGAATGTGCGTTTCATCAATGGGAGCAATAATAGCGTCACGATCTTTTTGAGCATCCTGCGCGCTGCGGCTGTGAAGCGTCATTTTCCAGGAATCATAGTGCTCCAGATGGCACATCTTGCAGGTATCCGAACCCACGTAGGTTTTCGGTTGGGCCGTGATGGTATCAATGTCAATCGGCGGTTGGCCGCCGCAGGCCGCCAACATCAACACCGTGAGACCAACGATAAAAATTGTTGCCAAACCCTTTGCGTTCATTATTGTTCTCCTTCAAGGTTTATGTTGCGAGTAAAAATTTTTGAAATAAACGTTGTCATCGATTCAAATTTCGGTGTCTGTGGTGTAAGAATTTTGTCAAGTGAATCCGAGATCTTGATAAAGTTTCACAAGGCTCTGGTTTTATCCACCGCTAGTTGTCCAAGCATCCATTCGCTGCAACGGGATTACCCGTTTGGTTCCCCATTGTTTTCAAAAATGCTTCGCAGCCAGTAAACAAGTTCATCCGAATCCGGCGGCTGTTTTAAACAAACCGTAATATACTCTCTGAAAGCCTCCTCCAGTTCGGGATGAAATTGCCGTTCCGACAGTGCAATGATACTTGTCAGGGGTGTTTTGCGTTTCAGATCTCTCAACGTCTTGTTGGTCACGCGGATGTTATCCAGGTTCAAAATAACCGCACGGCAATCGCCTGCCTGCAGAAACGGCTCCAGATCTGCCATGTTGCTCATTTGCACCGTGGTGAAATGGTGATCTGATAGCAAATTGCAAAGGCCCTGACATTGATGCGTATCGGTATCCAGAACGACGACCTCTTTTTTCACCTGGTTGAAGCCCTCCAAACCGGGGTATTATATTTATATGGTAATCGGGGGTATCTCCCCGGGAAGTCATTGAGCAAATGCCGTGCCATATCAGTTCCGCCGGGGCGTGTTCTCCGAAATGAGAAGGATCTAAAAAGCGGTTTCAAATTAACTATTTGAATTAGCTTATAATAATCTTAGTTTCATTTTACGAAAATACAGCTATACCAAGCAAGTGTTTATACTAAAGCCGTATTTGCCCCTTTTTGCCTGGATGGAGAATGTGACATTTTTGAGCAATAAAAACAGTAAATATAATATTTTATTAAATATCAGATAGTTAAATGTGTACCAAAACGACACACAATTTTGGATGTGAACCTGAATTGAAACTGTCAACCAAATCTTAATTGAATTGAAGGTAATTTTTTTGCTTTGTTGTGGACAAAGGGCGGGCAATTAAGCCGCCGTTATCGTCCAACCGAGCAGAGAGAGTCGGTGAGGGAAAATAGCGCAGTGGACCTAATCAGCAAATCGTGGCTGCTCGCCAAAGACGAACTCACCAGGTGATGTGGCGACTTTGGACCAGCCCACCGATGAGCAAAAACAGCCCGACGCCTACGGCGGCAAATCCGATCAGATAGTAGAGGAAGCGCAATTTTCGATTTGGTTTGGGAGCCAAAACCGCTTCCAGCTCGCCGTTTTGCTCCAGGCGTGCAATCCAGGCGGGCTTTTCCTGACGGGCGGCATCCAGGCTTACCGTTCCTTCGAACATCGCACGATCCATGGGAAAGCTGTGGCGCCGTATATGAGCAATGAAGAAGTGGATTATAAATACGTGCCCGATCGCCAGCAGGGCCTCGAGGCGATGGATCCAGAACGCGACGTTCAAGGTCCAGCCCGGTATGAAGCGCGTCGAGTATAGCGAGTAGGCCAGGATGAGCCCCGTCCCCCCCAGAATGGCCATACCCCAGAACACGGCCCAGTAGTCGAATTTTTCCCAATAGCCCCAGCGATCAAATTGCGGGGGGGTGGACCGACCGAAGAACCAGCCGACATGCTGGAGTGCTAGGCGGACGTCCGACCATTGGGGCAGCAGGCTGTCGGGACTTTTCAAGCTTCTGGGAAGCCGGCGCCATTCGATTTTGTTGAATATGTAAAGCAGATGTACACCGAATAGGATCAACATAAAGATGCCGACCCACTTGTGGATCGTAAGCGCCCACTGGTACCCGCCGAAAATAGAGGCCAACGACCGTCCCCATTGGGTCTCGATATACATTCGCGAAAGGCCCGTAGCCGCTTGGGTCAGAAAAGAGAGCATCAACAGGAAATGGAACAACCGTTGGGCTAAGCTGAAACGTTTAATCCTGCGTCCGTCTCCTTGCATGTGGCTAGTCATAAGATCGCGATACCCCCAAATGAGGGTGTGGGGTAAAAAGACGGCAAAGGTCCCAGCGGCAACTGCGACCATGATCCAAAATGCGAAAAAGAGCATCGGGAAGGACCCACGGGTAGCAGCGGCTGCCGGGTTCGGCGCATGAACCACATAGGAGGCATAGGAGTTGTTGGCGCCTTCATGGCACTTGGCGCATACATAAGAATGGCGTCGCGTGGAGTTCATCGATGAGTAAAAATGGTTAATGCCCGCTATCGGTTCGTCCCCATGGCATTGGAAGCAGGTGATCCTGGCCCTGACCGTATGATAATCACGGCTCTGCCGGGGATGGCAATCCTGACACTTTTGCAGTTTAAGGATCTTGATGCCGTAATGTGAATCCGCAAGAAATGTCCGCCATCGTCGGAACGTCCCGGATCTTGGAGGTAAATTGATGTACCTTCTGCCCGCTTTTGGCTCCCCCACCAACGGTAGGTAGAAAGGTGAGGAGACATCGACCTCGTTAAAGTAACCCGAGCTTATTTGCCGCTCCCTGAAGAGGCGCAACCGGTTGTTGTTTTGAGCCAGAGCAAAGGGGGGCAGCGCATTGAGTGCGAGTAGCAAAACGAAGCCACTCAGTAACCCAACTCTTTGCAGGAAAAAAAGTCGAAAATTCTCGATCATAAGGCCTTCCATTCTAGAATACTATGGGAAGTGGTCAAGGTAGAAATACATAAAAACCTGGTTAAAGCAAATGTCGTGCCATTTCGCTGTATAAAGGCTTCAAATTAATAAAAAAGCCCTTGGCGCAGCCCGGGCAGCAAAACCAGAGGCGAACGTCAATCGAGATCACCCGTAAATAAGACCGGCGGGCGTATTGAATTGTATTTCAAAATGGTACACTTTTTTGGCAAGGATAGAATTTTACGTCATAATAGATACTTATCCGTGTCCCAAATCGTTACACATTTTTATGACTGGAACAGTCCTGACGATCAGATAAATCATCGAAAAACAGGAATCGGGCTACCAAATAAAAAGAATAAATGCCTGCCATGGGCCACAACCCACAGGCACTTTGCAATAGGGCAAATCGGGGATGTTAATGAACAGTCGGGGGACTGATGTTATATTTTTGCAATTTACGGTAAAGCGTGTTGCGACTAATCCCCAAGCGTTGAGCAGCCTGTTTTTTGTTCCAGTCGCAATCTTCCAGAACCTTTCGGAGCAGCTGGGCTTCATTTTCCATGATGGTGCCATGGGTTTGGGTGAAATCGGTCCCTTTTGCTTGTTGCAGCACTGAAGGCAGATCCGAAACCTCAATTTGCCGGCCGCGGGCGAGCACAACCGAATGCTCGATGCAATTTTCAAGCTCGCGCACGTTGCCCGGCCAGTCGTAATCGAAAAGCCGACGCATGGCTTCGGAGCTAATTTCCTTTATATTTTTATTTTGTTCGGCAACAAAGCGCTGCAAGAAATAGCGGGCCTGTAGAGGAATGTCGTTGCGTCGGTTTTTTAGGGGCGGTAGCTGAAGGGGTATGACATTCAAACGGTAATAGAGATCCTCGCGAAAATTTCCGTTCTTGACTTCTTTCAGCAGATATTTGTTGGTTGCCGCCAAAACGCGGACATCGACGAACAACGTTTTTTCGCCGCCGATGCGTTCAAATTTATGAGTCTGCAGCACCCGTAACAGTTTAATCTGGGCCGATGCGGTTATTTCGCCGATCTCATCCAAAAATACTGTGCCCTTGTGGGCTTGCTCGAAACGACCGATCTTTTGACGAATCGCACCCGTGAAAGCGCCTTTTTCGTGGCCGAAAAGCTCGCTTTCAAGCAGCGTCGAAGGATAGGCGGAGCAATTAATAACGACAAAGGGATTGTCACTACGAAGACTTTTGTGATGAATGGCTCGCGCCACCAGTTCCTTGCCGGTACCGCTTTCACCCTGGATAAAAACTGTGGTGTCGGAGGGAGCGATATCCTCGATTAGCTTGTAAATGTATTGCATTTTGGGGTCTTTTCCGACAATCCCGCAATATTCCGTGGTGACCTCCAGGCGGCTCCGAATTTGAGACATTGCTTCTTCATTGGAAAGCGCTCGTCTGATGACGCCGGCTGAGTGATTCAGAATAAGGTGAATCACCTCCAGTTCTTTTATGTCGCACTGGCAATTTCCCGGGCAGGCTACCAGAAGCGCCCCGAAAAATTGACCTTCATGATTAACCGGAAAGGCAGCCAGTTGCGCAGATGTTTGAAAAGCAGGCGGTAGGATGTGCGGAGCCAAAGAATTTTTTTTGATAAAAGTGATACCGTCCATCACTCTTGTCCAAAAACGGGTTTAGAATGAGTCATAAAGTGAGTAATAATACGAGTCATTGAAAAAAATCCTCCTTATATGTAGGGTGGTTGTT
>CACVKW010000596.1 GCA_902749685.1 Olavius sp. associated proteobacterium Delta 1 | reverse complement strand
TCACTCTGTCATAATCATACTGAAGAAAGGTGCTCCCATGAACAACGATAAACTGGTGTTTAAGTTTAAAGAATATTTAAAGGTGTTAAACCGTTCACCATCCACTATCAAATACTACACGGATTACAGCAAAGAATTTCTTGATACCGCAGGTGGCGAGGACGTCAAAGCCATCACCCGCTCTGTGATCGAAGATTATATTGCCGGTCTTTACGATCACAGGACCAGAGTGGGCAAGCCCTACAGCAACGGCACCATCTGCCTTAAGGTGCGATCCATCAAGCGCTTCTTCGAATTTTTGGAACAGACCAATATTATCTTTATTGATCCGGCTGAATCCATCAAGGAGCCACCAAAAGTAAAATCCCTTCCCCAACGGGTGTTAACCCGCAAAGAGATCCTATCCTTGCTGGATCAACCCAACCTGGGCACCCGCATTGGAATCCGGGATCGTGCCATCCTGGAGCTGTTC
>CACVKW010000595.1 GCA_902749685.1 Olavius sp. associated proteobacterium Delta 1 | reverse complement strand
TCGTTGTCCCATAAGATGACTCGTCAAGCGTGATATTTTCCTGCGGAACGCTTCAGGCTTCGCTCTTCGAGCTACGACCCGACAGGTCGCTAAATATCACTACAGCCTGACGAGTTGGAAGAAGGACACCTCCCTATCGATAGCAAATTATGCTATAGAACCAGAAGGGATAAGTTAAACATTAACTTTATGGTTTTAGGAGGTGTCCAATGAAAACATACGCTGGAATTGATTTGCATTCAAGTAATAATTACATCGGTGTCATCAACGCCAAAGACAAAAGGCTTTACAGTAAGCGTCACGATAATCGGATCGAAGATGTCCTCAAGGTGCT
>CACVKW010000594.1 GCA_902749685.1 Olavius sp. associated proteobacterium Delta 1 | reverse complement strand
CCAACAGAATTAAATCGATTTAATGAACTTTATCAACGTCACCTGAGATTGCTCAAACTTCAGGGCAAAAGCGACAAGACCATTGATGCCTATTCCCGGGCCGTTCGCCGAATCAGTGAGTATTTTGACTGCTGCCCGGATCAACTGACCCTTGAACAACGAGAACTTTTTTTTGCCCAACTGGTTGAGTCCCATTCCTGGAGTACCGTCAAAGTTGACCGTAATGGCTTGCAATTTTTTTGGAAACATGTTCTTAAACGCGACTGGCAGTGGGTTAAGATCGTCAAAATCCCCAAAGTGCGTTCATTGCCAGATATTCTCACCATCAGCGAAGTTGAACAATTGAT
>CACVKW010000593.1 GCA_902749685.1 Olavius sp. associated proteobacterium Delta 1 | reverse complement strand
TACATAAAAAAGTATGCGACTTACTTGAAGTACCGAGTTCGGCATACAAAAATTTACATGACCAATGGTGGTTGTTTGAAGGTACCTAACTGATATTTTAACAAATATTGCTTGAATGAAAATTAAAATATTTTAAACATACGAAATGTAAGTGGCTAAGACCTAAAACGGTCTATTTTTAGGCCGCTTATTATGTAATGTCAATCTCTTAACGTGGCCCGACCACCGACCATAAACCCGACCACCGACCATAAACCCCCGACCATAATATTGTTGTGGTTCCACTGCTCACACTTTCTACGGTGCCATTCCCCCTGACATAGCCGATCGCCACAGGTCTTCTGCCGATCCTTCAGTCGCGGATGGGGTATGAACCACCGTTTGCATACCCGGCAAGGACGTTTGCGAGTGGGACTCCTGTTCATCGTTTTCTCTCATATTAGAGGATTTGAGAAAACGATCTTATTAATACCTGAATTTTGCACGAAAATATCTTCTTCGAACTTTGCGAGGTTAATTTTTCATAATTGATCTCGGCCGATGTTTGTTGTTTTTAAAATTCAGGTAT
>CACVKW010000592.1 GCA_902749685.1 Olavius sp. associated proteobacterium Delta 1 | reverse complement strand
TGCCAGGCAGAGCGGTCTGTCTGCGAAACTTTTAAAATTGCTCAAACGGGTCATTGATTTTTACCACACGGCCTTTTGTGAGGATCCGCGAGCCAGGCAATATCTTAATCAACGCGGGATTACGGATAACACGCTACTTTCTGATTATAAAATCGGCTTTGCCAACGGAACGCTGTTAAACGCTCTTCCCGGCGAAGGGGATATT
>CACVKW010000591.1 GCA_902749685.1 Olavius sp. associated proteobacterium Delta 1 | reverse complement strand
GTTCCAATAGGTACAGATCTTTCCTCCAGAGGCGGATCTGCGACCTGGCACAAAATAGACTTGTATCGATTCTGAAACAAGTGACCATGGCGACGATGATCCGCCTGAGGCGGATTAAAACTCAC
>CACVKW010000590.1 GCA_902749685.1 Olavius sp. associated proteobacterium Delta 1 | reverse complement strand
TACAACCTGATTTCTAAATCACTAATTTCCCGTTTATAACTGCCTGTTTTTATTAAAGGCAGTATTTGATTTTCAAATTATTTTGGACAGCAATGGTGCCAGGGATTCTTTTTGATGGCTGCCCGGTCTTTCATGACGTCTCCCTCGCGATATGGCTGAAATTGAGTCCCATTATTTCAAGATTGCCTTCGGATGAGTCAATTTCCGTCCCGAGGGCATTGAATCCGGATCCGCTGCTAAATGCAACGATGACTATAGAAAGAAAGCAAAAGCCGTGTCAACAGTATAACCATTTGACAGGCTTTCCGTTTTTATCTATTAACGAGTTCAGGGGTTCAACGGTTCCGGGATCAGGGATCGATTGAACCCGGAACCTGCCGCATTATCTCACAACAAAAAGGGGAGTTACCTATGGAACAGCTGCTCAAAACCGCATTCTATGAAAAGCATGTCAGTCTCGGCGCCAAAATGGTGGAATTCGGCGGCTGGGATATGCCGGTGCAATATGAAACCGGTATCGTGCAGGAGCACTTGAACACCCGTAAACTGGCCGGATTGTTTGATGTCTCTCACATGGGCCGTTTCATTGTCGGCGGTCCCGCTGCACTTGATTTTCTGCAGCATGTATTAACCAATAATGCGGCGGCCCTCGAAATCGAGGAAAGCCAGTACACCATGATTCAGGATGAAAGCGGAGGAGCGATTGACGACGCCTATTTGTATCGCTTTTTGAAGGAAGAATATCTGCTGGTGGTCAATGCCTCAAATCGTGAAAAAGACTGGCAGCACCTGCTGGGGTTCAAAGAAAAATTCGGCCGGGTCCAGATCGAAGATCGTACCCGGCAGCTGTGCATGCTGAGTCTGCAGGGGCCGAAATCCAAAGAATTTCTGTCCGGCATCATGGACACCGGCCATCTACCGGAGCCGCTCAGAAACTCACTGAGTACCGTGCAGATACACGGCAGCCGGGTTCTTATTGCCCGCACCGGTTACACCGGTGAGCCGATTTGTTTTGAACTGTTTGTGGATCGTAAAGACGCTTTAATGATTTGGGATTTGCTGGTGCAAAAGGGGGCCGTGCCGGTGGGGCTGGGAGCACGCGATACCCTGCGGCTGGAAGCCGGCTTACCGCTTTACGGCCACGAATTGGGGCTGGACCCGGCAGGCAACTCCATACCGATCTTTGCCTGCAATTTGGCTCGGTTTGCCGTCAGTTTTTCTGCGCTCAAAGGAGAATTTTTCGGCAGGGGGGCGCTAGCGAGGCAATTTGAAGCCTTCAAGAAAATTGTTGATCGGGATTATGACCTGATGAAGGACCTGCCGCGGTTGATTCAACCCATCGAACTGCAAGACAAAGGTATTGCACGGGCCGGGGCCCCGGTTTACAGCGGCGGCAAACCGGTGGGTTTTGTCACCAGCGGCACCATGGTTCCTTACTGGCAAAGCGAGGGGCGCGGGCTTGCAACCGCTCAAAGCGACGATCGCCAGATGAGAGCCATCGGACTGGCGCTGGTGGACAGCAACCTGGTTGAGGGCGATCAGATTGAAATAGAGATCAGAGGCAAAAATATCCGGGCCGTCGTGGTCCCTTACCTTCTCAGAAACGAAGCGCCGCCCTGTTGCTGGCCGATTCGATACGAACAGCTGCGCGAAGAAAAGATGACCATCCAAGCCGGCGATCAGACAACCGATAATGTCCGGACTCTGATCGAAAAGGCGGCGGCCAATACTGTCTGGCGTCAAAAAGAATGCATCAACTTGATTCCCTCCGAGCAATCTTACTCGGCCATGACCCGGTTGCTTTCCATCATGGACCCGGTTGGCCGGTATGCCGAGCACAAACAGGTCAAGGCCTTTAAGGAAGCAGATATCTTCTACTACCAGGGCACCGAATTCATCTCAGAAGTCGAATGGCTGCTGCAGGCCGAACTGCAAAAGTATCTGGCTTGCACGGAAGTAGAGACCCGGGTGATTTCAGGTCAAATGGCCAATGTCGCCGTCTTCAGCGCCCTGGTGGATTATTTAAACCGGGCCGATCGAAAAAGCGAACAGCGCCGCATTCGAAAAGTTATGAATAATCATATCATCAAAGGCGGTCATTTAAGTGCCCAGCCCATGGGGGCGCTGCGAGATTTTGTGATGCGGGATCCCAAATGGGAAAAACCGGCAGCAATTAACTTTCCGGTTTTGGCAGACAATCCTTATCAGATCGATATGGAGGTCTGTCGCGAATTGATTTTCGAGCATCGACCCGAATTAATCATTCTGGGCAAAAGCATGATTATCCATCGGGAACCGGTGGCTGAGATTCGTGCCGTAATCGATGAACTCGGGCTGGATTGCATATTGATGTACGACATGGCCCACGTTCTGGGATTGATCGGACCGTATTTTCAGCAGCCTTTCAAGGAAGGTGCCGATATCGTCACCGGATCGACTCACAAGACCTTTTTTGGCACCCAGCGCGGCATTGTTGCGGCAAATTACTCGGAAGACGATCTGCATTATGACTTCTGGGAAGCCATTCAACGCCGCTCTTTTCCCGGCAGCCTCAGCAATCACCACCTGGGTACGCTTCTGGGACTGCTGCTCGCCGTCTACGAGATGAATTATTTTAAAGACGGTTATCAGCAAGCCGTACTGAACAATGCCAAGTCATTCGCCATGGCTTTGAAAGATTGTGGATTGGATGTGGCCGGCGACCCCGCCATATCCTTCACGGAGACCCATCAGGTCATCCTGAATGTGGGTTATGCGAAAGGGGCGGAAATAGCCGGGCGTTTAGAAGACAACAATATTGTTCTTAACTATCAGGCCGCACCGGATGAAGAAGGGTTTACCGCTTCAGGCTCGCTGAGAACCGGCGTACAGGAAATGACCCGTTTCGGCATGGGCCAAAAGGATTTTGGCGAACTCGCCCAGTTTATGGCCGATGTCATTCTCAAAGGAAAAGACGTCCAGGAAGAAGTGCGTGGTTTTCGCCAGCGCTTTCTGGATATGCAGTACTGCTTTTCCGGTAAAGAGTATGAGAGGCAGATCGAGGCGCTGCACAGGTTAATCTAAAATATATACTGCCAGGAAAGTTCCCTCTGGTCTGCCGGAAACGAATATCGTACCAGATTATAATGGCATAGGGCATGGCGCATGGAGCATAGGGCATGGTGCAAGGGGCTTAGGGCAGAGAGCATAGGGTAGCCTCCGGCCGGAGTGACCAGCCAGGCCGCAAGTGGCATCGATGGGAGTGCTAAGCATTGGCCTGGGTAAATCCTGTGATATCAGTTTACGCCCTGCGCCATGCCCCCTGCTCCCTGCGCTATGCCCCATGCCCTCTGCTCTCTACAACTCACATTCCACCAAACATCCCAAGGCGGCGCCGATCACATCGACGGCATTGTCGACAGTCAATGTTTCCGTATTTATGACGAGGTCATAATTTGTCGGATCGGCTATATCGGCATTAAAATATTTGCGGATGAAGGCCTTGCGATTAGATTCTGTTTTAATGACCCGGCGCTTGGCTTCATCCGGCGATAGTTTAAACTCACGGGCGACATTTTTAAATCTCCGTCTCTGGGGTGCCGTGATGCGAACCCGAAACCGTTGTTCCGGGGGTAGGACAAAATTTGCCCCCCGGCCGACTACAACGGCTCGACCGTGTTTACCGAGGGTGCCGATAACATTCAAAAGATGCTGCAGGTATTGGTCCGGCCACAAGTGCCGGTCATGAACCAGAGATGATATCCAGTCTTCCAGGATGGAAAGCCCCCTTTCATCCAGGGTAGCAAGCAATTGCTCGCTGACCTCGGCTCGTTTTGCCATTTCGTGTAAAACCTCCTGATGAAACACTTCAAATCCAAGTCTTGCCGCAAGGTTTTGCGCCACTATTCGTCCCCCGCTGCCGGGCTCCCTGGATATCGTGACGACGGGGACAATCGCTTTTTCTTCAGGCTTTTCCTTGTGCTGTATTTGCCAGCGGTGTACTTGCTCTTCGACAATTTGTGGTATTGATTTCATAGACCCCCCTTTCAATGTGATGGAATTTCCAATCAAAAAGAGCGGCAAAGGGTATGTGAAATTCAATCGGACCGCGTTAAGCTACTCGGGTAGATGTCATGAGATCAGAATGAAGAAATCAGCGAGAAGATGCAATCTGATAGTTACCGTGATTCGAACTGTGAGGAGTCGCAGACGCCGGGCGTAGGTTCCATAGGATTCTCATACCCATGGCTCTAATATAGTCATTTATGATTAAAAGGAAACTGGTTGCGCAATAAATCAACGGCCTTTTCAGCCATCAGCCGGTGACCCTGCTGATTGGGGTGAAGTCCATCCGCCAGGTAATATTTTCCGAGAGGATTGCCGTTTTTATCTAAAAAGGGGTAATAGAAGTCAAGGCAGACTATATCGCTTTCCCCGGCTGATGTCTTTAATGCCGTCACCAGATCGGATAATTTTTGCACGCATTTTTGCCATCCCGCAATCGGCGCCATCATTGCCTGGTGCTGGATGTTTTCCATCAGCAAGGGCAGCGGAAGCCCCACGATCGGTATAATATTATGAAACTGGGCCTGACAGGCCATGGCAAATATATTGGCCTGAATCAGGTTGACCGCCAGATCCCACCAAAGGTCGTTGGTGCCGCCTAAAATAACCACCAGATCCGGCTGATGCCGCACAACGTCCTCATAAAAGCGGCTCAGCAATCCACCGCTGGTATCCCCGCCGATGCCGCTGTTTATGATCTTGAGGTTTAGCTTGTTTTCAACCAGAAGCGGCCAGGTATGATTTTTATCCAGATCAGAGGCCTCGGTCAGGCTGTCGCCATGGCACACCATTTTTATCATGATCGTGCCTTTCTCCCGGCAAAAAAATCCTTGATCGACTTCAGCAATGGTCTGCGGATGTGAACTTTTAAAAAAAGGTCGCCGGGTTTTCCGCCGGCTTTGCCTTTTCCCCCCATCCCTTCCAGCCGAATGCGTTGACCTTGGCGGATGCCGGCCGGAATTTTGACCACCAATTTTTTGGACTGGTGGCGCAGATAATACGCATATGGCCCTCCTTGCATTGCCTGCTGTGGCGCCAGATATAGACGCTCATCAATATCGGCACCGTCTTCGGGGAACTGGACACCGCTGATTTTCTGCAACACCAGGCGCATTACCTTCGCTAGATTTCCGCCCAATGGGAATTGGACCTGCTGTTGATGACCTGTTTGCGATGGACCCCTAAAAACAAATCCTCGTGCATGTGCTCCCGGTTTTTTAAACTCAAACTGCTGATATCCTCTACCGTAAAATTCCTTAAAAATTTCGTTGGAACGTCTGAATCCGAAAGACCGGGCCATCTCCTCAAAAATGTGGTTGATATCCGATCCACTGAAAATGTCCTGCTCCGAATAATTCTTCCTAAAATGGGTATGGGCTGAAGATCCGAATTGATTTCTCAAATCATCATAATCAGTTTTTTTGGCCGGATTTGAAAGAACTGCATAGGCTTCATTAATTTTTTTCATCTTATCGGCGGAAGCGGTGTTTTCCCGGTTGCGATCCGGATGATGCTCAAAGGCCAACTTGCGGTAAGCTTCTTTAATTTTGGTTGGCGGGGCATTTTGATCCACCCCCAAAATCTGATAATAATCTTCTTGCGACATTATTCGATATTTCCTTTTTCTGCAAATCTTACCAGGACCAACCAGGCTTTGACATCAAATTTCAGCGCTGGGTTTTCACACATTCGTGATGCCCGGGACCGTGATACGAGCTGGACTTCGATCAGTTCAGAGCTCGTATTGCCGGCTGTCGATGGCTGTCCGGTACACTCCACATACACCATTGCCACTGATTCATCGGTCATGCCGGCTGAGGAATATACCGGCGGACTGATTTTGCGAAAGCGGGTAACTATCAGGCCGGTTTCCTCTTGCAATTCGCGTCGGGCCGTTTGCTCAATGGTTTCTCCCGGGTCGATAAGACCGGCCGGAAAACCATATTCATAATCCGCCAGGGGTACCCGGTACTCTTTTATAATAACAACTTTATTTTCAGCGGTGTGAAATGGCACGATAACCACGGCATCGGGCCTATTAAATTTCCCGCTAATACATTTTGGCGCCTTGGATCTGGAGGCAATTTGCCACGATCTGTGGCGACCGTTCTGATCGACGTAGTCGACATCAAACAGGTTCAGCCATGTCAGGTTGGTGAGTTTATCAGCGCTTTTAATTTCCATCAGGTCACTCTTTATTTTGGTCGATAAAGTAAAGGGTTGCACCGACAGGGGCAAACGAGAGAAACAGAATATTGAGAAATGGAATCAAAAATAGAAGCCCAAAACCCAAATGAAATGGCAGCGTGCGCCGCAATACCCCAAATCGTTCGCCGAACGGCATTAGCCGTCTGGCCGGGATCAAGTCTGTATTATCCCAAGCCAAAAAAATTACCGCTATGGCCGAGGAAATAACTGTCACCACCGGCCCCAGAGGTGTTAACCAGCCGACGATGATCAACAGCAAGGTTAGCAATACCGGAACCGTTGCGCGGGGGATTTCCTGCTTGATGAGGAATAAGAATTGCTGCCACATGGGGATATTGCTCGGCACCTGGACCTTGCCGGTGACCGACGCTTCAGTGATGCGCGACATCAGATCCATGATCAATACGCTGAATAGAATTTGTGAAATCAGGTAAGATAAGACAGCTGACAACCCGACCAGCACGGCCGAAAGCAGCCATGAAAGCAGGTACCATAGCCACAGCGTCCAGCTGTTTTCCGGTTTGCTCCACATAAAGTCCAGTATCGCTTGATGATAGACCAGAATCAGGCTGGCTGCAGCTAGCGAGATGATAATCACCCCGATAAAGCGGATCAGACCCAGTAAAAGCAGCTTGGGGGTCTTTAATCCCATCCCCAGGCCCCGTATATTGTATTGAATTCCTTTGATTAGGCTCATATTCATCGTTCTCCAATAATCCCCCGATATTAAGAGCTTAGTCCCGCTGTAAGCGGGATTGTGCATTTTGTGGCAATAAAAAACGATTGGGCTTATTCCCCGATCTTCAAACGGTTGAAAATTTTCGATTAAATCTTGAAATTTAAGATATCACATTTGCGAAGGCTTTTCAAAATTGAAAAAGGGCTAAAGTCTAGGCATCTTTGGGCCGATACAGTTGTGGTAGTTGGTATGTAAGGGGGATTGGCTTTCTATATAAGCCACTGAATATATGCCAAATTCAATGGGGTCGATCAACTTGTCAACGGATATTTGTCCGTTGACGTTGATTCTAATCCGCTATCTACCTATTTTCCGGTGTTAAAATAATACTGAAATTAAAGTCTGTGAGCCTGCGCCATGTTGATTAAGGAAAGAGATAGCAAAGCGGCAGCCATTGAACAGCTGAGGGCGCTGCAGTCCTTGAACTTGAGCCCCAAAAAGAAGTTTCTGATTGAAAGAGAGCTAAAAAATTTAAGTCCCGGTGGAGAGGGGGGCAAAAATGCATCTCATCTGATCAATTTTTACTGCGCCGACTCCCGTAACTGGGCCGTAATTCATGACTTGAAGATTGAAAACAACGGACTTGCCACCCAGATTGACCATCTCCTGATCAATCAATTTCTTGATATTTATCTTGTTGAATCCAAAAATTACCCATATAGCCTTAAAATTACAGCCGCCGGAGAATTTCTGGTGTTTGACGGACGCCAGTATCAATCCGTGGAATCACCCCTCGAAGAAAACACAAAACGAATCCAGGTGCTGAGAAAAGTTTTGATTGAAAATAAAATAATTCCCAAACGGATGGGAATATCACGCAGACCCCTGATAAAACCCTACGTTCTCGTATCTCCCAATTCCAATGTTTTAAGACCGCCGGTATCAATATACGACACGAGTTCGGTTATTGGAGTGGATTTTTTGATCAGAAAGTTTCTGCAACAGGTCGAAAGAATCAAACGAATTTATCTGAGGCTAAAGCGTCTGCCGAACGCGATTAAACCTGACACCCTGGCAGACGTTGCCGGTAAATTGGCGTCCATGAACAAACCCGGCCAGATCGACTATCAGCAGCTATTTGGTCCGGATGATGTTGACAAAACCCCCAATGCGCGTAGATCCGATAAGGATGCTGCCATTTGTTGCGATTACGCGATTTAACAGAATGATGCCAGAAAGCGGGAAAAAAAAATCTCTGAACGCCGATCCTGCTGAGCATTTCTGATGCGCTGTTGACCCTGATTTTAATTGACAACGGCTCCTCAGAGCTCAATCCAGTGATGGCTTATTTCCTGCAACACCGATGAACCCGGTTTAGAACAGTTTTCGCCAAGGCATCGTTGATATTGTACTTGGATTTTTCTGATACAGAGTAACTTCCTGGGTGTTGAGCCAACCCGGTAAAAGGTACAATTTTTTTGATTCTTGATTGCGGTAGCAATATGCCTGGTGAAAATGACCCATAAAAATAGTATCGACCCCTGCGGCAAATCGGTTGTTTGCAAAGAATTTAATTTCATCCCAGGGAACCTGCATACGAAATGTATTATTTCTTTTTTTTAATCCCCGCTTGACTGATTTTGTAATCTCAGGTCCATAAGGCAGGCTTCGGAGGATTAATTTTGCCATGTGATTTTTACTCAATTTCTTAAAGGCCAGGTATGCCCTATCTCTGCGGTTAATTTGGTCGCCGTGCACCCAAAGCGTTCCGGCGCCATCCTGCCACCAGGCATCATTTGAACACCATGTGAAAGCTTCGGCCCGTTGACTTGCCAGAAAAAATTCATGGTTGCCCTCCAAAAACCCGATTGTGCGTCTGTTTTTCTGTTCCAGGCACCAGGCAATAAATTTTATATGAATGTCGTCTTCATAACGGGGCAAAGCAATCCATAGATCAAAAATATCCCCCAGAAAGATCAGATCATGCTCAGTTCTTTCAATGGCCGCAAGCATTGTAAAAAAGGCTGTATGATTCCCCCTGGCTTTGCTAATATGGGCATCGGTAATAATGATCATAATATTCGCTCGGTGTTGTATTTGCCTTTGAGTTCGTCTGAATTTTAGGCAATGCAGGTCGTTTTATAAAGTTGTTTATCAAGCTATATCAGTCTGTTACAAAAAATATTGATGCAGAGATAAACATGACACAATATAGCTGACCAACTTATTCGCATACATTATGTATAATGAATAGGTCTCAATTTGTCAAAATCTGTAATAAAAGGAATTTGCGATTGCAAGTGCTTAGGGATTATCAAAAATTGATTGCTGAAGTTGATCAATTCTGTTACGAAATTCGCCAAAGGTACGGGAAATATATTACCTGCAAAAAAGGTTGTCCCGGCAACTGTTGCCAGCGTCATATTACTGTTTTTCCAATCGAAGCTTTTGCCTTTGCCCGTGCACTGCTGCAATTATCCCCCGAACAGGCCAGCCATATCCGGTACAGAGCCCGGCTAGCCTCTTCCTTTGGGCCCTGCCCGTTGCTGGAGGATGGTGCCTGCCTTCTGTACGGTTCGCGAGCCATTATTTGCCGCACCCACGGTTATCCCATTTTAAGCGAATACAATGGCCATCAGTCGGTGGGCTATTGTCATAAAAATTTTAAGGAGTTGTCCTCCGTTTCGGCCGACCGCATAATTGAGCTGGCACCCTTGAAAATTTTTCTTGGAAAACCAAAGAAAGTTGTTGGATTGAAGCTCCGTCGGATTAGGTATTCTAAATCTGCCTAATTATGTCAAGTGATTCATGTTTTTGGAGCTTGACTTGGCCGGGATAGACGTTATTATATATTCAAATTTTTGAGAAGGAGCCTGTCTGACTCATGCCGATATACGAATACCAATGCAAAGCGTGCTGTAATTGTTTTGAAGAATTGACACTGTCCGCCAATGATCCGCCTCCCAAATGTCCCGAATGCGAGTGCGCCGATGTGGAAAAATTGATGTCGGCCGGCTGCGTCAGGGCCCAGGGGATACCGTCCGGATCGGGCGGGTTTGCCGCACCGTCCTGCAAGCCGTCCGGCTGAGGGATCTAGTTCACTCCTCAGGTTGAGGAAACCATTTTCAGTTTTTATAACAGCATTCTCCATAAAAAAACGGCTTCGCAAAAAGTTCATATACAAGACGTGCCAACCTTGCGCAGCGAGTCGTACGAACAGTACGGCCCCATGACGAAAGGTGAAGCGCAACGCCGTAGATGAGCTTTTTGCAAAGCCGTTTATACTATCGCCACTATCAGCCAGGCGACAATGATTAGCGGTACCAACGCGGAACCGACCCTAATTATCTGATTCTTGATTGAGAAGAACCCATCTTGGCCTGTCCCATAAGAAGATGCCCTTACTTCGTTGGCGATGGTCTCCAGCTCCAAGCGGGGCAGTCCAGTTACCTCCGCCAGAGCATCAATGGTATACCGCGTGTACTGCCGATCTGCGGCCTCCTGATGGTGAAGTTCAGCTCGATCAAGTGCCCGTCGCCGAATTTCCCGCTGAATTTTCTCTCTAGTGCTCATTTTCTCACGCCATGGTCATTTATACCAATAAACGGGTGGATCATCTATTTAAACACCCTGAAACCGCCCGAATAATTTGCATTTTTTGCCAACATACCTCAGGCCGCCACCCAGCCACATTTCAGATTGAGCTTTGTATTAGAGCTCAATGGTCTCGCCCGGTTTCATCACCACCACAGCCGCTTCCGTTTCTTTTTGAACCCTGATCGCCCAGGCCTGCGGATCCTGTTTGATCACATCAAAGGTGTTGTAATGGATCGGAACCACCTGCCTGGGTTCGATCAGTTTTACGGCACGCAGGGCATCGTCAGGGCCCATGGTAAAATTATCGCCAATCGGTAAAATTGCCAGGTCGATACCTTCTTCACCGATGAGTTTCATGTCATAAAACAGCCCCGTGTCACAGGCGTGATAAATCTTTTTATCATCGATGTAAAAAAGAAAACCAGCCGGGTTGCCGCCATACGAGCCGTCCGGCAGCATCGATCCATGATGGGCGATGGTTAATTTGGCCCGTCCCCAGGGCCAGTCGAATCCGCCGCCGATATGCAGCGGATGAACGTTTTCCACGCCCTGGGACGCTAGCCAGTTTTGAATTTCGTAATTTGATACCACCATGGCCCCGGTACGCTTGGCTATCGGTATGCTGTCCCCCACGTGATCGCCGTGGCCATGGGATACAAAAATGTAATCGGCCTGTACCTCATCGGATTTGACCGGCGCGAGCGGATTATCCGTAATGAAAGGATCCACCAGCAGCTTGGCCTTATCGGTTTCAATTAAAAACCCGGCGTGACTGTACCATGTGACGTTTATTGACATTTTAAGCCTCCAATTTTTAAGTGATTGCAGCAGTTTTCTTATAGCATATTATTATGCCAGCGAAAAGCATTTAGGGGACTTGCCAAACGCACGTTCTGGATTCAGGGATCGAAGGTTCAAGGTTCAGCGACGCCGCTGGCCCGAAAAGCGGACATTTTAATCAAAAAAAAACTTTGGTCTTGTGCTGTCGCAGGGTCGGCCACCGTGCCGACCGGTATCGGCGGGCACGGTGGCCCGCCCTACTTCTTCGGATCAATGTTTCATTAGAGATTTAAAGGATAAAGAATAGGGATCAAAGGAATGTATTGCTACCCTTCGAGAGCCTTCCTTCGAGAGCCTCAGGGTCTAATGACTGGGATGAACGATTGATTCTTATGCATTCAAAAGTCATCGCGCAGCGATTCCATTCTTCGATAATCTGCGGTTCGCTGTTCACCCCGCATCTTTCAACCTAGGAACCCGGAACCTCTGAACGCTGAACCTTTTTTATTTCTCTTTGACAAGATAGATAGACGGCAGGCTGATTATCGTCACCGCTCCTTTTACAATCACATTGGCAAAAAATATGGACCAGACCACGTCATGCGGCAACAAAAACCCAAAGGCCCCCCAGCAGAAAATTAAACTGTCAATCGGAATGCTGACGGCATTGCTGGACAGCACTCGCATCCACTGATATTTCGTCGTGATACGGCTTTGCCACAGATGGTAGATCTCTGTGTCAACCAGTTCACTAAAGACCTCGGCCATAATACTTGCGATGACAATTCGCCAAACCGGTCCGAGTATGGCGGAAAATTCTTTGCCCAATCCCCAGGTAGGATCCTGGGGCAGCCAGGCGACGAAGTAAAAAAAAAGCGCCATGAAAAGGTTTAGGCCCGCCGCCAGGATAATTATTTTGCGGGCGGCCAATTTCCCGAGGCGCTTATGGACCAGATCGCGGATAGTAAATGTAAGCGGGTAAATGAAAGTGCCGGCATCCAAACTGAAGCCGGCAATCAGGCTGATTTTTAAGCTGGCGATGTCAGACAGCAGCTGTGCGGCAATATACAGCGAAATGACTACAAGTCCATCAGTTGGAATTACATTAAGATGTTTCTGATTGGAAGCGACAGCCATTTATAAATATTTTTCTATTTTGGCATCCTTTTTCAGTTTACCAATATACTGATTGGCGTCTTTTTCAACTTTTTCCTGTTTCATGCGCTGATTGAGCTTCTCTTTGACATCGGCATACGCCAGGGTCTGTTCGGGTTTTATTTCATATACCTTAATTATGTGGTAGCCGAAGCGGGTTTCGATAATGTCGCTGACTTCATTGGCCTTCATGGTAAAGGCTGCATCTTCGAAAGGCTTGACCATCTGTCCCCGTCTGAAAAAACCGAGATCGCCGCCTCTGGTGTTGCTGGGGCCTTCGGAATATTCCTTGGCCAGTTCGGCAAAATCACCACCGGTTTTTACTTTTTGTTGAACCGTTTCGATTTTTTTTCGCGCTGCCGTTTTTTGGGCATCATCAGCGCCGGCGTCCACCTTGATTAATATATGGCTCGCTTTTACCTGCTCGGGCTGTTTGAACATCTGTGAATTACCATCATAGTAAGCCCTGGTTTCCGCATCGGTCACGACGATTTTACTGGCGACCTGCTGCTCGATCAATGCCCGGATGGCAAGTCCACGTGCAATTTGCAATTTTACTTCATCTTCGGTCAGATTCATTTTGCTCAGTGCGGTTTTATATTCGGCCTCACTGGGAAATCTTGTTTTTATGGCCGCCAGTTGCTCATCAATTTTCTGGTCATTAATTTTAATGCCGGCCTTTTGGCTTTCCTGGTAAAGCACTTCTCGTTCGATAAGCCCTTCCAAAATATCATTTTTTATAGCCGCTAACTGGGCTTCCGGCACTTGCCGGCCCTGTCTTGCAACCCGGTCCAGGTGAATATTCAACTCTTTGTCGAATTGTTCCTTGGTGATGACGACGCCGTTTATTTCGGCTGCCTTTGAATCGGCAGACTTTTTCTCTTGGGCGATGGCCGGGAAAGAAATAAAAATACAGATAAAAAATGCTGCGAATTGAAAGCGTCTTCTGCTGTTCGCGAAATTCATTGATGCGTTTCCTTTCAAGTGTTGGTAAAAAATATGGACTCCACAGAGTCCATATTTTTTTGAATTAAAATTTTAGCCCGCCTGGAGCAGGTAGTCGCCGATTTCAGATCGAGTTGAAATCTTCTGTGTGCGTTATACGCTATAAGTGTTTGTCACATTCTAACACAGAATTTTTTAATTTCAATGGATAAATTCCAAACTGGCCTTCCTTAATAACAGTTTCCATTCGGCATTGATCATCTGCTGGATCCGTTCGTAATCCGCATCCGCCAGATGCTTAAACCGACCCTGGGCTGACAGGTATTCTTTTACTTCACGGTCGCCTTTAAAATTCAAGGTATAGTCAACGCCGCCCGTTACTTCATATAAAGGAAACACATTGGTTTGCACTGCCAGACGGGCGATTTTGACAGACATTTCAGATCCAATGCGCCATCCCGTGGGGCAGGGGGCAAAGACATGCAGGAATCTGGCGCCGCCTTTTAACTTTTCGGCTTTTTCAAACTTGCGAATCATGTCTTCCGGATAGCCGATGCTGGCGGTGGCGGCGTAGGGAATGCGGTGGGCGGCCAAAGCTTCCACGATATTTTTTTTGCCGGTTTTCTTCCATTTACGGGCAGGTGTGGTGGTCGTTTGCGTGCCGTAGGGGGTGGCCGAGGAACGCTGGACGCCGGTATTCATATAGGCTTCGTTGTCATAGCAAACGAAAATACAGTCTTCGTTGCGCTCGACCGCTCCGCTCAAAGACTGAAAACCGATGTCAAAAGTGCCTCCATCCCCGGCCCATGATAGGACGGTGGTCTCGGTGTCTCCTCGCATGTCCAGGGCTGCCCGCAGTCCGCTGGCCGCCGCGCCGGCAGTGGCAAAGGCGGTCTGCAAAACGGGAACATTCAACGCGCTCTGAGGGTAGGGACCTGCAATAACTCCCCAACAGCAGGCCGGAATGACCACCATGGTTTTTTCACCCAGCGCCTGTAATGCAAACTTCATGGCGATGGTCGCTCCGCATCCGGGACACCCCAGATGCCCGGGATTCATCAGGTCATGATGTTTGAAAATGCTGGAATTTATATTATTCATTGGAACCTCATTATTTTTTACGGCCATTATCTTGATAAGCCGCATTTTTCCAATTGTGAGCGAAGCGAACTAACTTGGGCTAATTGCGCCATGATTCCACAATCTCCTGATTTAGCCCGATCCAGATGCTTTCCTCGGCAGGGGCCGATCTATTTTTAGTTTCATTGTAAATTTCAGCCAGAGTTTCCGGTGTTATATCGCGCCCGCCAAGGCCGGCTATAAAGCCGAAAACCTGCGGGTGTGGCGCGAGATTGCACAGGGCTGCACGGATTTCCTGGGTAAAAATTCCTCCGGCACCAAACGAAAAATTCCGGTCAACGACAGCGATTTTGTGGGCGCAACCGAGATGACGACGAATGATTTCGGCCGGAAACGGTCGAAACATCTTCAGCTTAAACAGGCCGACCCTTTCCCCCCGGGCGCGTAGTTCGGCCAGAACCTGGCGACAGGTACCGGTAACCGTGCCGGTGGTGACGATAATAATCTCGGCATTCTCACAATGAACCGCTTCAACGGGGCCATATACTCGATCGAATATGGCTTTAAATTCTTTTTCTATCAGGTCATAGCGTCGCACGGCCTCTTCCATGGCCAGCTGGGTGTTGTAGCGCATTTCCATGTAGGCGGCAGGCGTGACCAGTTGATTGAATGCATTGGGGGCAGCGGTATCCAGCCTGAGACGGGGATCCGGCGATGGTAAAAATCGATCGACCTGCTCCTGCTCCGGAATGTCGATAGGCTCAAATGTGTGTGAAAGAAAAAAAGCGTCCAGGACCACCATTACCGGCAGATTGATAGTTTCGGCCAATCGAAACGCCAGCAAAGTGGTGTCGAGCGTTTCCTGACCGTCTTCACAGTACAGCTGGATCCAGCCGGTATCGCGCTGGGCGAGGCTGTCGGTCTGATCCGTCCATATGTTCCAGCCCGGCCCAAGCGCCCGATTGACTTCGGCCATGACAATCGGCAACCGCGCCGCCGACGCCCAGTGCAGCATTTCGTGCATGTATGCCAGACCGTGGGAAGAAGAAGCCGTAAAGGCCCGTGCCCCGCCGCTGGAAGCACCGATGACGGCTGCCATGGCCGAGTGTTCGCTTTCCACGTTGATGAAACGCGCATTTAAAGTACCGTTGGAGCAGTATTCGGATAAGGCCTCGACAATATGGGTCTGGGGCGTTATGGGATAGGCCGCTATTACTTCAACTCTTGCCAGTCGTGCTGCTTCCGACACCGCATGGCTGCCTTCGACAACTTTTTTCATTTAATTTCCTCCTCCAGCGCCATGGCATTGCGCGGGCATTCCGTGGCACACACGCCGCATCCCTTGCAGTAGTCCATGTCGATCGAGCGCTGTCCTTTGTCTACCTTGACTGCCATTTCAGGGCAGTAAAGCCGGCAATAGTCACAGGCATTGCAGTTGCCGCAGCTAAAGCAGCGCGCTGCTTCCCCCTTGGCGACCTTGTCGGTCAGCGTTGATTCGACTTCCGCAAAAGACTGGAGGCGCCGGTTTGCATCCAGAGAGGATGGGGTCACCCGCGGAGCAGTTTGGAAATAGTCGGTTACAATTTCGTCGTACGTGACGACATGCGCGTTGCGGTCTTGGCGATTTCCAGCTAAATAAGTTTCCATGGATAGTGCCGGTCCGGGTCCTACCCGGCAGCCAGCAAGGGTGGCCGCGACGGCCTCCAGGCCTTTTGCAAAATATGTATTCAGGGCCATGGCGGCCTGTTTACCGGATGCGATGGCATCGGCGACACTTTTAACCGGGCTGGTCAGATCCCCGCCGAATACAAGGGGTATTTTTTGTTCGATGAGTCTGCAGTGGCTTAGGCTAAGGGATCGGGTATGGTCTGTTGCCGGAAAATGCCAGAGGGCATCGGCTTCGGCACCAATGGCAACAAAGATGTTCTGCGCCGTCATTGTTTCTGTTTTTTTTCCATCCGGTATGACACGGGTCCGACCGCTGATTTTCGTTTTGCCGGGTTTCATGTGCTGCAGGGTCAGTGTGTAACCGGAAGAATATGAATCACTTAGATTCTGCTGGATGTGGATGGGGGCAGCCAGTTCGATTATTTCCACCCCTTCCTGCAGCGCCATTTCCACTTCCGGCTCAAAGGCCGGCATGTCCTGAATGCGGCGGCGATACACGATCAGCGGTGATGCCCCCAGGCGTGCCAGGCTACGGGCAACATCGATGGCGGTGTTGCCGCCGCCGAAAACCACTGCTTTGCCGGCAAAGGACATCTCTTGGCCCTGGTGAAGCCGGCGCAAAAAATCAAGCCCGTCGTCCGCCAGGTGACCGCCGTCTATTTTAAGTCTAATGGATCGCCCGTAACCGCAGCCGATAAACAGCGCATCATATTTTTCGCATATTTTTTTCAGCCGATCTCCGGTTACCGGATTTTTGCAGTGAATCATTACACCCTGATTCTCAATGCGCTTGATTTCGTGGTCGAGTATCGCACGGGGCAGGCGATAGCCCGGGATTCCCAGACGCAGCATTCCCCCCGGCGCGCAGCCGGCTTCAAACACTTCGCAGCGATAACCCAGCCGTGAGAGAAAGTAGGCGGCTGACAGTCCGGCCGGACCGGCGCCGGCAATCGCCACCTTTTGGTCCCGGGACGGGTTGATATTGGGGTCCGGTATTTTCTCATTTGATAATGCCGTGTCAGCCAGAAAGCGTTCCAGACTGTGAATGGCAATCGGGGCATCCAGATCACCCCGGTTGCAGGCACTTTCACATGGGTGAAAACAAACTCGTCCACAGACAGCCGGAAACGGGTTTTCATTTAAGATCAACTGCCAGGCGTCTTTGAGCAATCCCCATGAGGTCAGCATTTCGATGCGGGCGATATCCTGGCCGACCGGACAGGCTGCGCTGCAGGGAGCGGTTTTTTCATCATATTTGGGGTAAAAAAAGCGCCAGGACCCGGTTTTGTTCACCGCGGTGGAGGTGTGGGAATGCGGAATGAATAGCGGTAGTTCTTTAAATGGTGAGTTTTTCATGGTTTTTCTCGGGTCCGGATACATCGGAGTTGTAATTACCGGTTTGCCTTTAATTGACTTTTTGGGCGTTCCAACGAATGCCTAATCCACCAGTCCGACTATCCTGACACTGTCATAGGCAACTTGAGACGCTTGGATATTTTGTTCCGGTTTGGTGTGGATGTCCTCCTTAATGGCATCGCAGATCATTTCCATGGGCGGTATTTCCATTATGCGGGCAAAAGCACCGATGATGGCGGTATTGATAATTGGATGGGTGCGGGTTCCCAACTGGTTTTGGATGGCAATGGCGGTGGCATCCACCCAGGCCAGGCGGAAACCGGAAAAAATTTCCAGGTTTTCGGGCTGAACCGCGGCATTTATCAGAATCCAGCCACCGGCCTGGAGGCCGCCGGTAACCGGCACATTTTCCAGCAGCTTGACATCCTGGACCACCACATGATCCGGCGTGTACACATTACAGCGGACCAGAATTTTTTTGGTATCCAGCCTCAAATAGGCCTCTACCGGTGCCCCCCGTCTTTCCACACCAAAAACGGGAAAGGACTGCACATGATATCCGGCGCTGAAAAAGGCTTTGGCCAGTATTATCGAAGCCACTACCGTGCCCTGTCCGCCACGACCATGAAAACGAATTTCCTGCATCGCCTACCTTTGGTTTGGTAAATTAATCCGCCCTGAAAAACGGCACATTCAGGGTTGAAAATGGTTCTTTGAAAACTGAAGACTGCTGGTAGATTGAAGGGCCTGCGGATTAATTACTTAATGCTTCGCATTTATTTCTTAATTTATTAACGACTATGGAATATAATATAATTTATACGGCCTGTCAAAATCCAATTGAAGCCTCACTCACGAAAATAACAATTTTGTGTATTTCCGGTTCTCTGTTCTAGATAAATGTAAGATAATTGGTTGTAAAATCTATAGCACTGGATAGGGTGTTATATGCGATACCTGTTACCAAAACCTGTTGAATCCCAACCGAAAAATCAGTTTTGAGCATTAACCGGAATAGAAAGATCTGTGCATATATTCTAAACGAAAGTGTGCGGCACCCTATTTATCAGAGTTTGCTGTCGCTCGGATATCGTCAGCGCAACTTGCCAGGCAGGCAGTCTGACCCCTTAAGTCGTCGAACGCGAAAGGATTCAGAAATTGTCGACCCCAGAGCAAAGCACGGTCCGTTTCCGTCAGCTCAGCCATATCACAAACGGCAGACCAGTTTTTTCCGATACTGGTGATCTGGCCTTCAACAATCGCAATGGCCTCTTGCTGCGAAAGCAGAAAGTGATGGGTGGCGTCAAGGCAGGAAGAAATGCGGCTCATGCGATCGTCACCTGAAATCAGCATGGCTTGTGTTGCTTCGTTGACAGCTCGGGCCTGAGGGCAAATATCGTAGGCCGGCGTGAGTGCAAGCATCTCGCCATCCCAGAAGGCTGCATGGTTACGGGCATGATCATCCGTATTACCGGAGAGGATGTTGAAGATCAGGCGAGAGAATAATTCTCGCAGTGTTGCCGGGGCATCTTTGGAATTATGTCGAATAATTTCCGCTAAGTCCTCATAGCTGGCATAGCGTGCCATCAACTCATCCAGGCCCAAGAGCGTCAGCGCCGAAACCATGCATTTGCGTTGCCAGCCATCGGTGGTATGCGTGCGATCAAAGCGTTCGATCAGCAAAAGATCTTTATTGGATGCTTTGGTCATCGAAACCGGTGCGACCTTGAGTCCCGCGAGGTTTGCCAAACGCATAGCGGTGAATTCTGACTTTACGACACTGTACAGGTCTGTAGAAGAAGAGAACTTGGCAATATGTTTTTTGCTGGCGTCTTCAATCAGCGCTTTCGGGCGCGCACCGCCAATTGAGCTGCCATGGTGCAGAGCCTGATCAAATTCAGGTGTGAGCGGCATACCTTTCTCAACGCGCTCGGCGGATTCAAGTAACTCCTCCAAGGTGACATTCACGGAATAGCGGGGCACGAAGTCTGTGGGCGACAATTGAAAATCCAACGCGCCGATGCGGTCGGAACCGGATTCCAGCAGATAGGTCAGCTCGTCGAGTTGCGCACTGTCGGCATCTTTGCCTTTCAGCCCCAGCTTCATATTGATAACCACGCGCCGCCCCCACGCATCCGGTGAGGCATCACGTATACAGCCCGGCATGCTCAGGCCGGGCGACAGGGTCAGCGCGCCTGATTGCAGCGGCAGTTCAGCGTTGTAGATTGAGATAGCGTTCTCGCGGCCCAGATAGCTCTTACCGTAGTTGAAGATCAGATTCTCTCCGTCGGCGGTCAGTTTTCCGGCAACAACGGGGTGGGTTGCCCCGGGCAGCCAAATCCAGACAAACGCCTCGTTGTAGCTTTTTTTGTTAGAAGTCATCGTCTACCGCCTTTTTTGCTGGATGGATGTGTCTGGGGAGCAGGGCGATCTTGTCGTTGGTCTGGGTGATGCGCCTGGTCAGTGTGGCGTCGTCAGCATCAAATAACTTGATACCGACAATGGTCGCTACTTCGAAGACGGCCCCGATCTCACATTTGAGGCCGCCTTTCTCAATTCGCTGTAGCATGCCTCTCGAAATACCTGCACGATCCGCTAAATTTTGTGCCGTCATTTTGCGTTCTTTGCGGCCAAGCTTTATCTGCCTTCCCAGCAGAAGCGTCGCATGTCGGCAACAACGGGAATAGGTGCGTGTGGCTGATCTTGGCATCTTTCACCTTTATAATGAATTATAAATAGATCATAAATATTAAATATGAACTATATATAAAACATATTTTATCAGAATAGGTTCTATGTCAAGGATTAATTGATTTTTGGTTGAAGAAAATTGCCGCAACCGCCTTCCAGCCCTCTTTTATTAAGCAGCGACCATCCAAAACGGGTAAAATTCAATCTTTTTCCTGTCTAATAAGTTCCGCTCAAAATTCTATTTAAGGATTTGTTCATATGTACCGATATATCTATCCACTGGGGTTTTCAGAAAGTCTGGATGAAAATTATTAATTGTTAGACTGGTTCCCCGCCTGCCCCGTAGGAAAGTTCTATCATACTGGGGTCCTTTCGTGATTAATTTTCTTTTTTAGTTCCGGCTTGTCCGGATTAGAGATAGATATCAACACTTAATTTATCAAAGGTTTAGCAAGATGAGTGTGAAAAACGAATTTTATCCAAAAGTTAAAGAAGCATTTATTGCAGCCGGCTATGAATATTTTGACGGTGATGAGGACATTAAAGGCAAAACCAGGCAGCACCGGCGCAAGCCGGATTACATCGCTGTTAAAGGCCATCAAGTGATAATCGGAGAAATAAAATCCCCCAACGAGCCGCCGACTTCAGGCAGCTGGCGTCAAAAACAGCCGAACGACAGCGCTGAATTCGCCAAGGTGCGACAGGACATTCATGACCTCGAGAGAGCCGGCATGATCGATCCGAATGTCGGTGGGCATGGCATAATAATTAGAGGGCAGATTCCGGACTATGTTTCCAAAATCGGCAAAACCTATGATTTGCCGGCTTCAGTGCCAGACTCAAACATCAAAGGAGGGTACACGGTTCCTTCCGGACAGGCTCAAAATGTTAAAGTTGCCCTATCAGATTGCGGTAAGATAAAATACCAGGTAATTGGAAACGGCAATGGTAATGGCCTGGTAACATATATTTTTGAACTGTAAATCGTGTCAAGATAGCGATAGTATCCCAGCTCAATTTTCTTGCATAAAAAGGATAATTACGAGGATTAGTTGGAATTGGCGAGTTAAAATAGTTCGACTAAATATTGATGCAACAGATTTGGGCTTCTTTCACAATCAATTTTTTTGATGTTTGATATAAAAGTCCCTTACCGCCACTGATTTCGGGTCCAGGTTGGTCAGACCGTATTGCACGGCCCACTCCATCGCCTCCAGATATTCCTCAGCGGTGATGCTGCGCTGGATTTTGGGGTAATCATAGGCCTTATAATCCACGTGGTACTGATGCATGATGTTGACATAGGTGGAATTCGGCAGATTGGCGACCAGCCAGCGTACAAATTTTTCAGTTCCTGCCACCCGATTCGGCATCACTAGATGACGGATCATTACTCCGCGAACGGTTATGCCATTTGCATCGGTTTTATGCAGGCCAACTTGACGGTGCATTTCCAGGATTGCATTTTGGCCCATTTCCGGGTAATCCGCGGCACCGGCCATATAGAGCTCAGCCTCTTGAGCACCCATGAATTTCATGTCCGGCAGATATATGTCCACCACGCCGTCAAGTAGCTTCAGCATTTCAACGCTTTCATACCCGCTGGTATTATATACCAGTGGAATGCGGAGTCCTTTTTTATGAGCGATTCTGGTGGCATTGAGGATGTTGGGCATGAGGTGGGTGGGCGTGACCAGGTTGACGTTGTGGCAGCTGATTTTCTGGATGTACAACATTAAATCGGCCAGATCTTCGTCGCCGATCTCTTTGCCGCGGCCTTCATGAGATATCGGCCAGTTCTGGCAAAACACACAGCGCAGGTTGCAATTGGAGAAAAAGATGGTGCCGGAACCACCGCTGCCCACCAGCGACGCTTCTTCACCGAAGTGGGGATGAGCGGAATAGATCACCGGACTGGCTGTGGACCGGCAAAATCCCTTTTCGCCCTTAAGCCGGTTTACGCCGCACTGACGGGGGCAAAGCCGGCATTCTTGGAAAATGGCATAGGCCTGTTCCACTCTCTGGACCAGCAGCCCCTTATTTTCCAGCATCTCGTAGGCCGGGGACCGATGACTATCTTTATCTCCCGCCGCCTGCAGAATCCCATCTGGAACGACGAGGGCACCGCCTAAACCGATGGTACCTTTGATGAAGGCCCGTCGTGTGATTTTCATTAGGAGCCTCCTTAAGTGCAAGCACTTCCAGTGTCATGTCCTGTTCGATTTTTAAATTAACTTTTTTCAATTACTCAACACTTTGTTTTTTCTTCGATATACTCACCGTTTTCGATTTCTCTTGATACCAATTTTTTACTGCCGTCGAACTTCATCCTGACATAGATGCGATTCTTGCAGCCGACCCCGAAAACTTCCTTTTTCAAGGAATAATTGACGCTGCCGTCTGTTTCGAAATTCTGCATCAATTCATGGGATGTATTGATGAAAAGGTTGAACTGCTCGCTGCATTCACTGCAGCGCACATTTAAGAAAAAGCCGTCCGACGATGGTTCGGATGGACCTTTGCCAAACAGTGTTTCGGCCAATTTTTTAAACATTGCAGAACCTCCCGGTTGCTCTTGCTTTATGGTTGACGGGTTGATTCGGTTTTAACGACTCATCTATTGAATCTTTCAGCAATAAGCACACTAGGTCATGAAAAAATTAGATTGTCAAGCAGGAGAAGCCGAGTAGAATGATTTTGTAATGATTTTGTAGATTTAGTCGACAGGCTTTTATTGATGATTACCCATGGAGCAATAACATGAGGCTGATTTGACAAAAACATAAACGATTACTACTCTGACTTAATCTTAACCTTGAGATTGCCTAAACTACTCGGAGCTAATTTGATGTCACCCAAAGATCGATTTTCTTTCGCGATATCCCGTCTGACCCGACGTATCGTTTTCTGGGTTTTCATCAGTGTCATTTTAATTGAAACGCTGATATTCATCCCTTCGTACAAACAAAGGGAAAAAGAACTCCTGGAGCAGATGAAAGACATTTCAGCCGCGCGAGTTGTTTTTGCCATGCGGATTGTTGCGCCGGATGCCTCGCATGATGAGCTCTTTGCTCACATTAAACAGCTGCATGACGGTGAGGTCGTGGTCGGAGGTGCCCTCTATACATCCGAAGGTAAAAAGATCGGTTCTTTTGGTGAAATGCCGGAGTTGTCGATTTCTAGTGTCAACCCCGCCAGCATGACCTTCCTTTTAAATCAAGACGGATCCCGCTATGATATTGCCTGTTCACCGGTGGAGCTGCAAAGAGATTACCGCTTGATCCTGCGCCATGATGCATCTTCGGTCCAGCAGGAGTTGTTGTCATATTTTCTGCGAATCGCCGGATTGGTGCTGATTATTTCCCTGGTCGTGACGGTGGGCACCTGGCTGCCCCTGCGATGGATTGTTGTTAATCCGGTTCTGAATCTGAGAAATGATCTGATTCGGGCCGGAGAGGTGCTCAGCCAGGATCAGCAAACACCTGAATTTTATTCAGCCAATATTCAACGCGACGATGAACTGGGCGAGGTAATCGGGGCGTTTCGCCGGATGTACCGGCAAATATCGGATGCCATTAATAAACGGAAAAAAGCAGAGGAAGCTTTGCAGCAAAGCTTTCAGCAGGTTGAAGCCTACTCCAGGGTCCTCAACGATGAACTGGAAAAAGGCCGTCAGATGCAAATCAATTTTTTACCCGATCAGCTGCTGCAACTGCCGGGCTGGGAAACTGCAGCTTTTTTTAAGCCCGCCCGACAGGTTGCCGGCGACTTTTATGACCTCTTCCAGCTTCCCGAAGATTCTGTCGGTTTTGTAGTTGCCGACGTATGTGACAAAGGCGTTGGGGCGGCGCTTTTTATGGCGCTGTTTCGCAGTCTGATTCGCATATTTTCAGGCCAAACTTCCTTAAACGGACTACCCCTTACCAGCAGTGATGCCATCCTCGATGAATCTGAGCAGCTAAAGGAAAACCCGACCATAGACCCGAACCACTTCAAGGCGCTTAAAGCAGTGCAGCTCACCAACAAATATATTGCTCTCAACCACGGCGAACTGGCCATGTTTGCCACGCTATTTTTCGGGATACTGGATCCGGATACCGGGAAATTAAGCTATATCAACGGGGGGCATGAACCCTTATACATCGTAAACTCCGGCGGAGGTGTAAAGGCGCAGCTTACCACCTCCGGCCCGGCGGTGGGGATTGAGCCAGCACTCAGTTTCAAGATTCAGCAAACGCAGATGGAACCGGGTGATATCCTGCTGGGATACACAGATGGGGTCACAGAGGCCAGTGCGGCGGACGGCAGCTTTTTTGCCGTTGAACAATTAATGTCGATTTTAGACGCCCCGTCTTCGTCCGCAAGTGAAATGCTTGATCGAATCGCAGACAGCCTGCAGGAACATATCGGTGAAGCCGAGCAGTTTGATGATATCACCCTGCTGGCCATTCGGAGAATTTCATGAGAATTCGTGCCAATGGGTGGTTTCATTCAAACATCTAAATTGTAACAAATAGTGGCTAACTTAAGCTCAATGCTGGATAAAAGAGTTGATCGAGTAATTTGAGGTGGTGCATACCCTTTTAATTTCGGATTGCGGAATTAGAGACATGGACAACTGGATACCTTTTGCCGAGGGAGAATACCTGGTGGATCAGGCATTGCTGGTTGCTGACAATCAGAATGCCGTGCTGGTTGAGGATGTAGTTGTCGAGGTGTGCGCCAGCCAGCGGGGCCAGCGCTATTTAAAGGGGCGGGGACGTATCCGCAACATACTGATGGTTGAACTTCTTGATGACAGCGATGATTTGGACTTGCTGCTGGATTTTGGCGATGAATACAAATATTTGATGAAAGTGCCAAATCTCCAGTCCGGCAAGGTGTTCTCACCGGATGTTAAATCCATTCTGCAGTTTACGCCCCTGACCCCCTGGCAGCAACTCCCGCAAGCCGAGTATACAAGCCTGCTGTCCCGGTTGCGGATTCTTTCGTAATTTATCCGCCCGGATCAACACTAAAATATTTTCCTCAGGTGATAGAGAACAGATATGGTCTGTCCAGACTGGGTATCGTTATTGTCCAGAGCGGGATAATTAGCTGATGGCCCCGGCAGCATCGAAACCCTTACTTCCTTTTGGCTTTGGCACCCATTTTTTTTATTTCATCCAGATACAATTTTATAATCGGTGAGATTTCCGGTGGCTGCCACTTGGCGTGTTTGGGCGCTTCGGGCCAGATGAAAGGCAGGTGACACTCCTGGCCGGGATTGCCGGCAATTTCCAGAAATGAAAGGGTCTTCAGCAGCACCTGGCGTTGTCCGTCAACATCATCAACCTCTCCCACCGTGCGCCCATAGGGATACTCGATGGCCGCCACCCTTGGAATACCGATTTCCCGATTAAATTCAGGGGTCATTGTTAATACGACGGTTGAAAAGCCTCTTTCCTCCAGAAAGCGCGCGACCAGTCCAACGGACCGGCAACACAGCGGTCAAGCCGGCGTGAGTAAGACCGCCTCAACATTTTCCGCCTGCATCTGGTCGGCAACTTTTGGCATGGTTTGCGCAAGCAGTTCCGATGGATCCGGCTGAAAACCATAGTAAGAATAGCTGTTCGGTGTCAGTCGGCCGATGATGCCTTCTTCTTCGAATTCTTTAAACCGCTTCAAGGGAAGTATCACGTTGATATCCTGCTTGATATAGTCAGTGTTGATGTGGAGATGATTTACAGCAATATCTTTTTCACCGGCCGATGCAGGGATTTGTCGGCTGGAAGGATCACCCCAGGCCGGTTCGCGCTTTTCCCTTTCAACGTCAAATGGCGGATCGGTCGCCATGCTGATGCCGGCAGAAGTCATCAGCGTAAAGGTCGTCTCACTGATTGGTTTTTTAAGTGGTGTCCAGGGTATGTCCCCGCCAAATGGTTCAGCAGGAATATCTTTTCCGATCCACGCCCCCAATGAGGGCGGCATGAACTGAAATCCGTTGACCACCTTTTCAGTATTTTGCATATTAATTTCCTCCTTTCAGGAGTTGGCGCTCTGCCATTTGAATATCAGCGTTTTTAGGGCGGATTAATTAGCGCTTTTCCTTTATCATAAGGGTGCAGATTAAAGCAATACCTGCCATTACCGTCGATGCAATAAAGCACCATTGATAACTGCCGGTTATGTCAAAGGACCACCCGCCTATATAGGCCCATAATCCGCCACCCATGTGGTGAATCATGGTAATGAAACCTGAAATAAGACCGATATGGGAAAACCCGTAAAGCCTTCCGACCAGGGTCGTCGTCAGCGGAGCGGTGATCAGGAAGGTAAAGCCGAACATGACCGCAAAGATATAAAAAGTATAAAGATTCTGACGGCTTAATATCAAGACAAATAGCACGAGGCGCAGCGCAAAGCTCAGCGCGATGGGGATCTTATTGCCGATTCGATCTGAAACCGGGCCGGCAACCAGTATCCCCCCCATACTTAACAAACCAAACCAGGCCAGCATTTGGGCCGCAATCGATGGGGGGATATTAAAGTCAGTTACCATGGGAACCAGGTGTGCCGTCACCAGGAAATCTCCGCTGCCGCAGACAAACATTACCATGAGGTACAGCCAGAAGGACGCTGTTTTCATGGCCTCTTTTAAGTTAAGGTCCCGGGTGCCTGGGATCGGGATCCCGCTGCTATCTAATCTCGGATTGCCGGCCGCTTTTTGACGGCCGTAATTCTTCTGGTCAAGATATCCAGGCTCACTTTTAATGACAAACAATGCCAGGATTGTATTGACCACGAAAATACATAACGCAATGATTATGCAGGATGTTCTCCAGCCGAACGCTAAAACAAGGTCACTAAAAACCGGTACCAGTACAAATTGCCCGATACAGTTTCCGGACAGGGCCAGGCTTATCACCAGACCCCGGTTGTGTTCAAACCATTTGCTCATCAAAGCCGCGATCAACGGCACCGAGGCGCCGCCCATGCCGATGGCGGCTAAAATGCCATAGTATAGGTGAAATTCCCACAGAGTGCTGATAAATGAAATACTGCCATAACCCACACTCAAAAATAGAGTTGAAACGAGAATTACCCACTTCGGCCCCCAACGGTCATACAGTTTGCCGGCGATACCCAGGGTTAACGCAAAAAAGACCATGTTCAAAAAAAACACCAACGAAATCGACGCTCGATCCCAGCCGAGTTGTGTCATCATTGGTTTGAACATTATGCCGAAGGAAAATCGGGCGCCGGCCTGGAAAAAAAGCAGGAAAAAACAGGCGGCCAGAATGTACCAGCCATAGAAGATACTAAAGCGGAATCGTGTTTTATGCGGAGGATGGCCGCTCAACTTTCAAGGCTCCATCGGTTGATTCTTTCCGAACTACCACTCACTGGTGAGTTTGCGTGATACCGTGCTCCAGTTGGAATTTATTTTTGCGACAGCATCCAGGGCGATTTCAAGGTGCGTGTCCATGTAAGAGGAAAAAATTTTGTTATACAGTTTTTTATCCTTGATACCCCTTTTCTGAAGGGGCATATCGGAGACCAGCATGATCGACCCGATGGGGACTTCATGGCGGTAAGCCACGGAGAAGAGGGTTGCCAATTCCATCTCGATCGCCAGAATGCGTTGTTTTCTTAAATATTGGACGAACTTTTCATCATATTCCCACAGACGCCTGTCGGTGGTGTATACAATGCCACAGCTGGGATCCAACCCAACCTTGCGAACGGCACCAATGCAATATAAATTCACCGATGAGGCCGGGATGGCGGGAAACTCCGGCGGCAGGTAATGACGGCTGGTGCCTTCTCCCCGGACAGCGGCCGAAGGAACCAAAAAATTACCCACTTCGAGAATGTCGTCGATCCCGCCGCACATCCCCAGCATGACGACGGACTTAAGATTATCCAGGTAGGCCAGGCAATTGATAATCAGAGCAGCCTGGGGTGATCCGATGCCAAAGTCGATCATGGTGCAGTTCTTCTCAGGCGCGTTAACAATTCGGAAATTGCCCTCGGAATAGTTGCCTTTGGTTTTCTCCTGAAAACGCTTGATATATCGTTTGAAATTGGTGATCAGCACATGATCACAGAATTGTTCCAATTTACAGTTCGTATACCTTTCCAGTGTCTGGCGTACATATTCATGCTCTTTGAGCGACATTTAAAACTCCTTTGAGGTTTCCATCGGACTTCGCTTCCGCTGAGTATTGATAATCTAATACTTTAACATAAAGACTATATTTTGTGCAAATGTTGCTGCACTAAAATGGAAGGCCATAACTAATTAGACATAAAAGATATCCCTGCCAATCAATGGTTGTGTATCATTTCAAAAATGGCGTTCGGCGCAGGGCTTTAGGCGCAAGATAAAGGTTGATTTTCGAATTTAAATTCCACTTTATGTCCAATGATTTATGCTCGGCTATGTAAAATTATGAGGGGTATTTGTCTGCAAAATTCAGAGGATAATTCAGATTGAATAAGTGCTCATGAATCGTAGATTCCATGAAATCCGGATGGTTGCTAAAACCCAAATACTTCCATGGCCTCGCCCAGGCGGCGTTCATCCAGAGGAAAGACAGGTTTGCCGGGTGGCGGGAATGCTTCCCGTTGCGCTTTATTAACTTTTCTGGTCAGGGGTTCATAGTAAAAGCCAAGCTTCATCTTACCTTCATTTTCATAGAGCTTGAGCTTTATTTTAGTGTCCTGATACTTCCAGTTGTAAATTCTTTGCCCTTCATTAAAATTTAATGTGGTGCGCGGTGGGCCGTACTTCCGGGTAATGTGGTCTTTGAGTTTGCCGAACACATCGATTGATGCGACGTCCACATAAGCGGCAAAAAATTTTGCGGAGTGAAAGGCATAGGTAACATAGGGCACATCGACGTCAAAGAGGGTGTAGAACTTTTTCGGATTCCCGTAATATATGACATCATGCTTTTCTGCCACTTTCACGAAATCCGGCAGGTCGGCGATTTCGGTTCCCCATTGGATACCCAAAAAACCACCCTGCAAATCGGCTGCCTGTGAAACACCGATGCAGCCAAACAGGAAAGTCGAAATGTAAACCATCAGCTTCAATCTTCTCATTTCATATTCCTCAATAAAGATAGTATTTGCGGTTTAATTCGCTGAGTTTTGTAATATACTCTTTCTGATAGATAAGGCCGATTTGGTTTTTAACCTCCAGCAATGATGATTTTATGTACGGTCTAATATCAATACCCTTTGAATTGAGCTCTTGATCGTTCGCCTGGTCCAAAGCCAGCACACAGTAGTATGTCGTCAATGCTCTTACCTTCGGGCTCCTTCTTAACAGATAACTCCTTCCACCCAGGGTGTTCAGTATATATCCTGCATATTCATACAAAATCTCAGGTGAAGGACGGCCCGCCAGAGCGGCCTGATTCCCGCCGTCCATCCTAAACCATTGGAAAAAGGTTTTCATGACCGATTCGATAATCTCAGATTCGTTTTGCAATACTTGTCTGGTGACAAAAACTCGTTTTTTACCCATTGTGCGATAAAAATGGGCTACATTACGGACCATATTGTAAAGCGACTGCATTTCACCGGCAACTATCGGCGGTTTGGAGGATAAATTTTTGACCGCTATTTGATACTGCAGATAGGAGCCTCCTGCAAATTCATAGGATTGAACATAGGGCTGTTGATCCAGATATGAGAAAAAAGCCAATATTTGACGTTCTGTATCGGTAAAGCCCGGCTGCCCTTTGGCAACCCGAATTTTTTTCTTTACGATAGCATCTGTGCCGGCCTCAACTTTTTCTTCTTCCGCCAATATCTCGGCCAGCTTATTTTCATTCTGCAAAATTTGGCTCAGTTTTTTTTCATCGCGCAGGACTTTGGCCAGCTTGCCCTCCTGTCGCAAGACTTCGATCAGGATTGTTTCCTGCCCCAGAGTTGCGACTATTTTTTGTTCATCTCCCAGTATCGCGGCCAATTCCTTTTCAGTGCGCACGATCCGGGCCAATTTTTTTACTTCTACCATCACCTCGGCCAGTTTTTCCCGATCAGCAGTCATCTCCGCCGAATCATCATTCCCACCGAACACCTCGGCCAGTTTTTCCTCAGGAACTTTTTGACCTTTGACAACGGTTAACTCCTGCTCAAGTTCGCTGATCTTTTGCTCCAATTTATCCGTTTTACTTTGCGAGAGCTCCTCTTGCTGCTTGATTGTAGTATCCAATTTGTTTTTGTGCCAGCCGGCAATCTTGCTAAAAATGAAAAAACCGCTCGCAGCAATCACTAACAGAACAACAACTATCTTGGCTGTTCGATTCATCTAAATTATGCACCTCCATTGTTTTCAATCTGCGCAGCTATCCGGGAATCCACGCTGCCGTTATTTACGCCGCCCAAAAATAGCGATATCGGGTGTGGCTAAAACATATTTGCTATTTAATATCTGATGGGAATATTTTGATGTTGACCCACCGTCGGCGACTGCAATTATAATATGCCATTATAAAGCAGAAATGGTCGTAAAATCAATAGGGAATAGATAGACCGATGGTGGGGGTTTGTTCTAACGCCGAAAATCGGGCCCTTTGGCTAAGTTTTGTTCCAACAGCGGAAGTGCGGCAAACGAATGCGGGGGAGGGGATTGGAGTTTGATTCTTTGGGTGAGAGATCCTTATTGCCAAACGGCCGGCGCTCTAATGGTAGTTGAGATCTGAAGGCCGAGTATCACTATCACAGACAGTATTTCAATTAAGGTGAAGCCTTTTTGGTTTTGGAGGCCGTTTCGGGTGATTTCTGCTTCAGGCTCGATTTCTGCTGTCAGTTTCCTTCGCCTAAAATTGCGATCACGAATTGAGCCTTGTATCAATTCTTCTTTCAGGGAGATTCCGGCGGTCCAGGCCGACTCTTCTTTCAGGAAAATAATGCGAATAGTCGAACTGTCGTCGCTCGATTCCCAGGCGGCGGCCGCCCCTGTCAATTGTATAAGCAGGCTTTTCTATATGTAAGGTACGCGCTTCTTTCATTTTTAAATTGGCCGCCATTTCATGATAATCCGACAAGTCTCACCTCCATCGTTGTTGACAAATCCCTAAACTGAGCGTTTCCTTTCCGCTAATTATATACAAGGTCTGCCTTTTGTAGGTTTCTTCCTCATTTCTATGAAAAAATGTCTAAGCAAAAACTGTGCAAATTGCATAAAATTTTTTTATTACTTAATATTTCAAATAGTTATAAATCTGACCGTCCTTGCTGAAATTGCAGTTTGTGAAAAATATTTCCTACAGTTTGGGCAGTTGATTTCTCAAAATCAGAAACCGTGTATCAAAAGAAACTAAAACAGAGGTGAATTCGGAATGGGGCGGGTGCGGTTGTTCACTTTCAGGCGGCTGTGGTGTTACTGTACTGCCGTCTAATGTCGGCGGCGCCTCCTGGGCTCCTTCCAGGGAGATTTTCCCATGTCTTCCAGGTATCCTACCGACTGCAGCACCGCATTTAAACTGAAAACAGGTAATTCATGATTCTTTTCGATGTAGTTGGACAGGTGCGCGGCCGAACTGGCCTGTAATCCCAAACGCTCGCAAACCAGATATGCAGCCGCATCAGATTCAATTTCTTCTCCATTGACATTCAGGTCTTCTCTTTCCGGCCACCATGCATGGCGATCAATTCCCAAATGACTGCAAAAGATGTGTCCCAACTCATGGATAAGTGATGAATACCTATCCTCCAGGGGTTGGGTTCTGTCGATCAGGATTAAATAGCTGGTGTCATTTTGCAAATCTAAATCCTGATATTTTTTTCGAAGCGCAGGTGTAATGCGGCTGGCAATGCCGGTCGTGTCATGATCCATGGTTGTTTCATAGACGGCTATTCCGTGTACCGCACAGTTGTGCCGTGTATTGGTATAGATTTTTTCGAGCAGTTGAGGCTGAGTTGCGCGCGGTCGCAGAAGCTCAGAAGGAGGCGGAGGTCCCTCGGTGTCCTGGATATCGAACACGAAAAGAATCGGAGCCATAGGTGCCAAAATTACGATGGGGTGGGCATCGGACTTGGGCCGCCGGCCGAATTTTTGCTTCCAGCTGCGAGCTGTGGCGACGTAGATCGCGGAAGAATTTTGAGTGTAGAGCAACAGGCCGTTGAAGGCTGAATAACCCGGAAAGCGAGCGATGAAGCGCAGAAGTTCCATGACATAGCGGTTATCTCTAAAACGGGTGCTGGCTGCGAATACCTCATCAACAGGATTGAGTATGTTCTCAAGGTCGGCGAGATTTTCACCCTTCAGATTGTTTGGTAGATTTATCGGGCTATCCGGAAACAGGCTCAACTGCTTGGTCATTGGGCTGCGCCTCCACCATCGCTTTAGTCATAATAATCAATTGTATAGATCCTCGAGTATCATAAAATTTCTTTTGGAGTCAATACATTTACGGGTGGGATTCGGAGGTTCATCGGTTCAAGCGATTATTATCGCTACTTGCCAACGGATAATGAAGTTAATATATTTGAGTATCGATTTTTTGTATTGTTAACCATATGCCGGATCCGCCTTGGGGTGGAGAACCCGGATGAGATCAAACCACGATGAACACCAAGACAATAACGAAACCACAAACCGTATGGTATCATCATGCACCTGGTGGTCGATCAAGTTTATTCATAATTGCAAAGAAATTATATTCAAGAGGGTAAAATGATGGACAATTAGGAGGACGATCATGGATTTTGAACGCTATTATCTTGATTTGTTTGAAATGCTCAATGCCTGTTGCAAAAAAATTGCTTCCGGAAAATACGACAAGGCAGACTCCGATCACCTGTTTGAACTTTCGAAGAAAGGAAGATATCCCGGTGTCCTCAGTGAATTGGCGGAAGCATTCGGTATGATGATGGTCAAAGTTGAAGCCAGAGAATTTCGACTGAAAGAGATCATCGAGGAACTGGAGCAAGCCAAAGCGGAACCACATGGCAATTCCGATATGGCCGGCCAGGATTAGGCTGCCAAGTTTTCCGGTGTCAGGCGTTGGCCGCGAGGCCTATTCTTTTTCCTTCGATTTCAATCGTCGTTTTGGAATAGGTCAGTTTCTGAATAATTTTATCGCCTTTGAATTGGATTACGTCGACACCGCGCCGCGTTTCAGCTTTTCCCTCAAAGCCGCTTTCCAACGAAGGCCAATCAAGGCGCCATTGGTAAAGTACTTTTTGCTGCTGCTCATCAATAAAGGTATCCTCCTCGCTAAATCTAAAACCGCCGTGGTTTTTAAACCAGGGTGCCCAGGCCGCTAACAGCCTCGTTTTGCCTTTGGCCTTGGCTCCGGTCCAGTTTTCGAAGATGACATCCTTATGAAACAACTGCATGACACCGTCTATGTCGTGCCGATCCCAAGCCTGGTTCCAGTCCTGTAGCAATTTTTTAATCTCACTTCGTGATAGCATGCTGTCCTCCTCTTTAAATGCGCCGCCCTCAAAAACCACAATACCGGGTGTGTATGAAACATGCGAATGTGATTTTTCCGGGCGGATTAATTTAAATTTTCAAAAAAGTGGGCCGTATGATTTTTGTACTGCTGCGCCACCTCTTTGTTATAGACCACGAACATATCTCCGTCGATATCCGTAATATGTCTGTTCGGCCGGCTGAAAATCTGAAATGTGCGGTTGATAATCTCATCAGCCGAAATGATGTGGTGGTTGTAACCGAGGACATAATGTAAATCCACCCGTCGCTTGGCTTTGCCCCAGACCAGGGTTCTTAAATGATCTCTGATGTCATCGATTTTTTCTTTCATAACGCTTACGGGTGTCCGGTTGAAGTTATCAGCAAACGCGGAAAAATAGATATTGGCCGGGAATATGGGCTGCATCGCCAGCATATTGTCAAAAGATTCCTCAGCATGCTTATGGGCGGCACTTTTTATTTTCCGACTGACGAAGCCTTCTTTTAAATCCGGGGCGTTAATTTTGCGCGGTTCACCAAATTTGATGGAAAGACCCCCTTTATTTTTATCACCGTAAAATTCTTTAACAATATAGCCCAGATCGTTTATGTATATTTCTCTTTTGCTCTCACCGCTTTCATAAAGCCGGGTTAGTTTGGCAAAGTGTTCATCTTCTAAAACCCGCTCATAAGCAATGTTTACCGGCACAACATAGACGTCGATCTCGGTCTCCAGCGAAGCCTCGATATCCATTTGAAACGGAAGATGATGAAACCCGTCTATTTTTCCGGTATAGCTTCTGCCGGTTTTTGTGCCGTCTTTTTTAAGCAGATCCAGCAGACCCAGTTTAATGCTGGAGTAACCGGGGAAGGTAACAAACATCTCCTTTTCTTGCACGAGGTGGTACCGATAGGCACGGGTTAAAGAAATAATCTCTTTTCTGCCGATCGTCAATTCACTGCCGTCAGGCTGAGTGATGCTCAGCGGTTCACGGAATACTTTAAACGCACCCCTGCTGGAGAGGTATTGCGCGATGCTCATTCGCTGGTCTTTGAGGAAGTCTTTAAAATCCTCCCGCACAAATTTCGGTAGCAGATCGGTGAAAATATCAATATCATCAATAAATAGATTCGCCCCTCCCTCAACCAGCACTTTCATGTTGTGTTCCCGGAACAGGATGCAGAGCAGGATGAAGTCGGCTTCGCTGAGGTGATTCGGCTTGAAGGTAATCGCGCAGTCCGGATTTTCTTCCCTAAAGCGCCTGATACCCTCAAGACCAATGACACGCATGTTAAATGTATTGCCCCGGGCCAGCTGGTACACTACCAGTTCGAGCGGATTAATGTCCTGCCACTCATGCTGGATGAGGTGGAACATGGATTCCATTTTTTCAAATTGTTGTTTTTTCATGACTTAAAAATTATACGGCCTGCTTTCTGACCGGCACCCGTAAAATCCTGTTATTTCGTCTCCAAGCCCCTCCAGATATTCCTTTAATTCTTTTTCCGAATCAAAGTTCAAGGTACCGACATGACCGGATGTATGTCCGTCTGATGCTGCCGGATGTCCCTGACACACGGCACTTAAGAAATGACGGGGCTCATTATTGAATTTTTCGGCCAGCTCCGTTTCGGTAATGATCCGTTTGGCATGGCCATAGGCATCAAAATAAACGTAGTACTTCATTGTTTTCCTATAAGGTCCCCCAGGCTCTTTAAATGGGCTTTTTCTTCCTCCGCCATTTTGAAAAGAACTGCCTTGACCTGTTGGTCTTCACATTTATCTGCGTACCGCATATATAAATCCATGGCCTGCGCCTCGAGCATCATGGCGAAATTCAGTACATCCGCGGTTGATTTAAAGGTCGGCAGATTTTGTTCAAGCAGTTTATCCGGGTTAAATCCGCCTTCGGTCATCTCCGAGTTGATATCGGCCTCGAAAGCTTCTCTGCCCTGAGGATTGGGTTCAACTGCAAGATACAGCTCAAACAGCCTCTGTTTGTGTCTCACTTCAATTTCAGCTAATTTGGCAAGAATCTGGACAACCGCCGGATCGATTGCCAGGTTGGCGGAGGCGGCATAAAATTTCTGTAGCCCTTCTTCCAGTCCATAGCTGAGGCCAATGACCTCTTGCGGCGTTTCATCACCTTTTATAGACAGCATTCCCATATCCCCGGGACCGGCGGCGGCCTGACCCTGCCAGGCGGCAATGCCCCCTGCCAGGTTGTAAACCTGCTTGAAGCCTCTACCGGTCAGTATCTGTGCAGCGGCCCGGCTGCGTCGGCCGGCTGCTCAATAGGCAATTACCGGTTTTTGAGAATCCAATTCATTTAACCTGTCGTCCAGCGTCGGCAACGGGAGCAGCTTGCTGCCCGGAATACGGGCTGCCTCATATTCCGATGGTTGGCGTACATCCAGCAGGGTGAAGCTGCCTTCTTCGTTTGAGTCGACGAAGGTTTGCAACTGCTCCGTATTCATATCGGTAACGGGAATAAATAGGTTTCTGAGACGCATGAAATTGGCTCCTTTCAGTTGTTGACCACGCTTTAGGCGGCGGCGGAATTCGCCGATGAATTAGTTTGAGGCTGATTAAACCTGAATCTTGCATCGGAAAGCCTCCGATTTATCCGCCTCTGGAGGACTCGTGCAAAATTCAGGTTATACCGTCATTGCAGGTATCTTGTAGCGTCGGTCTTTGATTCGAATAAATAGCTGGCCGTTTTCTTCTTCCAGAAGCTGGGCGATCTTTATCAGCCCCTGTTCGGCAAATTTAATGATTTCTTCTCCCATGTGCATATACAGGCAGTCGTTTTTGATAAAAAGTTTGTGCGGCTGCAGCTTAACCTGTTTATTGGTGTTTAATACCAAGGTGACATCATCTTGTTGGATCACATTAAACACAAACAGAGCTTGGTCTTCATAAGGGAAGTAGACCTTTTCGGCGCAGTTCCCATTTTCCTGGTAAAGATAATAACCCTGTCGATCCCGTTTGATACGGGAATGAAAGTAATGGATTATTTTTTTATGCTTGAATTTGCCGTGTTGATTTTGCCAGCAACCGTTTTCATCCAGCCAGAATACGGCCTCATCTTGGCCGATGACAATTTTTTGAGTCTTTTTAGCCATCTAGTTTTTCGAGGTGAGCGGATCGGAGTTATCCGGCATTAAATTTCCGGATTCGGCCTGTGAGAAGTCTGGTCTTTCTAATTTTTCCGGTGCCTGCTGCTCGATTTCTGCTGCAATTTTGCCACTACCTGAAGGATTGGTATACTCATCATTGAGTTTCTGGATATAGGCGTTGCTGTCGTCCAGAACTTTTTCCAGTCTGGCCGCGGTGCGTTTTCCCCAGCCGGCCGGGTTCGGCCAATATATAGTGCGCCACCAGCGGCTGTTTTTGCGAAAGGCCCGTTTGTAGTTCGGATGTAAATCGGGATCCTTTATTTCCGCCAGCAGCCTGGCGGAGACTTTTTTCGTCCCCCATCGCCGGATGCGAAAGTGCACGAAGCCAATCAGGGCCAACAATATGGCAAGCGTGCCGAAAAATGTATAATCGTTTAACATGACCAGATCCAGAAACGGCAGCGACAGAGACAGTCCATGCCAGTAGCCTCCCCCAATGGTCAGCCCCAAAAAGGCCACCAGCAAGGCGGCCAAAATCGCACCTTCCAGCCACAGAACCTTGCGGCGCAAGCCCTCCCTAAATCGCTCCAAGCGGCTGACAACATCCTGTTTCAGCATCTGGGCGGTTTGTTCCAGCATGCCCACGATCCGGTAAGCGCGCTCCACGCCCACCTGCTCGATGCGGTTGATTATGGCACTGGAGTCAGCCTGGCGCTTGCTTTCGTATCGGGTTTTGACCTCCTCGTTGTCAAAGGGAATCGCCGCATCCTCATGGTATATGGCATAGGATGAACCGGCTGTTAAACCGTACTGTGCCAGCGCCCGTTGCCAGGCTGCAAACACTTCCTCCAGATTATCCTCATTGGCGGTTACATCAATCTGATTAAGAATATACAAAAACTTGTTTGAATCGCGCCGATTCACGGTTGCCTTTACCAGATGCTGCAGGGTATCGCGCATGGATCCGGTTTCCGGGTGTCGGGCATCGAAAAAAACCAGGACCAAATCCGACAGATTCATGATGTGATCGGTGATCCGCAGAGTGGAGGTTCGTTGATCATCTGCATCAAAGCCCGGTGAATCAATGAGGATTTTGCCGCGTAAAATTTCACTGGGACATGTTTTTAATTGCAGGTAGGCATCAATATGTTCACCCTGGCCCTCGGCCACTTCTTCTATGGCCTGGCTGATTTTGTACAACGGAAAGCGGGGATCGGCGTCCAGCGCCAGACCGGGCAGGACTCTATCTTTTTTATCCCGCGTAAAACAGATAACACTAAACTTGTCATCGACCGCCTGGATACCCACTGCTTGGAGGTTGTATTGAAGAAAATGATTGATAAAGCTGGATTTCCCTGCTGAATAAATTCCCAGAATCGAAATTAGCGGCCACCAGGGCGTCCGGGTCGCATGGGACTCTTCCCGGTGGAAAAAGCCGATTCGGCGACTGATTCCATCCAATTCACGGAAATTTTGAACCACATCGGAGAGGATCGGGTTTTCCTGTTCCAGGTGCTTTTCCAGTTTTTGCAATCGTTGGCTGATTTTGCTTTCATTAAACATTGTTTAAGCTCCAGTTTCCGGGTAATTCGACCACGTCGAAAGGATGCCCTTTAAATGCTGATTCGCCGAGACGGACTCATCACCCCCTCCAAAATTTATACCATCACACCATTTTTACAAAAATATTAATGGTTTTCAACCCGTATTTTCAATAATAGCGAAATCAGGTGTGAATATTTGAGAAGAATTCGACGCGCGGCAGGTGGCCTGGATTGCAGCCCTGAAAGGGATCCTCAGCGCCGAATACAGTTGTGATATATCGAAGCGTCGCTAGGGCGGGAGGGATAGTGCCATCCAGGGGGAATCGCACGAAAATGGACAGATAGAATCAAAAGTTAATAATATCAAAATGTTACTCGGTCATCATTTCTTTGACCGCCAACCAGAGAGCGCAAACTGAAAGAATCAATGCCGAGCCGAGCAGGGCCAGATATAAAAGTTTTATCACGTTTGAATCCTTCTTTATTTGATAATATTGCTGCCTTGAATATAGTTCGTCATTAAGTGCCTGCAAAGTAAGTGCCAATATTTTAAAATAAGTATTTTGTTTTATTTTCAATAGGTTAAAAGAAAGTTTCCTCAAGCAAACAACAAAGATGGCAGATAATTCCGTCAATCAGGTGACAGTCGGCAGACATATGGTCAATTTTTCGCCGGACTTCATGATAATTAACGATCCAATTCTATTCTGATGGCCAGGGCGAGTTTCTCCATCAAATAAGGTTTTTTGACATAGGCTCCTGCGCCCAGCTTTTGGGCTTCCTTAACCCGTTCAGATTCCGAGTACCCGCTTGCAATGATGGCCTTCTGGCCGGGATGAAGTTGAATGATGCGTTTGTAAGTATCCAGCCCGTCGATGCCGGGATCCATGATCATGTCCAAAACGATCATATCGACCGCCTGTTTTTGCAGATACGACACGGCTTCGTCGCCACTGGCAACCGAATCCACACTGTAGCCCAGTTTGGTCAGGATACCTGTGGCGATGGCGCGCTGTTCTTTTATGTCATCCACCACCAGGACAGTTTCTCCCCGGCCTTTGTAGTCATCAATGGCAGGTCTTGAATGTTGGTGGGGTGAGGATTGCCGACTGGCCGGCAGATAAATATGAAAGACGGTACCTTTACCTTCGGTACTCTGAACATCGATGTAGCCATGGTGATCTTTGACCGTTCCCCAAACCACCGCCATCCCCAGGCCGGTGCCGCTTCGGCCCATTGATTTTTTGGTGTAAAACGGCTCAAATATTCGATCGATATCTGCTTCAACAATACCGATTCCGGTATCCGAAATCATCAGGGTGACGTAATCTCCCTCTTTAATATCATCATAGCCTTTTATTGGTTGGTCGATATATCGGTTACCACTCATAATAGAAACCGTGCCACCTTGCAGCATGGCTTCGGCGGCATTGGACACCAGATTCATTACTGTTTTTGACAAATGCACGGGAGATCCGGCAATACCTAAAAGATCTGGCTCAAGGTTGACGTCCAACTTCACGTCCGGGTAATTTTGCTTTAACTGTTTATACTCAGGGCTGACCAAATAGTCCGAGATTATCTGATTCAAATCAACAACCTCTGATACCGATACGCCTCTGCGGGCCAGGGTTAATAAATCCTGAACAATGTTGGCGGCTTTTTCGCCCGACTTCTGGATCGCCAGAACAGAAGATCGGAAGGGACTGTCCTCGGGTAGATCCAGCAATATCAATTCAGGGTAGCTCACCAGACCGGATAAAACATTATTTAAATCATGCGCCACTCCTCCTGCCAGCGTTCCAATTGCCTCCATTTTCTGGGCCTGGCGCAGCTGCTCCTCGAGCCTGGTTTTATCGGCAACAGCCTCCTTGCTCTCCGAAATGTTACGAACGATCGCGATAACGGTATTTTCAGTAAATGCCACCAGACGGCATTCGAAATAAGCCGGTTTGCCTCTAAGGGTCAGTTTATATTCGAAAATCTGGATGCGGTCAGTTTCCAGGGCTTGGGTCTTTTTTTGTAAAATCAGGTCGGTGACATCATCGGGCAATATATCAGCGATCTTTTTTCCGAGGAACTGTTCCGGCGCCAGGTAAAGGTCCGACTTGGCTCCTTTGCAGTCCAGTAAATTTCCCCGCTGATCGATTTGAAATACCATGTCGGGCATGGCATCAAAAAGTGCCCGGCTCTGAGCGTCGCTTTGCCGGATTTTCTGCTCGGCTCGTTCGCGTTCGGCAATTTCATCCTGCAACTCTTTGTTGATCAACTGTAGTGAATGCTCGCGGGCCTGAATGCCATTCGCCATTTCCTTAAATCGATCCGCAATACCGGCCAACTCGATGTGATGAATTTCATCAAATTCGTAAGCATAGTCACCTTTTGCTACGCGATCAATGCCTCGTTGCAGGATATTGAGGGGTTGACGCATAAATATACGCAACAGGATGCCGGCGGTAATAAAGATGACGATAAAAGATGCGAGCAGCATCAGCACAATCGTGTTGCGAAGCCATCCCAGGCCCCTTTCAAAGGCGCCCAGAGAAAAAAACAAATCGACGTATCCGGTTGTCTGGTTTTTGTGGACGATCTTTGCCGATCGTCGGATGCGTTGTTGGGGCCCCTGTCCGCTGGTAACATTAAACAGGGTTTTACCGCGAGAGTTCTTTATCAGGACCTCATCGATAACTTCAAATTCTAAAAACGCCATACCGATTTTGCCGATCTGCTCATCGTCATAATCCCACAGCGGTACGACCAGAACCTCACTCAGGTTGGCCGTCAAATCATCGGCCTTTTTCTCAAGTTCCTGCTTCAGAACTTTCGATTGCCGGTGGTAAACGTAGGCCAGCAAAACGCCCTGGAACAAAATTAACAATAGAATAAAGCTTATCGCAAGCTCTTTGGAAAGCGATCGGCTTCCCAGGCGCGCTTTTTCGCAATTAATTATCCGATTGGTCTTACCCACAATAATTTCCTTTGCAATTAATCCGCACTTTGCGATTTTGCGAGAAAATTTTTTATCAAAAATGCAAAAACTTTTCATTTAATATTCTTACGACTGGTCCGCACGCGGGGCGTTAGGCACTTCAAGCCGGACGCTGAGCGATGCTTCAATAATTGCTGCTCAGCCGATCGTAGGTTCCATCGCGCATGATTGCATCCAGAGTTTGCTGCCATTGATGGATCAGGGCGTCTGAGGTTTGAACCGAAAAGGCAATATAGTTCTGGACTTTTTTAAAGGCAAAAACCAGTTCCAGTTTATCCGGTTCAATTCCTGCCTGTCGCGCTTGAAACGGCATGTTAAAATCAGAGCTGATCCACAGATCAACACTGCCGTCCATTAGGTGCCTGATATTGCTGAGATTTTTGTTGGTGCTGACAAGATTTTGAAACCCTTGGGCCAGCAGATACTGCTCTTTGGCATCTTTGTGGTAGGTACCGATGCGGGCAACCCCCCTGGCCCCTTCGAGGGAATTGATCTTGATCCCCGAGCCTTTTTTACCATAAAACCCCCAGGTCTGCGAGTAAATCGGGCCAACCCATTTAAATAATTTTTCACGCTGCGGCAGGCGGGTGGTCGAGAACAGGGCCACGTTGGGTTGGTTTAACGCCAACGTGTAGCCCCGGGCCCAGGGCACAACTTCAATCGTATCCGGAATTTTGTGCCGACGCAATATTTCACGCACGATATCAACCGACAATCCCTGCAGTCTGCCCCCAGCCAGGTAATTGGCAGGCGGAGAGTTTTCCGTGTATATTCTCAATGTTCCCGAGACCGTTTTGGCAGCCACCGATGGTGGCTGAATTGGCGGGATGCTCTCTGCCGGCAGCCATCGTTTGGTGATTTTCTCAAAAGTGCCATCCTGCTTCAGTTTATCGAGGACTTGGCGCCATTTATTGACGACAGCCTGGGAAGTGCCGGTGGAGATGGCGATGTATGCATAGTAGTCTTTAAAGGGCAGGACCAGTTCCAGTTCATCTGGATCGACGCCGATCTGGTTGGCGATCCGCTCGACACCTAAATCGCTAAACAGCCACAGATCCACCCTGCCGGACATCAGTTTTTTCAAATTGCTGGCCGGTGATTTGGAACTGTCCAGGTTGGTAAACCCTTGGGATTTAAGCAACTGCTCTCTGACATCATTTTTGTAGGTGGCAATCGCGCCTACTTTTTTGGCATCTTCAATGCTTTTCAGACGCAGTCCCGATTCTTTTTTGGCATAGAATCCGACACGTACCCGGTAAAGCGGTCCGACCCAGAAAAACAGATTTTCGCGCTGATTGGTGCGCGCGGTTGAAAAAAGTACCACATTGGGCCGTGACAGTGCCAGGTCATATCCCCGGGCCCAGGGCAAGATCTGAATGGTATCCGTCCGATTCATTCTGCGCAGCATTTCGCGCACAATTTCCATGGAGGATCCGGTGGGCGAGCCATGCTTGACGAAATTAAACGGCGGGTTATTTTCGCTGATGATCGTCAACTCCTGGGCGCCAACCACGGCCGGCAGCAGCAGCATCACCAAGATGCCAATGGCAAATTTAAATCTCAAACTGACCTCCCTTGACATATAGGTTAACATCTAAATTTTGCAACAGCCCTCCAGAGGCGGATCAATCGGAGGCTTGTATTTCGCAGTAATTTTCATGCTAGATTGAGGTAAAATATTTCAGGGATCAAAAACTGATGGGTTTCCAGATGCCCTGATCGAGCCAGACCCTGGAGAAGGATGTCCCGACCGGCAGAACAGATGACGGCAGATCTTCAGGATCAATGTTTATTACTTTTTGGTGGTACATCGGGTCCCAGGGTTCGACAATGACTGCTCCTTCCGGCAGTGGCACCAGGCGCGGCTGGATCGTTTGCCCCCATGACCGGTTGGCGGCTTCGATTTGTAGATCCTTTAATGTCTGGTATTTTGAAAGCTCATGCAAGGTTACTAGGGTCGGCGGACTCAAAGGAATGTTGCCGGACATATTGCCCACCAGCCCTTCCCTGGGGCTTAACCACAGCCCCTGCACCGTTTCTCTGGCATCCGGCCGGCAAAATTGTCCGGCCGGCATTTCGGCGATAAAAAAGCGGGTGTCAAAACGGCGTTTCATCAGTACGGGGGTTATCCAGTGAGACCAGCTGTCGAGTGCAGATAGTGACAGACGCCATTGCTCATTTTCAACGAGTTTGACAAACCAATCGTTTTCAAGGTTGGCAGCAAGCCTCAGGCTATTGATTCGTTCCAGGTCTGCGGTAGACGAATTATTGCTGCTAGCCAGAAAAATCCCGGCCTCTTCAAGGGTTTCGCGTACAGCGGCGACACAATAGGTCAGGGCTTGCTCATCCGAGAGATCCGGACCAAACCGAATGGTAATCTCATCTGGTGTCAAATCACAGCAATTGTTGAATAACTTGAAGTGGTGATCATTTCCGTCCACCGTTCCCCCCGGGAACACAAAATTCCCGGCCATAAACCCGCTTTTAGGGCTCCGCTTCAATAAATATACCTGAAGTGTGCCGGCCTGCTCGCGAGTGAGGATAACGGTAGCAGCCGGAGTGGTGTCGGCGCAATCTGTTTCGGAAGCATTAATCATGTTGCTTAAATAGCAGGTATGGTAAGCAACGGTCAAATAAAAAGGATATTTGTTGACTTTACCGTATTTTTTAGATTACTTTTCTATTAGCTGAATTTTTAAGCAACAATCAGCGCTGCAGGTCAATTGCGGTAATTTGACCCTGAACTTCACTAAAGGTTATTTGGATGCAAAATTCAGGTAATAACAAATCAATCACAACAGGAGAAAGATCCCTTGTTTTCAGCCAACGAAATTTTGGATATGGCCATCAAACTGGAGAAAAATGGCGAAACAGTTTATCGCAACGCAATCGCAAAGGTTGCCAAACCGGAGTTCATCACGTTGCTGGAATGGATGGCCGATGAGGAAGTAAAACATGCCAACTTCTTTTCAGATTTGAAACTAGAATTTGAAACCAAACACGCGAATCCTTTTATCGACGAAATGAGCCGCGAGCTTTTTGATGATCTGCTGGGAGACAAGAATTTCTCCCTCAAAGAAGTTGATTTTTCTCTCATTGAAAATGCCGACGAACTAATTGCCATTTTTGTGGAATTTGAAAAGGACTCCGTAATATTTTATAAGGTGCTTGAACCGTTTGTCGAAGATCCACTGGCCCGGAAGCATTTAAAAAAAATAATTGAGGAAGAAAACCGCCACATCAAACACTTACAGGAATTGGTCGGGCGCCAGGAGGTCTTTACCATCATCCGTGATTAATCATTAATCCGAATTCCTTTATTTGATTCCTGCCAAACAAATCCCGCCGCGGCGGGCTTGCAGGATCAACGTAATAAGCACTGACATGCTTTATTTGTCCTAGGACCCCAAAATTAAATCACCTTCATTGAAATATTTCCCATCGGACTAATATTATCTAGTATTCCGAATTAACAAGCTTGAATTCATGGTACTTAAAATTGAATAAGTGAAAAGAGGATTTACATGAGCAATGACATCGAAATGTTAAACAAAGCTACTTTCGCCGGAGGATGTTTCTGGTGTCTGGAATCGGATTTTAAAAAGGTCGCCGGAGTGGTAGAAGCCGTATCGGGATATACCGGTGGAGACACTGAAAATCCGACTTATCAAGAGGTTGCTGCCGGTAAGACCGAACATCTTGAGGCGGTTCAGGTAGTTTATGACTCTGCAAAAGTTAGCTATGAAGATTTGCTGAATGTCTTTTGGAAGCATGTTGATCCAACCGATCCTGCAGGCCAATTCGTCGATCGGGGAGCCCAGTATCGGACTGCCATATTTTATCATGACGAGGAACAAAAACGACTGGCGCAGGAATCCAAACAGGCGTTGCAGAAATCCGGACGCTTCAGCAGCCCGATTGTAACTGAGATTGTACAGTTTTTGAAATTTTACCAGGCTGAGGACTATCATCAGGGCTATTACAAGAAAAGTGCCGTCAGGTACAATTTATATCGAATCAGCTCCGGTCGCGATCAATTCTTGAAAAAGACCTGGGACCAGGAACCCCAACCGGTTGCGAAAGCTGCCGGCAATTCGGGCCCTGCCAAACCCTCGGACGTCGAACTGCAGAAAAATTTGAACCCACTGCAGTATCAGGTCACCCAGCAGGATGCTACTGAACCACCGTTTAACAATGAATTCTGGAACCACAAAAAAGACGGAATTTATGTGGACGTCGCATCCGGTGAGCCGCTTTTCAGCTCCTGCGACAAGTTTGATTCCGGATCCGGCTGGCCCAGCTTTGCAAAGCCCCTCGAGGCCGGTAACATTGTTGAACGCCATGATCGGAGCCTGTCCATGGATCGCATCGAAGCCAGGAGCAAACACGGTGACTCTCATCTCGGGCACGTCTTCCCGGATGGGCCGGCACCTACCGGGCTCAGATACTGCATCAACTCCGCCGCGCTGCGATTCATCGCCGTGGACGATTTGGCCGCGCAGGGCTACGACAAGTATTTAAAATATTTTCGCTGACCGCTTAAATCTGCAGCCCTGAAAAAACAACAATAACGGTATTGGGTTAGGCCATAACTGCATTGGAACCCGATGAGACTGTTTAAATGCTGACCGGGCGGATTAATTACTTGAAATTTGCCCATCCATGATTAAAGTTTATTGAATCTGACATGGAGGCGATGAAGGTTATGAAAATTAAGAAATTCTACCCTGCCGGCCGATTTTATCGCGCTCTGGGACCAGCTGTCGGTGCGCTGCTGATATGCGGTATCTGTTTTGCACCGGCTTCTTTTGGTGCTGACGCCGAAGTAATTGATGCAAAGGTAAACGTTGCATTGAAGCGGTTTTATAGGCAGGTAAAAGGAGCCAAGGAATTTGCGGGCAGTGCAAAAGGATTGCTGATCATGCCCGGTGTCGTGAAAGCCGCTTTCATTATCGGCGGTGAGTATGGCGAAGGCGCCCTGAGAATTAACGGCAAGACTGCGGATTACTATAACATTGTTTCCGGATCTTTTGGATTTCAGATCGGAGCCGAGGCCAAAGATATTGTTATCGCCTTCATGACCCAGGAATCTCTACAAGGTTTCCGCGCCAGCAGGGGCTGGGAAGCCGGTCTGGATGGCAATGTCGCCCTGATAACGGTGGGCGCCGGAGAGCGGGCTGATACGCGAACCACCAAAGATCCGATTGTGGGATTTGTTTTCGATGTTAAGGGGCTCATGGCTGACATATCGCTTAAAGGAGCAAAATTTACGAAACTGGATAAATAATAAAAAAACACCAAATCAAGCACAACAAGGAGGATCCAATGATCGGAGAAAGATTGAACAACGCGATCAATGAACAGATTAAAAATGAGCTGGAGTCTTACTACATCTATCTTTCCATGGCGGCCTGGCTTCATTCCAAAAGCCTGGACGGCATGGGGCACTGGATGCGCTGTCAGGCCCATGAGGAGATGATCCATGCCATGAAACTCTTTAATCATATCATCGATCGCGGCGGTGATATCGTATTGCAGGATCTCAAACAGCTCAAAACCCAGTGGAGTTCACCGCTGGAAGTGTTCCAGGATGCATATGAACACGAAAAGTTTATTACCGGTAAAATAAATGATCTGACCACCATTGCCCGTGAAGAGAGAGATTATGCATCCGAGCCGATCCTGGCATGGTTTTCCGACGAGCAGACTGAGGAAGAGGCAGTCAGCAGTAAGATTACCGCTGAGTTGGAGATGGTCGGCGAGGATAAATCGGGTTTGCTGATGCTGGATCGTGAATTGGGTGGCAGAGCTTATCCGGCGGGCTCTCCCCTGGATCCGGTCGCGGGGGCCGAATAGTAAGAAAAGTCAGGTGCGTGTTGTGGGTTGCGGGATGCGCGATAAAGCAAGGGGGTAATTTTAATTCAATTACCTAAGCGAGACTCGCAGCACATTGGTCGGTCACGGCGTTTATCGAGCCGCTGGGATCAACCCATAAATGCTCTAAGCTATCTGAATGCCTGAATTTTACACGCAAGTGACCGTTAGCGAAGTTTGAGGACAAGTTACCGAAATTGAACTTGGCGCGATGATTGTTGCGCTAAAATTCAGGTATTAACCACCACAAATTAAATTTTATGACCTCGTACTTCAATCGAGGTCTCGATCCATGGTTATTCCGGTTCAATATAGCCGGAACCGAATATCTTGCGCCCGATTGATATTCTTAAATCTTTGTCAGGCCATTCATTTTGAGGACCGGGCCAGTAAATTCCCTCCCAGACCACCCGATCTAATCCCTTATCCTTACGACACTTCAGACAAATGGGAGATTTGCCTCCTCGTTTTATCGGTTGCCCGGAGATATGGTGCAGGGTGCCGATGGGGTCGCCTCCGGCCGTCGCACCGCAAATCAGTGCACAGCCGCAATTCAATACCCTGTAAGCAACTCCGATTGCTTCAGGATGCTCAAACAGGATATCCTGACAGGCCGCGTTAAAGGGAGAATATTGAGCACTTTTGTTGTCTGCCATGACAGGATAACTCGCTATAATTTTTCACCGGTCTGGGATTCGAATTTTTTCAATACCCGCTGGATCGGCAGCTGTCCCCATTCCAATCCGACCTGCGCGCCTTCGGTTTGAACAATGAGATGTTTATTCAATTGCCATATGGTGGTCAATCCATTGTATATAGACGTGCAACTTCCTAACACATCCCCATTTTTTAAGTCAACTACAATACCCTTGCGATACGATTTTAATCAGGCTGTTACCAACGAAGATGTAATTTGAATTACCAAAATTGACACATTGCGGGTTTGGTGAGGTGGCTTTTAGCGTGCTGGTATGGATACAACTTATCTGAATAATGATAAAAAATGAAAAAAATATTTCCTGTCTCTATTTGGCACGGGTATTGAATCTTCTTCGGTTAATTTTCGTCTTCGATTGAGACGAAAACTGTTTAGTCCGGTCCTGCCGACGCATAAGCCGGATGGGGTACCAAAAATGGGGGGTGCCGAAAAGTTTTGTCATGGAATAATTGCGCGGGGTAGCTTCCAGATTAATTCGGGGGAAGGGGCACCCGGCGATGGATATTAAAAAAAGGAGGGAAAATTATGCGACCAACATCTTGGGGAGTATGGAGCATCATCATAGGGGCCGTTTTGGCCGTTTCACTGACGGCCCCGGCTTATGCCGGCGACGAAGTATTTGTGGTCTCGTCAAATTCTCGGGGAGATGCCAATTACATGGCCTACGAGGGCGACGACATTTTTTATTCGCAAGAAATTCTGAAACTGATCGATGAGACCGATATCGATGTCCCATTTAAATTTTGCTATGGAAACGGACTTGGTGATTTTGATAATGACGGTGACCTGGACTACATTACGGCAATCGGCTATGCCTTTATGCCCGCGAATATTTATATCTACAGAAAAAGCGATGCCGGCAATAAGTTTGACGATCCGACCTTTGTAGATGCCTGGGGAGTATCGGCGGGATCTGAAGGATATTTAGCCATGGATTTCGCGGTAGCAGATTATAATGAGGATGGAAATGCCGATTTTGTTATGTCGCTGTGGGCCAGTGATAGCCATGCCACCGGGTTTTACCTGGGGGATGGGGATTTTGGATTCGAATCTAAACTATTGCCCAATACCGGGACATATGATTCCGCCGGTGCCGATGCAGCCGATTTTAACAACGATGACCATGCCGACTTCGTCATCGCTGCCTTAGATGAATCTGGTGATGGACAATTTTTTGTCAGTTTGGGAAATGGTAAGGGCGAATTTACCACGTCTTCCTTCAACAGCCATGAAGGCGGTCCGGTATCTGGAGTTGCCGCGGCCGATTTCACCGGTGACGGGAATGCGGATATTGTCGCGGCTTATCCCGGTATTTTATACGTTTACGAGGGGGCCGGCGACGGGGAGACTTTCACGCTTTTAGACACATATGACGTGCCGATTAACCAAAATTCGGCGATCGACAACAATGATTTTAATGGCGACGGCAGCCAGGACCTGGTGGTCGCCAGTTATGCTGCGGATAGGGCGGGAGTTGCCGTATTATGGGGTATTGGTGATGGAACGTTTACTTATTCCGCTACATACTTGGGCGGATCCGACGGGGATCGCTATGGCGTATCCGGACCTCCCTATGAACCAAACACAAACACGGATCCCGTTGCGGTCATTGAACCCACGCATCTTCAAGTCACGGCCGGTCAGGAAATTGTGTTTGACGGTTCGGGTTCTTATGATGAAGATGAAGGTGGCCAGATCGTCAGCTATGAATGGGACTTTGGCGATGGGAACTCCGCTGCCGGCGTGCAAACCGTGCTAACCAGTATTGATGCCGATCGCCAGCCTGATGGGGTTAATCCTTCCCATATTTATTATGACACTGGCAGCTATACCGTAACTTTGGTCGTCACCGATGACCAGGGGGCCAAAGGCACTGTCACGGCTGAAGTTTACGTCGAAGCAGTCGCGGCCATCGTCAAGTTCTCACCCCGCAAGATTTATTCGAAAAGCCGAAAGAAGTGGATAGTGGCAACCATCAAACTGCCCCAGAATTACGATCTCGAACAGGTCGACCGTACCAGGGTTAGTGTTTCTGTGGGTAAATCTAAGGTGCTGATACCGGCCCAACCAGATCCCAAACATGGATTTCTTGCTAAAATATGGTGCAAAATACAGCGAAGAATGAAGGTTGTTACTGTAAGATTCGACCGGCAAGAGATCCTCGCGGCCATTGGAAGTGCTTCAGATAACATTGACCTAACGGTTGTCGGTGAGATATCCCACAATGGCGGCCGGGTAAAATTCACCGGCAGCGACCAGATTAAGACGTTTGAGAAATCAAAGGGATGGCGCTTTTTTAAGAAATGGAAACCCAAAAAAAGATAAGCAATAATTAAAAAAGGGTCGACATGAGCCGAATACATATCAATTGACCCGACACGGCAGTTGCTAATATATTAAATTCATAATTATGGGGGCAGGGCCACCACGGCGCTGCCCTTTTTTTGTTTTACTATTGATAAATTAAGCTTATATTGTATTAATTTTAAACTGACACAGTATTAAGGAGGAATCGCATATGACAGGCTGGAATGAGTATTTAAAAGAGAACACATCCCGCTACCTGGAAGAGCTGGTGGAGTTTTTACGCATCCCCAGCATCTCCAGCTTACCCGAGCATGCCGCTGACGTAAATCGGGCGGCCGGGTGGGTGGCCGGGCGTTTAAAAACAGCCGGCATCGAAGAGGTTCAGATATTGCCGACTGAGGGCCACCCGGTCGTATTCGGTCAATGGCTGCATGCAGCCGGCAAGCCGACCATCATGATCTACGGTCATTTTGACACCCAGCCGGTCGATCCGCTTGAATTGTGGACCCATCCGCCGTTTGAACCCGTTGTCAAAGATGATCGCATTTATGCCAGGGGGGCATCTGATGATAAAGGTAATATGCTGATTCCGATTCTGGCGGCCGAGGCCATGTTAAAAACTCTGGGAAGTTTGCCGGTGAATGTCAAATTCTTTTTTGAAGGACAGGAAGAAATCGGCAGCCCCCAGATGCCGGATTTTATCTCCAGCCAGCAAGATCTGCTGGCCTGCGATATGGTGCTCAGTGCCGACGGCGGGCAGTGGGATGAAAATCAGCCGGCATTGAACGTCGGGCGCAGAGGACTGGCTGCCCTGCAAATCGATGTGCAAAGCGCCGGACAAGATGTGCACTCCGGCACCTACGGCGGTACATTTCAAAATCCAATTCAGGCCCTGGCGCAGCTCCTGACCTCGATGCGCAGCCCGCAGGGCAAAATTCTAGTTGAAGGCTTTTACGACACGGTTTGCGATCTATCGGATTCCGAGCGGGCTCAGATCGCAGAAATTCCCTATGATGAATCACAGTACCGTGAAGAGTTGGACCTTGACCGGTTATTTGGCGAAGCCGGCTATTCGACCTATGAACGGGCCTGGGTGCGTCCCACGCTGGAGGTGAACGGCATCTGGGGGGGCTTTCAGGGCGCAGGCATCAAAACCGTCATACCGAGTATAGCCCATGCTAAAATCACCTGCCGTCTGGTACCCGATCAGGAGCCGGACCAGATCGTCGAATTGATTGCGTCCCATGTCGCCAAACATGCACCGGTCGGCGCCAAGGCTTCGGTCAAAAAGCTTGCCGGCAGTGCCGATCCGTTCCTGATTCCCGTCGACCATCCCGGCAACCAGGCCGCCCGGGTCGTTTTAAAAAGGCTGTACGATAAGGAACCTTACATCGCCAGAACCGGTGGTACAATTCCGGTTTGCGGCTCGTTTTTGAAATATTTGGGAGCCCACCTGGTCAATTTCGCTTTTGGCCTGGAGGATGAAAATCTGCATGCCCCTGATGAATTTTTTCGAATCAGCAATTTCAAACGCGGGCTGAGCGCTTATGGTATGATTCTGGAAGAGTTGGGCCGTTAAGCGGCCGGTTTGATCGAAGATAAAACTCTGAAAAAGCGAATATCGAACAATGAATGTTCCGCCGCAGGCGGATCGAATTGAAGGTATCCTGTCTATTTTAAAAAAGACTGAGCATCGCGATTCCATCCTTCGAAATTCTGTGGTTCGCTGTTTAATCAAGTTAGGATATCACGCCGGGGGGATTTAGAGTATGGCTCAAAAGCCATCATATGAAGCATTGCAAAAAAAAATTGACTCTTTGCAGAATGAGGTCAAGCGGCACCGCAAAAGAGAGGACGTCTACTGGCGGATTCAGGAGCGATTGACCCAAATTATCGAAAGTATTCCCATTCCCACCTTTGTGCTGGATAACGATCATGTTGTCATTCATTACAACCCGGCGATGGAGAATCTAACCGGTATCGCTCATGATGAAATCTATGGCACCCGGGATGCCTGGAAAGCGTTTTATGGCGCCGCCAGACCCACGATGGCCGACTTAATCGTGGACGGCGCTCCCGAGCAGGAGATTGCCAGGTATTACCGGGGCAAGTACGGCAAATCAACGGTTAAAGCCGGGGCCTATGAGGCGGAAGATTTTTTCCCGGATATCGGCGACGGCGGCCGCTGGCTTTATTTTACGGCAGCGCCCCTGATGGATTCTGAAGGAAACGTTTTGGGTGCCCTGGAAACCCTGCAGGATACCACCGAGCGTCGACGCGCGGTTAAGGCGAGCTTGAAATCCGAGCGGCGCTTTCGCACGTTGCTTGATTTTGCGCCTTACTCGATTCTTGTGTTCAGCGTGGAAGGTCTGGTTTCCTATCTGAATCCGGCTTTCACTGAAACCTTCGGCTGGACTCTGGAGGAATTGCGCGGCAAACGCATTCCGTATGTACCTTCCGAGTTGGAGGCGGAAACCCGCGAACACCTCCGCCGGCTGATGGAAGAAAAAGTCATTCGACGATACGAAACCCGGCGTCTGACCAAAGACGGCCGCAGCCTGGATGTGGTCTGGCGGGCTTCGGTTTTTGCGGATTCCAGCGGTGAGCCGGCCGGGGTGCTGGTGATACTCAGGGATATCACGCGGGTTAAACGGATCGCCAGAAACAACGAGGCCATGCAGCTTATCAGCATGGCCCTGCCGCAATATCCGGAACTGTATGAACTGCTTGATTATGTGAGCGGGGTCATCAAAGAGCTGATGGAAACCGAAGGCGGTTTGGTCATCCTGCTTGATGAACAGCGGCAGGAGCTCATTTTAAGGGGTGCCGCCTACGATGACACGGCCACCCAGCAAAGAGCCAAAGAGACCCGCTTTCTGGTGGATGAGCTGGTGGCGGGCAAGGTGATCAAGACCGGGAACCCGATCATCCTGAATGACATATCCGGGGATTCCGAAATCCATGTTGAACGCGATAAGAAACTGGGATATCAGACCCACAATTTGTTGCTGGTGCCCTTAAAAAGCCAGGAGCGGACCATCGGCACCCTGTGTGCCGTCAATAAAAAGGAAGGCGGTTTTGACAAAGCCGATGTTGATCTTTTGAGCATGCTGGCCGGTACGGTGGCGCTTTCCATAGAAAATGCGAGGTTTGCCGCTGAAATCAAAAAAGCGTACATGGAGGTATCCAGCCTGAACCGCGCCAAAGACAAAGTTATCAACCACCTGTCACATGAGTTAAAGACACCGATTGCGGTCCTGCGAACCTCTCTGGTGACGTTGGAAAAAAGACTCCAATCCCTGCCAAAAGAAAGCTGGCAGCCCACCATCGACAGATCCCGCCGAAACCTGGATCGGCTGCTGGAGATGCAGTATCAGGTTTATGACATTATCCAGCATAAAACCTATAAAACCCGCACAGCTCTGTCCCATCTGCTAGACCAATGCAGTGATGTACTTGAAGCCCTGATTGCCGAGCAGCTCGGAGAGGGTTCGGTCGTAAAGCAAATTCGAAAATATATTGATGATACCTATGGTGATAGAAAATTGATCGCCGAGACCATTCAACTTGATAATTTTATCACCCAGAGACTGGACTATCTTAAACCTGCCTTTGCTCACCGCGAGGTAGCGGTGACCACCCGCCTAAGCCCCACACCGCCGGTGCTGATACCTGGGGAGGCCCTGCAAAAGAGTTTTGACGGTCTGCTGAAAAACGCCATCGAAAATACGCCCGATGAGGGCCGGGTAGAGATCCTTGTGGAAAAAAAGGGTAACGGGACGCTGCTGGCGGTCCGTGATTTCGGTGTCGGGATAACTCCTGAAAGCCAGATCCGGATATTTGAAGGGTTTTTTACGACCCGGGCCACCATGGATTATTCAAGCAAGAACCCCTATGACTTCAATGCCGGCGGCAAAGGGGCGGACCTGCTGCGCATGAAGATATTCTCGGAACGTTATGGTTTTAAAATCGAGCTTAAATCATCCCGCTGCCCTTCACTGCCGCAGGACAGTGACGTTTGTCCCGGCAGAATCAGCGCATGTCCTCAATGCAGAAACGGCGGCGGATGCCATCAATCAGCAGCGACTACTTTTGCACTTTATTTCCCGCCGCCGGCCGCGTCGCTTTAATTTGTGGTATTATCCTTGTGGCATTAGAAGCTTCCGCCGGTGATTCTACGAGCTCGTTAAAAAACAATGAAACAATGATAGTAGATGGGAAACCGCCTATTCCCCTGGTTCTCCTTTTGCAGGAGACACCAGGGGACCCAAAAATCAACTTGGAACAGTTGCTGAAATAGTGACCGGCAATTGCCTGTCTGCCATTTTACTTCGGATTTTTTGAAGCAAAGTCCTCAGCCATTTCTGACAATGTGCACCATCTAACGCCGGGATGCTTATTGATATACTCAATCAGCTTTTCATGCATAATAATACATTGCGGCCTTCCACTGACATCGGGGTGGATGGTCATAGGAAAGACAGCATCATCGTATTCCCGGTACATAAAATCAAACTGATCCTTCCACAGCTGTAAAATTACGTCCGGGGAAACCCAGCCAAAACTATTCGGCGCCTTTTTGATAAACATCATCGGCGGTAGATCATCCAAATACCAGTTGGCCGGAATCTCAATCACACCCGTTTCTTCGCCCCATACCATGGGCTTCATCCATTCATCCGGATCCTTGTCGTAGTCTATGGGATAAATGGTTTCAGCTTTTGGCGCATAATAACACTGGCAATCATGGTGCATCAGGCTGTGATCATATTTGACACCATACTTTTGGAGCAAATCAATCGTATTCGGGCTCAGTTCCCACCAGGGAGCAACATATCCGACCGGTTCCTTACCGGCCAACTCGGTTAATACTTCTCTACTTCGGATTAAGACCTTTTCTTCCTGCTCGCGTGTTAAGCTAAGTGGATTTTCGTGACTGTACCCATGCAACCCGATTTCATGGCCTTCTTCAACTATTTGTCGGCACTCTTTCGGAAACGTTTCGGCGGACTGGCCGGGAGTAAACCAGGTGGCCTTGATATTATATGTTCTAAATAGTTTTAGCAGTCGAGGAATGCCAACCTGCCCGGCAAAGATGCCCCTTGTAATATCATCCGGTGAATCCTCCCCGCCATAGGAGCCAATCCATCCAGCTACCGCGTCGATATCTACACCATAGCCAACTTTGATTTCTTTCATTTTTACATACCTCCTTATTTGAAATTCAAACAAATTCTATTAAACTGCTATACGCTTTCTCGAATTCGTTACCACCCCCTTTATATTTGATATCATTGCTGTCCAAAATAATTTGAAAATCAAATACTGCCTTTAATAAAAACAGGCAGTTATAAACGGGAAATTAGTGATTTAGAAATCAG
>CACVKW010000589.1 GCA_902749685.1 Olavius sp. associated proteobacterium Delta 1 | reverse complement strand
CGAAGATAAGGTTATCGCAAAAGAGCGCCGCAGAGGGTTTGAACTCAGCAAAAGCGATCGTTTCAGGTATCGCACGCGCTATTTTACGGATTCGGGTATTATCGGATCAAAGGAGTTTGTGTCTGCCAATTACCAGCGGTTTAAGAATCTATTTGTATCCAAGCATGAAAAAAAACCCAAGCCAATCAAGGGATTGGATGGTATATATTCGTTAAAGCGACTGTCCGAAGCAATCTAAAAGCCTGATTGTCACCAGTGGTTCAAAATTTTCCGCCAGTAGTTTCTTCGATCTTGGTTTTTATCTTCTCACCAGCGAATTAGGCTAATTAAGTATAGATCCGGCATATCCAGTAAGAATAAGTGTCCCTTAATTTATGTCGATGGCTGTTGCGGTAGGCCGATAATTCTCAAATTAGGTGTGTTATAAATAAAGTGCCTGTCCCTTTTACTTTTACTAAATGCCAGCCCTCGCAAAAACTAGAATCGAAATATTATAGCCATCTTTTTTCAAGCTTTGAGGCTTTTTTTTCAATTTTACACTTTAAACCTTCCTAATTTTTCCAAAATCTTTTATATTCGAAATATGAATTTAAGATACGTTTTAAGTGGCTCTGATTAAACACAATCACATGATTCAGACAGTCTCGGCGAATGGAGCCGATTAAGCGTTCAACATAGGGATTTTGTTCCTCAGAACGATTGGGTTCCGGATAGAAATTAAGGTGAGAGGATCCAACACAATGTTAACGGGCGCCATTTCCAAAGCCAATCTCAAACTAAAAGATGCTCGGCAGCACCTGACGACCCAGGCGGCGGATGCTGTTGAGAGGGTATTGATCAGCGTCGAAAATCTGAATAATTTTATTAACAAAGAAATGGATCGAATAGAAAAGGATCCAGAACTCAGTTACCGGGAAAGGCGTACTGCCAGAAGAGGGGTATTCGAGCAAGCTGGGCGCAAGCTGGAAATATTAAAAGCTCGAAGCAACTATTCAAATCTAATTCAAGAATCAGGTACCGAGATACCGGATACTTATGAGAAGGATGATAATGCCCTATTAAAATTTATGCGTGAAAGAGAGATTCGGGATCGCCTTTTTGGTATGACCGAGGCACAAATTTTATCACATTTTGGAGAATCGCTTTTCGACGGCAGGAATCAATTATTATTGAACGCAATTTTAAATGCCCCGCCGGGGTTTGAAATGCTGTCTGAACAAAATCTTCGGAAACTGCGCCGGATAAAGGCCAAAAGCCTGACACAAATGGCCGGAGCCGAACCGGAGCTTGACCGCTTCGCCAATGCTTCGATCGTGGAAATCTTTAGGCTGGCTAAAAAAGAGTTGGATCGCCTGAGAAAAAACGAGCTTGCTGGAAATCGTCCCAAAAAAAATTAAATGGACGATCATCCGTATTACCTGATTTTTGCAAGATTCAGGTATTAACTACCCGACGATATATGTGCCGGTTCCCACGGCTATCAGCACGTTCTCCTCATTTTTTAATTCCATTCGAGTAACAGCCACTTTTCTCCCGGTCCGCATAACCGTGCCGGTGGAGTGAAATTGGATGCCTCTGCCGGGTCTGAGATAATCCACCCGCATATCAATGGTGCCGATCCGGGATATCAGCTTGGCCACCTCGTCATTCGAAAGATCCTTCATCCTTTCAATTGCAGAGGCGGTTGCGGTAATGCCCCCGGTAGTATCCAGCACGGTAGAGATGACACCACCATGTAGAATACCATGGACAGTATTGCCGATCAGTTCATTTTTCATGGAAAAGCAAAACCCGGCACGGTCGATCTCCAAAAATTCAACCTTCAGCCCCAGAAGGCGATTGAAAGGCAGATTGTCATAAACCTCTCGAACAATTTTAAGTGGTGAGTTTATCCCTTGCGCCGATGCAAGCATAGACGTATCCATTATACTGATTTACCAAGTCGAGCGATACTTTTTAGACCCAGGATTCGGCCGATAAATGAAACCAGTCATATTAATATACGGGCCGAAGCCTTAATTGTTCTCCACCCTTGTCTTGTTTACCAGGACGACGGATGTTTCGATTTGCCGGTCAGGAATAGACCAATACTTTTGAAGAAGCCGATTCTTTTCCGCTTCCGAAACAAGGGTGTACCCGTTCTTTTCGTAAAATGAAATGGCCCAGGAGGCCGCCTTCCAGGTTCCAATGAGAATTGGTTTATCTGTCAAATTTTCCAGATGCAGGAGCAGGTTTTGACCGATCCCCTGCTTGCGGGAGCGCGTCCGGACATAGGCATGCCGGATAAGAGCGACATCTCCTTTATCCTGAATGCCCATCACGCCAAGCAAATCGCCGGCGTTTTCAAAGCCCCAGAAAGTCACGCCGGTTTCGATCTCATGACGGATCTCCTCCACCGGCATGTATGGCTCATGCCACCTGTCGCCTGGTATTATACCCTTATAGGCGATGGCGGCATCGTTAATGATTTCAAATATTGTATTTAGATCAGATTCTGTGCATTGGCGTATCATGATTTCACCTAGGATGATCGTATTTACGAATGCGACGGAAAATATTTAGACATCTTTTACTGAGATTTAGAAGCAATCCAGGTCTAACTGAATATTGACGCATTAGCATTTACCGGTTCCAGCACTAGAGGGGTTTAGAAAGAAAAAGAGCGCCGCCGGCTTCTGCGACGTATACCGCCTGTGAAAAACCAACCGTCTCGTAGACGTGCCGGGCTCTGTGATTGTTTTCCTGCACCTCGATGGTCAGTTTACAGCAGCCTATTTTCCGGGCTTTGCGTTCGACCGCCTCAAGCAGCCGGCGACCGATATGCTGCTCGCGATAGCCGGGTAACACCGCCAGATCCGAAATATTGATCAGGGGCCGGGCTGCAAAAGTCGAAAACCCGATGAAACAGTTTGCAATCCCGATTGGGTTGTTTCCCTGGAAGGCCAGGAATATGACGGTGGTGGGATGCTGCCGCAGGCCGGCGATCAGATCACGCCGAACTTCTTCTGAAAGGGGCTTACCATTGCCCATGGGGTCCCTGGCATAGGCATCGGTCAGTTCGAGGACAGCGTGTTGATGCTCCGGTCGGTCAAGATCAGCTTCCATTATTTCAACTTTAAGCATGCTAAAGATTCTCCATTCATAGCCCGATAAGTATTAATATCTTGCCATAGATGTAAATGTCAAGCGTGTAGCCCTAAGCGATACTAACCCAAATTTGATGCCACTTTCAGTGGTTTTCTTCCTGCCAGGGCCGAACAGGATTTTTTTCTAACTGTCGCGAGAGGACGACCGTAAAGTAAATAGTCTTCCTTGCGACACTCGGAGACCAATCGACCGTTCCAGTATGTCTTGTTCGGGCAACCGTCACACTCGTCCTGTTCACCATTGGGAAGATAATCATGGGGTTGCATGACAATAATGTTTTGCAGCGAAATCTTATCAAACAGGGTTAGGGGATTGCGCCAAAGACTTAAAAGACGATTTATCCATGCGTCGCGTATCGAGCGGTCAATTAAGCCAAAAACAAACAACAGTCGGGCTTTTCCGTTAATTCGCGGGCTTGAAAATGAAAGAAATTTCCCGACCAACAGATGATGGATACTCTGTATAAGCTCGACGGATTTAGGTCCCAAATTTCCGAACAATTTATTGCCGGACCCGATATGAGTTCCAAACAGCCATTTGGGGGAATCGGGAAGAATGGTGCCTCCCAGATACGAATGAAACTGATAATTCGGATGAACCCTCCAGATTTCTTTGCAAATATCGAGGGCGGTCAGGTTACGGTAACACTGCTTCGAGACATAGGGTGTTTGATCGATTGTTATCTTTTCGCCGCCCGCATAATAGTCCCAGGGGTCCCCCTCGTGGGCGGTTCTAACCGGGATGAATACATTGGCCGAAACCTTATGAAGGTTATCACTGGTCCATTTCACAATAGCGGCCACCTCGTGCAGGGTCTCCGGTAAAATCGTGGTGTTGAATGCACATATCAATCCCTGCACTTCATCCACCATATCAGCGTAATACTGACGAAGTTTATTGAGTTCTCTTTCGGTTTTCCCCTCCCAGCCCGGACGCCCCTGATGGGAGTCGACGTGAAAAACAAATCCGAATAAGCCAGCTGATTTAAGCTCACTTACCAGTTCAGGGGTAAGTGCCTGTCCATTGGTTAGAATAACGGGTTTGGGGCCGAGTGATTTGACAAGCTTTGTAATTTTGACAATTTCGGGATGGGTGAGCGGCTCCCCTCCGGCTATCAACATGGTGTCACATTTTCTGAGGCGCAGCATGGTTTTCAGCTCTGTTTCAATCACCGGCAATGATTTCTCGCTTGTATGGTCATTTCGCTGATAGCAATATTCACAGGCCATGTTGCATTTGCGTGTGGGCTCCAGCCAGGTAAATCCATTATCGGATTGAGTCCATGGCATCCGCTGTAATCCAGCCGTTATTGAATCTGTCTTATGTGCTTGTGATTGCATCTTGACCTCCTTCCCGATTTAATTGCGGTCGTTTTTTTGTGGTCGGCATTCAATAGTTCAATATGTATGCCAACTATCAAATAATTATATAACATACTAATATATTGTAAAATTCGATATTGACAAGAAAAAAACATGGCATAAAACGGTGATTCAATGTACATTGGAAGCATGAGTTTGTATACTTAATATGCTGAAAGAGGTGGATCATGGCCGCAAAACTGCACTTGTCTGTCGGCGATAAAAACTTTTTCAAACTGGTTCAACAGGCGGCTCTTGTAAACCCGTTCACCGAAGAGCGAAGCCTGATCAATCGTCAACTATCCGGGTTGCCTGATGACCGTTTAGCAACAGAACACAATCAGAAAGGGGTTTATGCGGTTCGACGGCGTGTCAAACGCCTGGAGGATGCAGGCAGGGAAAATTTTAATGACTATGTGAGCCAAGATAAACGGCTAATGAAAAAAGCCTATATATTCGATTTCTTCCATTGCTTTGTCGACCACTTTGATCGGCATATCCAGAAACAGTTGAATTCAGGAGACCAGCCGGTCACAGTTCCCTTTGCTGATGAAGCCTTTGCCTACCTGGACCGAAAGGGATATACTGCTGAAGAAAAATTGCGGGCCATCGGGCTTACCTTCCAGGTCTGGCGGGCCTTTTATTTTATTGCACGGAATTTAGTGGGACGCGGTGCCTGTATGAGAAAACTGCGGGAATGCTTATGGAACAACGTTTTCACCCACAGTATGGAATTCTACACACAGCATTTATGGCAGCGAATGGAAGATTTTTCCACGATCATCGCGGGCGAGACCGGCACCGGCAAAGGCACGGCCGCCATGGCCATCGGCCGCTCCGGCTACATTCCCTTTGATGAAAAGAAAAAATCCTTCAAAGAAAATTTTGCGCGATCTTTCGTAACTCTCAATCTGTCACAATTTCCGGAAGCGCTGATTGAATCCGAGTTGTTCGGCCACCAGAAGGGTGCTTTTACCGGTGCCGTCGAAGAACATCAGGGCCTATTCCAGAGGTGCAGCAAATATGGATCGATATTCCTGGATGAAATCGGCGAGGTCTCCCATCCGATTCAGATCAAACTGCTTAAAGTTTTGGAAGAGCGGGTTTTTTCCCCGGTTGGCAGCCACCGGATCAATCGGTTTGACGGCCGCGTTATTGCCGCCACCAACCGGCCGATCGATCAACTGGTGGCAGACGGCATCATGCGGACTGACTTTTACTATCGCCTGTGCTCCGATGTCATCACGGTTCCACCCCTTAGAGACAGATTAAAAGATGATCCGGCAGAGCTCGACGACTTGCTGACCGTCATTGTCACAAATACGCTGGGAACCGACTCAGCAGATATCGTCGGGCAATTGCGACAGTTGATTGATAAACGGCTCGGCCCGGAATATGACTGGCCCGGCAATGTCAGAGAACTTGCCCAATGCGTCCGCAGGCTATTGTTGAATCAAACTTACACGGGATTAAAAAAACCATCCGGCGAAGGGGCGCCCGGTGCGTTCAACGAAGAGGAGACAGGCGAAATCGACGCCCAGAGCCTTGTCAAAAAGTACTGTTATTCCCTGTATCAGCGTTACGGCACCTACGGCGAAGTCGCTCGCAGAACAAAACTCGATCGCCGTACCGTTAAAAAATACATTATTGATTATACGCATCAGGCACCGGATGCGAATTAATACCTGAATTGGAGCGTAACAATTGTCCCTCCAAGTCAATTGCACTAACTTGACCGCAAACTTCACTAAGGCTAAATTGCGTACAAAATTCAGGGATTAATTCCATCTCAGCCCGCTTCTGGCCTTCCAGTAGGTTTCTTCCGATTCTGAAAGCTCATTCAATTCTAAGGCGGCCTCCTCATCCCACATCACCTCGACTGCCCTCAAATTTGACTGCAGGTGATCTATGGTTGCTGCCCCGCTCAGGATAACATCCACCCACGGCTGGGCAAGCACGGCTGCCAGGGCAATCCCATCGACCGTTGTTCTCAACCGTTGCGCTTCCTGCTTCAATTTTTCTAATTTGTGCGCAAATGCCGGCTCTCTATTTCGATCAGTCAACCGACCATTGGCAAGCGCCTCCTTTACTATCACCCCAATACCCATATCTCTTGCCTTTGCCAGCGCAGCACTTGCTGACTTCTCCAGTAGGTTCCACGTGGCCTGCACGCAATCGAATAAATTCAGCCCGTCTACTTTCAATTTTAAGGACTGCTCGATCACTTCCCGTTGGCGGGATCCGCTCACGGAAAGGCCAATAGCGATTCCCTCACTTTTCAGTCGCGCTAATTCGGCCAGCACTTTATTGTTTGCTAGCACCCCGCTTTCAATCGTCGCCGAGTGAATTTGGTAGAGATCCAGGTAGGCCCCCAGATTCGATTGGCTCTCACGCCATTGGCGCAGCAGGACAGTCAGCGAATGGTCCTTTACTTCATGGGCCTGGGCATCAATTTTCCAGTCGCCCGTATACGTGTAGCCCCACTTGGAGCCGACGACGACAGCCTTTTGTGAAAGCCCCTTCTTCCGCATCCAGCTGCCAAGAAACTCCTCCGCACGGCCATAGGACCGGGCGGCATCAAAATACCGCACGCCTCTCTCATAGGCCGCATCCAGCACGGCGTGCGCACGGGCCGCCATGGCTGCAACATCGTAGGAATTCTCAAGGTCATCAACGTGTCCAATGTTGATATAGCCCGGCCGACCAAGGGCTGCCAGGCCGATTCCAATCGGTGAGAGCCGATGACGGGTCGAACCAAGAACATTTAATTTCATATTTCCTTCGTTCTGTTGTTTATGCAACGGTAATGGACCCTTCCTGGAAGTCAGGATCAGTCGTTTGTCCAATTCACTCTATCCAGAAAACCATCTCCATATCACTCCAGTTTGCTCCGCGCTGGCGACCGGGCAGTTGGATCTGACACGGATCGGTTTCCTGCCACCACCGTTGGGTTTCCGGATCGTCGGCCATGGCCTTCATATCAGCTTCCAGGTCAGTACCGACATACTCAAAATAGCTAAAGAGGTACTTTTGGCCCCTTATTTCGGTCACATAGATCGAATAGTTCCGGATACTGGACTTCCGGATACGGTCAACAACTGCCGGCCACACATCGGCGTGAAGCTCGCGATAATATTGTTCTTTTTCAGGATTGAGCCCGATCACCGAGCCAAAGCGCTTGAGGCGCATATTTTCCTTCTGCTCCGGTGAGGGGTTGGTTTTGCCAAAAACGGGTATTGGGTCTGACAGCGCCACGGTCAACTCCTTTCTCTTTCCCATTATATTCTAATATTCAAACCGTATCGCACCCTGCTAATCATCGAGCTGTCGAATGACCCGGCATGGATTTCCGGACGCGAGTACATCTGCCGGGATGTCCCGGGTGACCACGCTGCCGGCACCAATTACAGATCGAGATCCGATACGAACACCCGGACAAATGATCGCCCCGGCACCGACCCAGACATCGGAGCCGATCACTATTGGCCGGGCAAACTCGCGCCACGTACGCCGCTCTGAAGCGCTCATGGGGTGCATGGCCGTACAAAGCTTTACCGCTGGACCGAATAGGACGTTGCTGCCGATGACAACCGGCGCCGGATCCAGGATGACGCAGTTGAAATTAAAAAAGACCATATTTCCAAGAGTAATATTGGCGCCGTAGTCACAGTAAAAGGGGGGCTCAACCCAGATTGCATCACCTGCACAGCCGAATAATTTCCGGATAATGCGTTCGCGCAACTCCTGTTCGTTGTCATGCGACTCGTTTAGCGATTTGCAAAGGTCCCGTGCCCGCCGCCGCTCCTCGGCAAGCTGAGGATCCGCAGCATCATACATTTCGCCAGCAAGCATTTTCTCTTTCTCGGTAAGCATGCGAGCCTCTATCGATATTCAGTCACACGTCGCTAGTATAGCAAAGCTGTGTTTTTCTCGACTTTCGCGATGTATACCCCATTCGTCGCCGTTTTGCCCTGAATCGGATTTTCAAACTCGACGACATGTCCATCAACCTGATCGAACACACTGGACAGAATGAGCAGGATTTCTTCGTCCGGCTCGTCATTTGACCACAACCCGAACACGCCCCCCGGCCTGAGAAACGCTCGCAGGCGCATCAACCCCTCCTGCGAATAGAGGTCTGCGTGACTGGAATTAAGCAGGGCATCCGGTGTGTGATCAATATCAAGAAGTATGGCGTCGAACAGGTGTCCCGGATCATCCGGATCGAAGCCGTCGCCCCGCGCGAGCGCAAAGAAATCTTCGTGGTAATAGCGGCATCGGACATCTGCCGAAAGCAGTCTACCATTGGGAACAAGTTCACGCTGATGCCAATCAATCACCGGCACCAGAGCCTCCACCACTATCATTCGCGCGACCTGATCATATTTCAAGACGGCCGCCGCGGTGTAGCCCAAACCCAATCCCCCGATCACAACATCCCAGCCTTGGCCCGTAAGCTCGGCCAACCCGAAATCGGTCAGCGCCACTTCGCCTTCATGAAACAGCGACGACATGAGGTATTCATCATTAAGCTTCACCTCGAATATCTCACGACCGTCCGCTTCCAACGCACGCCGCCGCCGCAGAATCAATTCACCTAAAGCCGTTTGCCGGTAATCCAGTTCTTCGAAGTTCACAGACATGCCATCCTTTTTGAAATATTCAATTTTCAATTTCGGCTTGTCCGGATCAAGCCATGCCCGTGAAGTCGAAGCTTAGCTTCGCCTGAAACTTCTCGATGCGTTTAAAGATTTCTTTGAGTGTCGTCTGCTCGATGCGGGAGAGTTTTTTGGGATTGATGTAGTTATCCGGTTTGCCGTTTTCTTCGATGGAAGCTTTGATCTGACGTACAAAACGCTGCTGCATCAGATAACTGTAAACCGTATCAAGTTCCTGATATTGCTGGGCCGAAAGTTGTTTCTGATCAAGCAATTCATGGAGACGTCCCAAAGTATTGGTTTCTGCGATCCGGTTACTCAGGGCATAGATGCGGGCGTAGTCAACCACCGGTCGCATGGCGGCTTTGATGTCAAAGCTGTCGCGGTGCTCGCCCTTGGACTCGACCAGAAAATTGCGAAAAAAACCGATGGGCGGTGTAAAAAACACAGCGTTTTCGGCAAGATGCCTGAAAAATCCGGGCCACCCGACCAGTGATTTGAACAGATCATCGCGCAGCTCGTCGATTAAATCCGTCTCTCCGTAGGCGCCCCTAAAATCAAAGAAAATGCTGGCTTGCAGCAAGGCTTCCGGTTCGGCGGTGTGAATCCACTGCTTAAAATAATTCTTCCAGACCTTCAATGGCTGACACCATTGTCTGTTTTTAGCCATAACACCGCCCTTGCAAAAATCATAGCCGACTTCATCTAGCCAGCCGCAGACTTTTTCGCTAAAGTTTAAAAAATAGCCCATGGCTTCTTGGGCCGCTTTGGCAGGCAGGTCTTCAATGATAATGGCGTTGTCCTGATCGGTTTTGAGCGTCTGTTCTTTGCGGCCTTCACTGCCTAAAATCATAAACACGAATCTGGCCGGTGGCGGACCCATCTCATCTATCGCAAAACCGATGAGTTTTTGTAAAATGGCATCGGAGACCGTAGTTAAAAAACGGGTAACATTTTGAGCCTTGGCCCCGGTGTTGATCAAGGCCTGGATCAGCTGGGGAACCTGGCGATGAACCTGGACAATTTGATTAACAAACCGGGCCTGGGCAATCTCGCGCACGATGAAAAAGGGCGATTGGCCCTGGGCTTTTAGCAAATCGCGATTGGTGATGACGCCCACGACCTTGTTCTTCGAGTCCCGGATAGCAAGATGCTTGATATTCTTTTGCATCATCTCCATCATGCTCTCGAAAATAAGTGCCTGGGAGGGAACCGTAACCAGCGGTGAGGTCATAATGCCCGATACGGGTTTTAAAATGTCGTAGCCGGTAGCCGTGACTTTTTTGCGCAAATCATTGTCTGTCACAACCCCCACAAATTCGCCGTCTGCCTCGCGAATGAAAATGGAGCTTGAATTGTGCTGGCTCATTACCGCCGCAGCCGCCTGGATCGGCATTTCGTGATCGCAATACACCAGCTCCCGGTTAACGATACTTTCAACCGGCTGATTGAAAAATTCCGGAGAAATCTCCGCCGGCCTGAAATTACCGGCAATAATTTCGGCATAGGATCGATCCAGCATTCGTTTGCCGAATGTATCCGTGAAATAATCAGAAAAGGCTTCATACTTCTGGCAGACATCCAGGAAAATCTCTTTGGATAATATATAAAAATACGAATCCTCGGTTACTCTCAGGCTGCGGATAGCGAGACCTTTGTTCATCAGCATTGAGATACCGCCGTACATGTCGCCTTCACCTAACATACCGCGCAGTGTCTTTTTATCCTTTTCCTCAAAATACCTGTCGGCGGCGCCTTTCTTGATAATATACAGGTACTCCAGTTTTGACTGCCCCTGGATAAACAACATGGTATCCTCGGGATAGTTGATTATCGAAATCGACGCGGCAATCCGGCTGATTTCTTCTTCCGGAAGAAAAGTAAACGGCACCAGCCCTGATATAAAATGCAGGGCCTGTCCGGCGGCGACTATGGACGCATAGGACTCATTGGACATCTGTGCGCGAAACCGGCCGGCAAAATGTTCGTAGAATTTCTTATTGCGCGTGCAAACCTCCAGAAACACTTTCTGCGACAACACATAAAGGGTAGCATCAGCGATGACCTGCACGGTGCGAACCGAGATCCCGGCGTTCATCAGAATGGATACCCCGCCAAAAGTATCACCCGGTTCTAAAAAACCTTTGATATTCTTTTCGCCGTGGGATTCATAAAACAGCTCCATCCTCCCTTCCTTGATGATATAGACGCAATCCAGTTTTGTGCGCCCCTGAACGGACAGGATGGTAGTTTTGGGGTATTTTTTTATTGTAATTTCTTCGACGACAAAAGAGACCTCTTTTTTAGGCAGCCCGGAAAAAACCGGCAAACCCGACAAAAATTTGCTGATCTTATCTTCCATTATTTCACCCGGTTTTTCGTTAATCCGCCTCCGGCGGATTCGTTATTGGTTATTCGTTTAAAAGGATCCGAATTATTGTTGAAATACTAATACAGGACTAATTCCGTATAAGCTATTAACCAATAACCATTAACATTGCTGTCCAAAATAAATTGAAAATCAAATACTGCCTTTAATAATAACAGGCAGTTATAAACGCGAAATTGGTGATTTCGAAATCAGGTTATG
>CACVKW010000588.1 GCA_902749685.1 Olavius sp. associated proteobacterium Delta 1 | reverse complement strand
CTTGTGCTGGCTGGTGCGCCTTCCGCCGAAAAGCATTGTGACTGTCAGCCTGTATCGCAAAGTTGGTTTGAATGTAATTCACTCCGGCGGGTAGCCCCAATAGGGCTTGCCTTATGGGAGGCTTGAGCCGCGTGAAGGGAAACTTTCAAGCGCGGTTCTGAGGGGGCTTGGGGCTGGCAACAGCCCCCGGCTACCCGGTAAATAATTTGCTAATCTTGATAATTGGAGCGATATTTTCTTGAATGAATTTTTAGAAATCCTTGATATATTGGCTATTATCACATGGCTTGGCGGAGGTAATTATGTAATTTACCGCGCAATAAAGCGACAGCAACTTTCGTTCGCTTACTATTTTTGGCCTTTTCCTATTTTAAAGGGAAAAGATTGGCTGAAAATACTTGGCCTTTTAATCCTGACATTTTTAATTGTTATCGTCCGCGTAAACATATCGGACTAATTGATCTTTTTATAACAAATAAGGATAGATTGTGTGAGCGAAGCGAACCACAATCTTATCCTGTGGTTGGACAAGCCCGGCACGGGAAGCAAGGATCATATATAAAGGCAAATATCTTTTTCGACAGTGGAGGGTTTTAGATCAGGAATGGATGAGTGTTTTTTTTAAGGCGAGCAAGATCACTTAGCTGCCAGAAGCTAAAAAGAAAATGAATCTATGTCATAAACAATCAATCCTCCTATGAAATAGTG
>CACVKW010000587.1 GCA_902749685.1 Olavius sp. associated proteobacterium Delta 1 | reverse complement strand
CGGATTGGGACGTCGATTATGATGGTGATGGATTGAACAATCTGGTGGATATGGACTCGGACAATGATGGTGTTCAGGACAATGCCGAGATTGTCCAGGGTTTTGATCCCGGAGACAACAATGCTG
>CACVKW010000586.1 GCA_902749685.1 Olavius sp. associated proteobacterium Delta 1 | reverse complement strand
ACAACCTGATTTCTAAATCACTAATTTCCCGTTTATAACTGCCTGTTTTTATTAAAGGCAGTATTTGATTTTCAAATTATTTTGGACAGCAATGATATTT
>CACVKW010000585.1 GCA_902749685.1 Olavius sp. associated proteobacterium Delta 1 | reverse complement strand
CCTTAAGAACTGGAATTGATGATATCACAGGTTTTTAGAAGCCGGCTGTCACATAGACCACCGGCCCTGGAAGTGTAAAGTCGTACGTTTCTTTCTTATTCCCGGGGTCATAGTCTACATCTGCGTCAAGATACCTGTATCCTACCCCGAATCCGGCGTATCGAAAGGGCCAGTATTCAACAAAGGCATTGACAAAGAACAATGATCCATCCCAGTCACCGTAACTCAAGCTCATCCCCCCGGCCCCGCCTCTTGCTAAAAACCTATCCGTGAAAGAATATGCACCCGTTACATAAAGATTTGGAAGGGGTGCCAGCAGATCTGCGCCGCCGCTGCCTAAATCTACCTCTGTTGGACCAACTATGGCTTTGCCGGAAATTTCTAGATCGATGTCGGCGGCATGCACACCAAGCCCCACACCCAGCCTAGCCCGCTCGGAATGAATAAAGTTGTAGGAAAGATTGGCCACATAAACGTCCAAGTCGAGACTGCTGTCAACACGAGCGCCGAGGGGAAAGTGGACATCATCGAAGTCAAAACTAAAGTCTGCCGTTGCTTTTCCATCGTCGTGATACCCGAAGTAATCAAGACGCAGGGTCCATTTCCTGCCAAAATTAATAATCCCTCCAACGATCGGGCTAACCTCATTTTCATTCAGACCAATGTCATCCAGGTCAACCTTAATATCGGGCTGCCCTTCCTTGATATAGCCGAATTTACCGTCTGCCTGATAGAACTGGGCACCGCCGTAAAAAGTAAAGCGATAATCCAGCACGTTATTGGCGGTTTCCTCATCCGCCCATGCGCCCGTAAAACCCAACCAGCAAACAAATACCATGCAAATGCTTATTACTTTCATTCAGCTACCCTCCTGTCTGCATTAAATTTAGTGGAAGCGACAAATATCGAACCTATCTAACTCCAACTCGTTTTTGATGAAAATAAATAATTCCACTTT
>CACVKW010000584.1 GCA_902749685.1 Olavius sp. associated proteobacterium Delta 1 | reverse complement strand
CAACCTGATTTCTAAATCACTAATTTCCCGTTTATAACTGCCTGTTTTTATTAAAGGCAGTATTTGATTTTCAAATTATTTTGGACAGCAATGATATTCTTTGAATTTGGTTTTTATACTTTTTTTCTTCCCATGGATTATTCTTCTTGCCATGGTTTTAAATGAAACGGATAGCCTGCGTTTTATTGATCTGATTCCATCCGTTTAGCTTCGGACAAAAACCTATCAATGCTATTTTTACCAAAGCCTGGGTTTGATCTCGCAAAATCCGCTGCTTTGCGGTAATATTTGGCAGCTTTTTTTCTGTCCCCCCTGGCTTCATAAACCATAGCCAAGCGGTCAAAGCCATCAACTTGATCGGGATACTCTGATAGTAATCTTCGGGACACGGCTTCGGCCTTGTCCAATTTCTTTTGATTTATCAGATCAACTACACTATTAGAGAGCTGATCAAGGTCGGTATAAACAGCCCTATATTTTATTGGTGGGGCCGACGTCGGCCTTCCGTCTTGACTCAGCAGACAGCATTTTTTATATTTTTTGCCACTGCCACAAGGACATGGCGCATTGCGACCTATCTTTGACATGGTCAATATTTTTGCATATTTTGATCTTTGTGACAATGGATTCCCATGCAGATACGATTTGCCACAGCTTTATCTGCCGACGAATATGTACGCCAACAGGCCTGGAAGGACGCAGCACTTGACAATTGCCCCATTCACAGCAAAGACGGATGCGGGTTCACCAGACATGGTACCTATAGTCGTCAATCTCCCGAGGGCACGAAAATAGCTCGCTGGTACTGTCCGGATGGGCACAGCACGTTCAGTTTGATTCCCGATTGTCTATCCTCACGGTTGCCTGGATCTCTAATCGACGTCGAGACTGCCATTAATAAAGTCGAAAACGCACCGAGTCAAGAAGCCGCTGTGTACGGGTTTCGGATCGATGTCGGTCTTACCGGCGTTTTGCGCTGGATCAGACGCCGGCTGTTTCTAATACATACGACCCTGAGACTCTTAACAAAACTTGTCCCTGCTTTTCATGATTGTCAGCCCAGCATTTCTTCGTTTAAAGCCACCCTTGGAGTTGAGTACGCTTTACCTGTACTACGGATGTCTGCCGGGGCATATCTGTATGTTTTACCCCCGCCGATAGGCTTCGGTCCCCGACCGCAGCGTAAAAAAGGGAAAAAACCGCCATTCCAACACAAGACGGGTACTGACCCACCGGAAAAAAGAGAATAAATTGTCTCCAATATCAACAAAAAGGAGGCAATTGTGATGAAAAACCTGCGCAATGATCTTCAACGGCCAGCAAAACGGCCTGTCCACAGTATCGGTATACCTGCTGGCAAACAGCAGAAGAGCTTCAGTCAAACGAAAAAAGGTAAGCCGAGATCCAAGACTAAGTCCCGCCAAATTGAAACACACCCCCTTGAGCCAGCTCGTATACGGAGAATCACCGGCAGTTTTGCATTCATTGAGCACCGCTTCCTGCACGACGGCTTTTGGGCCATCCTTGATCACCACCAGCTGCTTTTATATCTGTTTTTGATCATCGTAGCCGATCGCAACGGTCTATCGTACTACAGCTACGATAAAATCGGTACCCTTTTGCGCATCTCAGTGGATGAATACATCCTGGCCAGAAACGCTCTGATTGATCAAGACATGATCGCCTTCGACGGTTATCTTTTCCAGGTTTTATCCCTTCCCGAAAAAGTAACTCGATCCGTATCTAAGACACTTAAAACCCAAGAACAGATGCAAAAGTATGATCCGGCAACCATTCGTCAACTAACCCTGGATGCCTTTTGGGGAAAATGAACAAACAGACATCTCATGAAGAGCCCAATAAAGAGCTCAGAATTCTGGCAGGTGCAATCCTGGATTATTTATGCCGGATAAACTCCGACACAGAGCATAGCGCCAGACGTAATGTTGGAAGATTTACCGAAATCCTAACCGATTTTCTCATCTACGCTATAAGAGAAGATGTTTCCTGGAAAGACATGTTTACCTTCAATACCTTCATAAAATTTAGAAACAAAACCGGGGTAAAGAAAGCCGCCCGTGCTCTGATCGGCCTTTCGGGATATTTACATGACAATGGCCGCATCCCTGCGCCTTTACAGATCCCGAACTACCAGATCCAATTGCCTGACATTTATGAGCAATACCTTTGCTACCTTGAACAAGCCAGAGCAGTCTCTAAAGGCCTGATTAAGGGAACAAGAAGGGTTCTGGCCTCTTTCCATGACTACCTTGAAACTAACAAAATCGATCTTAGCACTTTGAAAATCGAACACCTGGATGCGTTCATGGCTGAGTTTAAAGTCGCGCAGAGCACCCGTAAAACGTATCGCCATTATTTGAGGGGATTTTTGAAGTACCTGTATTATGAGAAAAAAATATTGAAAAAAGATCTTGCATCCCTGCTGGTAGGAGCGTGCCGATTTGACCAGGTTAAGCCGCCCAAGTTCTTACGGCCCCGGGAAGTGGAAACGCTCTTTTCCAGCCTTCAGCTGTCCACCGTTACCGATGTCAGAACCTGCGCTATGGTGTATCTGGCCTATACCCTGGGGCTGCGGCCTATTGAGATCAGCAAGATTACCCTCGATGATATCTCGTTTAGCGATGCTAATCTTCGTGTGCCGGATAGGAAAACCAAAGTCCCTGTCGTCCTGCCTTTGCCCGAGATGACCCTCAAGGCCATTGCCGCCTACATTGCCACGGCAAGACCACAGACAACCTTCCGGCAGCTCTTTTTAACATGTCAAAATCCCATCCGGCCCGTTAGCGCCAATACGGTAGTCTATTATATCGGTAAAACCATGAAAGAGGCTGGGCTGTCAAGTTCAGCCTATTGGCTCAGGCATACATATGCTCAGAATCTTCTTAAGATCGGCCGCTCCATTTTTGAAATCAAAGAGATGCTGGGACACCACAATATTCAATCCAGCCAGGCGTATCTTCATATTGACACCGAACTGATGCGAAAGGTTTTGTTCGATGAAACCCTTTGAAAGCTTCATGGCACCCAGACTCGATGAGTTTTTGGTCTATCGTAAAGGTCTGGGATACAAGATGAGAGGATTTACATCCCAGCTAAGGGCTTTTGATCGATATCTAAAAAAGAATCAAAGCAAAGAGAAGTTGCTTGAGCCTTCGTTTTTTCTTGAAATGAGAGCCAATCTAAACATGCAGCCAAGTTCTGTAAATGCACTTCTTTCCGCTGTACGTGTCTTCTTTGAATATATGGTGCGCCAAGGGTATTACCAACAAAACCCGGTCGGCAACATCGGGCAGCTGAAAAAAAATGTCATCGTTCCCTTTATTTTTACACCCGAACAAACCAACCAGCTACTGGCTTCTGTGTGCAAAAGGTTCCATCATACAAAAAAGCTTTTTCTAAGAAACCTGGCCATCTATACGGCGATATTGCTCATGGCCCGCTGTGGGCTGAGAATCTCGGAGCCTTTAAGGCTTAAACAACACCATTACCGGCGCGATGACGGAACCCTCTATGTCGAAAAGACCAAGTTCAACAAAGACAGGCTCATACCGGTGCCCGCTGCGGTTATGGCACAGATCGATAACTACCTCAGCGTCCGAAAGATCCTGATGCGCGACAATCAAAGCCCCTATCTTCTGGTTCGCGCAAACCAACAGCCGTTAACCGATTCTCAGGTCCGTCGCTTGTTCATAAAGGCTGTCAAAGATATCGAGCTTGACCAACCCAGGCGAGTCACCGGCAATGTGAACCTCCTTCAACCGACGCCTCACAGCCTTCGTCATTCATTCGCTGTAGCCGCCTTGTTAAGAATTAAACAGCGCGGAGATTCTGCTCAGAATGCTCTGCCGGTGCTGGCCGCATATATGGGCCACTGCGAATACAAGTATACTAGTGTGTATCTTAGAGTCACCGATGCCCTCAGTAGAAAACAATTGGTCGATTTTATTCTCTGGCAGGAAACAAAAGAATGAAGCTTTCTACCTGCATTCACAGGTTCTTCGACCAGTACCTGACCCACATCAAGGGGCTGAGTCCGCATACTGTCAAAGCATACCGTGATACATTCAAGCTCCTGCTGCCATTTGCCGCACAATACCATGGCATTAAATTTGAGTCTCTAAGGCTTGAGCACTTCTCGTCTGATTTAATCTTAGGCTTCCTCAATCAACTTGAAAAAAAGCGTAACAACCAGTCCGCAACCCGCAACAACCGCCTGGCGGCCATCAAATCTTTTGCCAAAATGATCCGATTTATCTATCCGCAGCAGCATGAGCTGGCAGATACCATCCTCAATATCCCTCAAAAACGGTCTTTAAAGCCTCTGGTCGGCTTCCTCTACAATGACGAGATTCTAAAGGTTTTTGGATCTGTCGATATCCGCAGCAAAGAAGGCTTCCGGGATTATACCCTATTGCACCTGCTCTATGACTCAGGGGCTAGAGCCAGTGAAATCGCGGATCTGAACCTTGACTATTTTAACCCGGAGCAGAAAACCATGGCCATTCTCGGCAAGGGCAATCGGTTCCGGCTTGTAAAACTTGAACCCCGGACAGTACAGCTGCTTCAAGTCTATATCAAAAGATACCGCATTGTCCCAAAACCCAGCTACCAGCACCGCCTGTTCATCAATCAGCGCGGTGAGGGACTAACCCGGCATGGCATTTACCGAATATGCAAAAAACATCTGTCGATGGTCCTGCCGGCGAAACGGCTCAAAATCATCAGTCCGGTTCATAGCTTCCGTCACTCCAGGGCTATGGATCTGCTCTGTCGCGGGCAAGCAATAACTGACATCAAGAACCATCTGGGTCATGATAACGTGCAGTCTACAACACTATATTTGCAGTTGGATCTCAACCACAGGCGACGTATCCAGAAACAGCTCGTCGAGTATATGAAATCGGAATTAACCATCGAGCATAAAATTGATGAGCTGCTTGAAGGGGAAAATATTCAAGACATGATGGCCTGGCTCGATAGTCTTTAACGGAATTGGACATTTAGGGTCAATCAACCAGGTGTGTAAATACGCCATAATTATTATGTTGTCAGTACACGACCGAAAACAATGGAAGAGACAGATAACAGGTTGCTTTTTTTGAAAATTTTGGATATCCTGAGCGAAAATCTAAATGCTCAATGTTTTTAATAGGATAGAGCGGCTCGCAACATAATGCAAGTATTCTTTACATTGGATGCAATAAGAGTTGTTTATGAGCGTACGATTTTAAATAGCTCCTTTGCTTGGTTTTTTATGATGATATTCTCTTTTCAGAGGAATCGGCAATATCCGTATTCTCTATGAATTATTTAAGAATCATTTCCTTGATTTTTATGAAAAAACAATATTTACTTATATAGAGGATTCCGATCTGCCAATTTACATACTGATGGATCAAATATGGTACGCTTTCCTATATTTAAATCTCTTTCTGTTAAAGAATATGGCCTTTACCCGGGCACCAATGCTGATCGAAAGGGCTTAGAAGCTACCTTTCAACCGGGACTCACACTTGTTCTCGGAGCTAATGGCCTGGGTAAAACCACTCTTGTTTGGATTATTTACCGCTTGCTTTCGGGCCCTTATGACATCCCTGGACTAGATACTGGAGGTGATCTCGGTACACGAAGATTAAAATCGACCTTACTCCGTGGAACGAGGTTGAAGCTTTTTTCTAATCGCGTGGCAGATTACGCTCAAAATGCAGTCGCACATCTGTCATTTGGCCTTGGCAAACATTCAATTTCTGTCACCCGCCGGCTATCAGATCTCAGCTTGTTAAATTTTTCAGTTGATAATGAAGAGTTGTCTTCAGATGAGATTAACTCGTATCAAACCAAAATAGCTGAAATGGCTGGCGTATGGTCTTTCGGCGATTGGATTCTATTACTTCGACATCTAACGTTTTATTTCGAGGACAGAAGGGAACTCGTATGGGATGCCACTGCACAAAGGCAAATCTTGCGAATTCTATTCCTACCCGCTGATTCTGCAAGAAATTGGACAGAATCAGAACGTCGTGTGCTTGAGCTAGATAGCCAGACACGCAATATGGGCGCAGTTTTAAGGGGCCGAGAACGCAGACTTAAGAAAATCGAGAAAATGGAGGATTCTTCGATCGACGTGCACGAAGAACTCAAGAGTCTAGTCGAGCTTCAGGAGGTCAGTGAACAGCAGCGCAATGATTTTGATGAACAAGCTTTAGAAGTGGATGCAGAAAGGAGGAAGGAGAGACTTAACTTTTTAAAAGCCGAGCAAGATAGGGAGAATGCCTTTAGAGCACTTGAGAAGGCAAAACTTATGGTGCTAAAAGAACATTTTCCGTCTGCTTCAGAAACGGCCGCTTACCTTTTTGCTCATTTAATCACTGAGTCAGAGTGTCTTGTATGCGGCAATGATGTTCCAGAAGTAGCATCCTCCTTGGAATCTCGAATTGTTAAGTCCCAATGCATAGTCTGCGGTTCATCGATACAAACCCTAACATCAGAAGATTCAGTAACTACTGACCTGTCCGACGAGAGATTAAAGATAAATATGCAGAGACTTGCAAAGGCTGAAAGGAGGGTGAAGGACTCAGGGGCTCAGCTGCGAAAAGCGGAGGCAGCATATCAAGAAGTTCAAAACAGCTTGCACGAGCTTGATACAACAATATCTCGGAGACGAGATCGTATTGAATCTTTATTGCAGCGATTACCTCCTGAAGAGGCCGAGCTTCATCAACAACGTAAAGAGTTATCATCACTCCATCAAAGTTTAGAAGTTTTAAAGAGAGAATTAGACTCTGAACGGGAGAAATTCGTTAAATTTATTAGTAGCGTGAAAGATGCGCTATTAAGAAGTCCTAAACAAATTCAGGAAAATTTTGAAAAATATGCTCAAGCTTTTCTTGTGGAAGAATGCTCTCTCGTATGGTCTCAGCGCGGAGAAAAGGTTGGGCAATTAGGCCCTGTTATTGAATTCCCTGTGTTTGAGATGGATATGACTTCTGCTTCTTTTCACTCTCCGGTTAGGCGTAGCGGACCAGATCAGGTTTCTGAAAGCCAACGAGAATTTATTGATTTGGCATTTAGAATGGCACTAATGGCAGCGGCAGACCCGGAATATGGAGCGACTCTTGTCATTGACGCACCAGAGTCCTCATTAGACGCCGTGTTTACACATCGAGCGGCAGAAGTGCTTGGAAGGTTTGCCTCTTCTGAACAAGACAATAGGCTTCTTGTTACATCAAACCTTAGTGATGGCAAGTTTGTGCCACAACTTCTGGCGGAGTGTGGCCATGATGACTTAGATGACGTGGGTGATCGACTGATTGACCTGTTTGAAGTAGCTGAACCAACTGCAGCTGTTCGGAGCCTTATCGATGAATACAAAAAGGCTAGAGAAAATGCCTTCGCACAGTCAGGACACGCAAAATGATACCCGAGTCTGATATGTATCCTATTAAGACTCTGCGTCAACAAGCAAGGATACTCATCCTTTTGGATGGAGCAGAACATGCTGGGCTGATTCCAATGGGGATCATTCCATTTCACGGTTTTGAATATCTTGCAAATGTTATGGCACCGGTCTGGGACATGCCGGCCCTCAACGGAAAAATATTGAAAAGAAAAGGCGGACCTTTTTACCCGACACTGCAGAGAGATCTGGATCGGCTCGTTGGATTAGGAATGGTTCAAATCTCGAATGTTACTCATGTACAGGATTCGCCGAAAAAATGGCGTCTTGAAGGAAAATATCGTTTGAACCGCTCTATGGCTCAACCCGCCATTGATTATTTGCATAAATTGCCGGATGAAGAACGGTTCTCATCCTTTGTTAGTGAACTTGCTTATGCCATTTCCGCCCTTGGTGAGGATGAACTTGAACGTGCGTTTGTTGAGGATGCCACGTATTCTGATCCCGAGACAAGTGATAATAATGTAGTTGACTTTGATGAATGGAGGCGCAGAAATCCCAGTGTAAATGCTGCTAATTATTTTGACGAATTGATGCCGGGCGGCACTAAAGCTACCGTTGGAGAGAAACTTCATTTATACGTGCGTCATCTTCGTAGGAGGGTCCATGCCTCTTGATCGCACATATTCCGGTCTCGGTGGATGGAGTCAGGATGACCTTCGTTCAACTCTTCAAGAGTTCTCAAACGTTGGATCGGACTTTGATATCGACGAAACGATTCGGTTTATTCGCGGAGTTGTAAATGTAGTAAGAAAACGTGAACGGATTGATGAGGGCAATACCGACCCTAGAAAGCTCTCTGTTTTTTTGCTTGCTCCAGATGCTTATGCGCAAGGGGATTTGCCACGGGAGCCGATGATAGATTCCGGGATGACTGTTCTCGCAGGTAAAATATGGTTTGTAAATGCCCCTGTTATAGCAGGCAAGATGAAACCAATAATTACCGATGTTGCGGATGAAATATTCCGTATAGTTACGGATGAAATTAATGTTGGCGAAGTACCTGCTGTTGTTGTTGATCCAAGACCTCCAGTCACGGAAGTGCGATATTACCACAATGGTATGAGACTTCCAGATGATCGTATAAGCCTTCGTATAGACTGCAGCGATATCACCATACAGGAAATCTGTGATATAATAAATCGTGTATATAATCAGTGTCTAATAACACCAGACGCACAACCAGAAGGAAACAAACTATGGAAAAACTCCAGCAAATTCCGTCCTTATAGAAATGCGGAACATCGTGTGCAGGCATTTTTAAAACCAGCATTTGCCGGTGCATTTCCCACATGTAGGATCTATCATGAATCTGCTGGCACCGCCGGTAGGGCTGATTTGCATATAGAAGAGCCAGATCCATTTAATCGAGAAAACGTTATAAATATTGCAGTTATAGAACTTAAGGTTCTTCGCAGTTATGGAGAAACAGGGAGTTCATACTCCGACACTAATGTTAGAGAATGGATTGAAGAAGGAATAAGGCAGGCATATATGTACCGAAAAGAAAAAGGACATCGATTTGCGGCACTCTGCTGTTTTGATATGCGTAAGACCGACAACGGCAGCGTATGCTTCGAACCTTATAACAATTTTGCTGAGGAAAAAAATGTTGAACTTCGACGCTGGTACCTTTATTCCAGCTCAAAGGTATATAGGATAGTAGAATCGACTACAGATTCATCGTCGAGTTGAGAACTACGAGGGTTTCTGATAATTCTTGTCTCCCACCTTGCTGGGCGGAAGAACGCATTGAGCGGAATGGTTCCACAAATAATGTTCTGAAACTATACGTTGGCGCTAGTTCGTCGATAATAGCAGCTGTCGGTATTGTAACACCGGCATAGCGGCTATCTCCTACGACAAGCCAAACGCGACCTTTGTGGTGGAGCAATGATTGAAGATTGGATAAAACTTTAAAGAGATCCGCGAAATAGCCGCCCACCATATCGGGAATACGTTTGTGCCATAGTTTTGTTGTTACTTGAGAAAGCTTATCTATCACTTTATCAAGGGTAGGTGAACCAGCCAGTTTTGGTGGGTATATTCGGTCGATCTGAACGTGTGAGCACAGCGTTGATTTGCGGAGGTTAGAGTTTGCAGTACGGGTATCCAGATAACCAAGAACCCAGAGTTCAAGGTTATAAACATCCGTGTAATCAAACGAATTTGGATAAGGGGGTGAGAAGACCGACAGTTCACATTTGGGTAAATCCTCAATGTGGCACCGAGCATCACCCCTAATAAGTGTATAGCTAAGTTGTGCTCGGTTTCTGAAACGATAGATATCTGAAATTGTATTTCGAACGGCACCGCTAAAAAGTCTTTCTACCTTATTCGCATCGCGTGGTCTTTTCTGCCAACTTTTTCGATATCGCCTACCTTTTCCATTAACTATTACATTGCTGACTTCCAGCAGGATACCTCCAAGAAGCACATGAAATAGACGCCGGTGCTTCTCATTTTCAAGACTCTGAATTGCTCCTATCAACCCTCCAAGTCTTTGAGCTACTGCATAGTCAAAGATCCAGCGGCCATTTAGTCCTGGTTCAATAAGCGTCTGTGGTGCATCCGGAGGTAACATAAGGACCGCGTCAACCCTAGTTTTCATAGCTGATCGCAAAACTATCCCGAGATCTCTTGCTATCGCATCTGGATCGTAAGTTGTCAATTTTGCCTCAATGAGATCAGCGAGATAAGGATTAACCTCAATAGTTATTGGTTCAACACCTAAAAACTGACAGGATATTGCGGTTGTTCCAGAACCACCGAAGGGATCTATGCATCGATTGACTGGAATCGGATTTTCTTGAATTGCCCGTGCGGTCAACTCTGGAGCAAAGGCTTCCTTAAAGTGACGCCACTCCTGAAATGCAAGCCCTAGAGCACCGTTATTGGTGCTCATAAAGGGCACTTGGCGGCCTCTGGTCCAATCTGAAAAGGAAGCAAGCATCACCAGTACGAATCTCGCTTTCTCAAGTGGGTATTGCCGAACTATCAAAAAACACACGAACCCAAACTTAATTTGGTAATATAACTATCCAAAAATAATAGATTTTTATCAGCAGTAAATTAAGTTGTCAATAATTTTAAAATCCTTTCTTTCGCCTTCACAATGGGATCAGGCCGAATTTAATCTTATGGAGTCGTATAGGACTGGATGCTCGTTTATCAAAGATTTAAGCCAGAACAGGACCGATTTTAGAGCTTATAACGATTTTTTTTTGAGGCAAAAAGGAATGTTTAATCCTCATCCAAAGACCCGCCATAAAACGCAGGGCGACAAGGCAGGCATAAATTTCAGGCTGGCAATTTGTAAAGATGCACTTTTGAGCTAGCCGTCCAAAAGGTGAGGATATCACACACATCAAAAACCCTTGATATTCTAGTATAAGCTGAGTATTTTCCAGACATGTCACTAAATTCAAATGTAATAAATTCAATGATAATAGATTGTGGCCATGAATTTTTATTGGCATTCTCATGCAAGCGTCGCCATTTTTGTCCATCATGCCATCAGAAGCGGGTGGTGGAATTCGGCCAATGGTT